>SXPC01000287.1 GCA_005778225.1 Planctomyces sp. | reverse complement strand
TTCCCCCGCCAAATGGCATCTGGCGCACACGACCTGGTTTTTTGAGACGTTCATTCTGAAGAAGACAGCCGATTATCGCGTGTTTCGTCCCGAGTATGAGTATCTTTTCAACTCGTACTACAACGGCGTCGGCGAGCAGTTTCCTCGAAGTCAGCGTGGATTTCTGTCGCGACCAACGGTCGCGGAGGTCGCAGCTTATCGTCAGCATGTGGATGCAGCGATGTTGCGATTATTGGAATCGTCATCGCTTGATCATGATGTCCAGGGACTCATTGAGCTGGGGCTTCATCACGAGCAACAGCATCAGGAACTGATTCTCACAGATATCAAGCACGTCCTGAGTCAGCATCCACTTGGGATCGTCTACGACGAGACATTGACCCTGGCTGTCAGCTTAAAGCAGAGTGGAGTGAATTCGCTGTCGTATGGCAGTGGGCTGTATGAAATTGGGCATCAAGCAGACGGGTTCGCTTACGACAACGAAGGCCCGCGTCACAAAGTTTATCTGAACGCGTTCGACGTTGATGATCGACTGGTGACGAACGGCGACTATCTGGCGTTCATGCACGACGGCGGATATCAACGCTCAGAGCTGTGGTTATCGATGGGCTGGGGCACAGTTCAGGAGAACAAGTGGACTTCCCCCTTGTATTGGAAACAAAGCGGGGGCGAGTGGAAGTCGTTCACACTGGCGGGACTCGCCGACATCGATTTGAATGCGCCAGTCACACATGTCAGCTTCTTCGAAGCGGATGCATATGCACGCTGGGCCGGGAAACGGCTGCCGAGTGAGGCGGAATGGGAAATCGCTGCCAGAGAGGAGCCGATTGATGGGCGCTTTGTGGACGTCCTGCTGGAGCGATCTGAAGTGATTCATCCCGCCGGGCCGACGCATCGCGGGATGACGTCGTCGCATCAATTCTACGGTGACGTCTGGGAATGGACGTCGAGTCCATATGTTGCGTATCCCGGATTTCAGCCGGCAGCAGGAGCGGTCGGGGAATACAATGGGAAGTTTATGTGCAATCAGTATGTGTTAAGAGGTGGCTCGGTTGCGACTTCGACCGATCATATTCGGTCGACGTACCGCAACTTCTTTCCGCCGGAGACGCGCTGGCAGTTTTCGGGGATCCGGTTGGCGGGTGGTTGAAGTACGGAATTATCCCTTGAGTCGAGCAGGCGTTGAGTGTCTGCTGTTGCGCATCAACCACCCTCCCCTGCCCTCTTGGCACCTTCTCCCCTCAAGGGAGAAGGAACGAGCTGCAAATCGTTAGCCAGTGGTTCTCAAACCGGCAGCAATTCCTTGTATGGTGAGGCGGATCAGTTCCTGGACCTGCTCGGACTGTTCTTCTTGAGCCCGGGTTTGAGTCATCAGCTCGATCTGAATCAGGTTGAGCGGATCGACGTAAGGATTGCGACTGGAGATCGATTTGCCGAGCCAGGCCGTTCGTTCCAGGAGGTCGTGCTGGCCGGTGATGAGGCAGATGCAGCCGCTGGTGCGCTGGAATTCTTCGCGGAAACGGGTCCAAATCGACTCGCCTGATTGGCCCGCCAAACGTGCATAGCGGTGGGCGATGTCGATGTCCGTTTTGGCGAGGGCGAGTTCGGCATTGTCGATGATGGCCTGGAAGACGGGCCATTTCTGATACATCGACTGAAGCTTGATCCAGTCTCCGCCGTTGGCATCGACATACTGTTCAATAGCCGTTCCGAAGCCATACCAGGCAGGAATCAGGTGACGGGACTGTGTCCAGGCGAACGTCCAGGGAATGGCGCGGAGATCACGCAGTGACTTGCGGGCACGCCGTCTGGCAGGGCGTGAGCCGATCGGGAGCCCTTCGATTTCGCTGATCGGAGTGGCTTTGTCGAAGTAAGTCAGGAAGTCGTCGTGTTCGACAAGTTCGCGGTACTTCTTCAGGGCAAGGGCCGACATCTCGTCCATCGTGCTGGCCCAGTCAGTGGGCATGCCTTCTTCGTTGGAGGCGCTGACGACGAGCGTTGCGTGTGTCAATTGTTCGAGGTGACGGTGGGCGATGACCGGGTTGTCATAGCGTTCCGCGAGGACTTCGCCTTGCTCAGTAATACGAAGTTTCGCGCCGACAGCCTTCGGTGGCAGAGATTGAATCGCCCGGGCTGCAGGTCCACCGCCGCGACCAAGTGAGCCGCCACGACCATGGAAGATAGTCAGGCCGACGTGTTGCTCTTCAGCCAGCCGCGCCAGTTGCTCCTGGGTGCGGATGAGGTTCCAGGCAGCAGTGAGATAGCCGCCGTCTTTGGTGCTGTCTGAATAGCCGACCATGATGATCTGGTGGGCGGTGACGGCTTTGTTGAGGTAAGAGCGGTAGACGTCGTTTTTGAGAAGCGTCTCGGTGATCTCGGTGCCGTTCTGGAGGTCTTCGATGGTCTCGAACAGAGGAATGATCGGCAGGTAAGGGACTTCTTCCTTCGGATAAGCCTTTTTCCAGACAGCATTCCAGAACCACAGGACGGTCAGGACATCACTGACGTGGTGGGTCATGCTGATGATGTAACCGCCGAGGGTTCGTTTGCCATAGCGATGGTGAAGTTCGACGAGAAGTTCGAAGGTGGCGATGACCTCTTGAGTCGTCTCCGAAAGGCTGTCGAGCTTGATGTCCGGAAAGGCGTCGAGTTGGCAGAGGCGCTTGATCCACGCCTCTTCGGAATCGAGTTCGGCATCAGTAACGCAACCGCCGGCTTTGAGGAGTTCTTCGATGGACTGTCGATGGGTCAGGGAATCCTGACGGATATCGAGGGAGGCGAAGTGAAAGCCAAAAGTCGCAAGAAGGTCCATCCAGGGCTGGAGATATTCATCGACGATCCGCTGTCCCTGGTGAGTCAGGAGGCTGCTGCGGACGAGTTCGAGGTCGCGACGGAGTTCATCCGGCTCAAAGTACGGAGCGTCTTTCTCGAAGCGTTCTCCCTCACTGGCTTCTTCGAGTGAGGCTTCCAGGCGATACTCTATGGTTTTCAGCCAGCGACGATAAAGTTCGAAGGGAGAAGAGCGTTCGACGCGTTTGAGTAGTTTGGGCCACTTGCTGCAGCGTTGTTCGAGTTGCTGCTTGAGTTCTTCCGACGTGCCGATCTGCTGGTCAGAGATGACGAAGACGCGGAGCAGCTTACGAGTCCATTTCAGGTGACGCGCGATCGCGGCGGAACGGAGAAGGCCGATCGTTTGTCTGGTAATGTCCGCAGTGACAAAAGGGTGTCCATCCCGGTCGCCGCCGATCCAGGTGCCGAACGAGAAGAAGGGCTTCATCTCGAACTGGTGGTGCGGGTAGTGCTCTTCGAGCGCGGCTCGCATTTCTTTATAGACGAGAGGAATGACATCCCAGAGAGACTCTGCGAAGAAGAGCCCGCGTTCGACTTCGCTCAGGACGCCAGGCCGTTGAGGACGAAGTGAATCGGTCTGCCAGAGGACTGTCAGGTCGCATAGCAGGGTGCTGGGGTTGGAGAGGATATTGGGATCGCCGGGCTGATCGTAGGCAGGGAGGTTATGACGCAAGCCGCGGAGGAGTTCGCGTGTCGTGCGACGCTTTGCCTCAGAGGGGTGAGCGGTGAAGACGGGCTCAATTAGAAGGCGATCAAGCCAGCTTTGAACCTGACCCGCGGTGAGGCCTTGCTTCTTGAGAATCGCGATCGCTTCACTGATTGATTCGCGTGGTGTGACTTTTTGAGAGGAGGCCTGTTTATGACGTTGTTCCAGCGTGCGAATACGCTGATGGTCTTCGGCAAGGTTGGCAAGGTCGAAGTAGGTGCTCAGCCAGCGGATGATCGAACGGAGATCATCAGCTGAAACGCGTTGAATTTCTTTCAGTAGCCGGTCTTCGGCACCGGGGATCCCTGCACGGCGTTCGAACGCGAGACGGCGTATGCGGCTCATGGTATCCGTTAACGCGTCGCCGCATTGTTCACGAATGACTTCGTTGAAGAGATCGACCAGTGAATTGAGACCCGGCACGTGTTCGGCGTGATACATCTGGCTGCTTTCGAGAGCATTTCCTGCGAGTGAACTTCGATCTTCCGAGAAGGCGAGCGGCGACTTCGTTATAGCATACTCATGAGGAGTTCCAACTCATTTTTGTGTGGGTTTGTTGAGGGGTCGGGATAATCGTGACACTTCATGAAAAAAGGCGATCTGACTGGATGTCAGACCGCCTTTTGATTTGCTTATACACAGGCAGAATCGGGAGAGACTTTGCCGGTTGTCTTTCGAAGTGAATGGGATTCGGCAAGCGCCTGTGCCCCACCCTCATCCGCCCTTCGGGCACCTTCTCCCCTCAAGGGAGAAGGGACAGAGAGTTACTTCGTGGAGAATTCCGTTGAGATCGCGCCTTCTGGGTGTTCGAGCATGTAGCTGCCCTTGGCGGAGAAGTACTTCTCGATCTTGCTGAATTCCGGGAGGAGAGAGAAGTCGATGCCTTCGAAGGTCTGGCTGAGTTGGCCAGTTGCGTCGAGGGCGTCAGGGCCTTCCAGTCTCAGGAGCTCATAGTAACCCTTGAGTGCCAAGCCTGCATTGGTGTACGAGTAAAGCAGGACGTCTTTGGGATACTGCTTGGCAGCTGCCTTATAAGTCGCATCATTGACCAGAGATTTTTCTGGCTCTTCTTCATTGATCGCGTTCATGACGATTTCTTCACTGCTGCCAATGAGGAACGCCTCGCCAGAGTAGGCGACGTAGATCACGTTTGCGTCTTCGTCACCACCCATGTTGTCTGGGTTGATCATATACACGGTCACGTCGTCAGAAGGTTGGGCCTCATCTTCGACTTCGACGATGACTTCCTGTTCGGCCAGGATGCCAAGAATTTTCTCAGCTGCTTCTTCTTTGTTGAAGCCAATGCTGACGAAGAAGGTCGGAGTGATGTCTTCTTCGTCACCAGCGACTTGAGCGATATCAAAGCGACCAGTCAGCGCGTCGATGACATCTGTCTTTGGGTGAAGACCGATTTGTTGTTCGGCACCGTCGAGGGCGTCAGCAGTGGCGCCCGGTCCCTGGAATGAATCAACCATGGTTTCGACAGCTTTGTAAGCGGCAACAACGTCCCAATCAAAGGCAGTGTAGCTGAAGGTGTTCTCAGGAACCCATTTGGCTGGAGCAAAGTTGCCTTTTTCCAGCTTGAACATGTTGAGAATCCCGGTGGTTGGCTGAGTGACGATGATCAGGCTTTTGCTGATCGAATCCAGTTTGTCAGCATCGAGTTTGGCCAGACCGCCGACAGCTTTGAAACCATCGAGTCCAAGAACAGGCAGGAATCCGAGGACCATTTGAGCAGGAGCAGTCGCTTCACCGCCAGCAGCAATACCAACGCGAGCCAGATCGATCAGGTTCAGGTAAACAAGAAAGTCAGCATCGCCGGGAACTTTGCAGGAGTCGAGGATCTTCATCCAGGATTCTTCCTGAGCGAAGGTCTCGGTGTTCTTGCCGTCCCAGCGTGAAATGATCGACTTGGCACATGCCAAGCTGCTGGTCATGACCAGAGTCTTGTCTTTCATGAAGTATGTGAATTCAGCCTGGAGAGGTGCATCACTATCGGGGAAGTGGTACGCATAGATTTCGACACCGGTTTCAGTGTTAGTCTTCTTTTCGGCACCTTCTTCCTTCATCTGATCGTCGAGTTTGGCGAGAAGTTCTTTGACAGTCTTCTCCGATTCGCCGTAACCCAGCATGGCGGCGCCGGCAAGGGAGCTGCGCGGTGGTTTCAGGACAGCGAACGTGATTTCACCTTGAGGAATATCGAGGAAGTCAGCAATCGGCAAACCCATTTCTTCTTCGAACTTGGTCTTCATCTCTTCGATCTTCGATTCGAACTGCTCGAAGAACGGCTTAAAAGCGGGATCCGAGAACGCTTGACCCGTGCGGGTTTTGAAAAATGCTTCTTTGGTCTTGGTCAGGTTAGGAACAGAGATCAGGAAGTAGACATTTTCAGGCAGACGTGCGTCGCAACGAACATCAGCTGCTGTAGCGGCTGGTGTCGACAAGCCTGTGACGGCGACCAGCGCCGCGAGCGTCAAAGACAAACTGAAGCGAATCCGTTTCAACATGGGGGCGTTCCTGTGGAATTTCAGACGGTGAGAATGTAATAAGCCGTACCTCTCAGGTCATAAAGGAAACAACCGGACAGGTCAATTCCATTCACAACTTTCTCATCGAGTTGAGACCAGAGGCTGCGTCAGTTGATACGTTGTGTATCCGCCTGAGATATTCTGAACGGGGAAGCCATGCTGCATGAGCAGACGAGTCGCGTTGTAGCCACGCTGGCCAACCTTGCAGTACGCTGCGATCGGGCGATCTTGAGGAAGTTCGCTCAGACGCTCACGAAGTTCATCAATCGGGATATTGATGGCGCCGGGAAGGGCGCCGGCTGCAAATTCGGCTGGCGTGCGAACATCAAGCAGATAATGGGCTTCGTTAAGATCAGCAAGATGCACAACAGGATGATCGCCGCGGATGACACCAGAGGCCACAAATCCGGCCATGTTGACAGGATCTTTCGCGGAACCGAATTGAGGGGCGTAGCAAAGTTCTGCTTCTTCAAGGTCGAAGACCGTCATGCCGGCCTGGATGGCGATTGAGATGACATCAACGCGCTTATCGACTCCTTCACCTCCCACGGCTTGACCTCCAAGGATCTTGCCCGAGGCCGGATCGAACAGGAGCTTCAGACTCATGCCTTTGGCGCCGGGGTAGTAGCCAGCATGATTGGCAGGGTGAATATAGATTTTCTGATAGGAAGTGTTCGCGCGCCGGAGTGATTTCTCACTCTCACCGGTCATCGCGAGGGCGATGTTGAAAGCTCCCAGAATCGCAGTTCCTTGGACACCGCGGAATCTTGAGTTGCGAGACGCAATGTGATCCGCAGCGATGCGGCCCTGACGGTTGGCGGGACCTGCGAGTGGGACTTGGACAGGGGCATTGGCAGGGAAACTCCGAGTTTCAATGACGTCGCCGACGGCATAGATATCTGGATGAGAGGTTTGCATGTGAGCGTTAACGACGATACCGCCGCGTGGCCCCGTTTTTAGACCCGCGTTCACGGCGAGTCCGTTCTCAGGGTGGACACCGACAGCGAGGATGCCAAAGTCTGCGGTGACGGTTTCACCGGAGGCGAGATGAACGTGGAATTGATCGTCTGTCGTGAAACTCGCAGGGGCTGCGTTGAGACGCACGTCGACCTCGCGAGCCCTGAGTTCCATAAGGAGTGGAGTGGTCATCTCGGGGTCAAAAGGTGTCATGAGTTGAGAATCACGCTGGATGAGAGTTGTCTTCAACCCGCGGTGAATGAAGTTCTCGGCCATTTCGATGCCAATGAAGCCACCGCCGATGATGATGGCGGATTTCGCGGAGGCTGTTTGAGCATGGATACGGTCAGCGTCCGATAGGTCACGCAATGAAAAAAGACGGTCAGATTCTGCCCCGGGGATGTCAGGCCGTCGTGGAGAGGCGCCGGGCGCGAGAATCAGTTTATCGAACGACTCCTCGGTAATTTCACCCGTTTCAAGGTCACGAGCAGTGATAGTCTTGGCTTCGAGATGGATGGACTCGACATTCGTACGAGTGCGAACGTCGAGACGAAAGCGCTCCTTGAGGAGCTTCTTGGGAGCAACGAGCAGCTTTTGTCGCTCGGAAATGATGCCGCCGATATAGTAAGGGAGGCCGCAATTGGCAAACGATGGCTCCGAACCTCGCTCGAAGAGAATAATCTGAGCGGACTCATTGAGACGGCGTAAGCGAGCCGCAGCCGAGGCGCCACCTGCAACAGCACCAACGATGACAACTTTCATGGTGTACCTTCAGACGAGTCCAGACTGCCGTGAAGCGAGGTGCAACATCAGCGTGAACAAGCAAGATAACGGATTGCAGTCGTCGACCAAAGGGATTGACTCAGGAAAGAGTCGAGGTGTGCGCACTGAAACCGGGTTGCAGGGACCATGAAGGCTTCGGCTGGTTTCATAACCACGACACACCATTCGTCGTAGATTCACGGGTGAGTCGGCGCAACGCGGGACAGTGGCGAGGACAGACCCTCATCGAGCACTCTACATATTCGTCTTATCATCATTCACATCACCCAGAACCTGATTAAGAGCGGCGTTGAGCTGGTCGTCGTATTGGTTGTTGTGGGCGTAGATGCGGAAGATCAAAAAGCTCATGGGCAGCTGGCGGAAGAGTTCGTCGTCGTGGAGTTCAACCGGGCCGCCGTGGCCGGGGTCGAACAGGTAGTTCTGGCCACCCATCGGGAGACGGCCGCGGGGACGGTGATAGTGCTTGCGCGAATCGCAGCGGAGGGGGATGTCGCGGATCTCCTTGGGGAGATGCTGACGGACACGTTTCTCAACGAATTCCGTCTCCGAGAAAATCGTCATCCGTTCGGCGCTGGCGGAGTGGAAGTTGAGGACTCGCTCACAGGCCATGTGCCAGGTGAATTCGCGGTTGAGAATCTGGGCCCACTTGCGTCCCAACTCCTGGACAGCAGGGTCGGAACTCTTACGGAACCGGCTGACATCAACGAAGAACGATGACTCCGTCAGCAGCAGGTAGTCGTCGAGGTGCTCCAGCGGGTTGCCCGGGAACAGCTGCTGCATCGTCTCCTGAAAGACCTCTTCAATCGCGATGTCGAAGGCTCGCACCGTGCGATGGAAATAAATCGTGCGGAACAGGTTCGCGCGGGTTTCCACAAAGTTGATCAGCGTCGGCAAGCCGCGGACGTGGATGGTCAGGCCTTGTGGCGTGAAGAAGCTGTAATGCAGCAATCGCCAGACGTCGAAGGCTTTCGTGTTGTATCCGGACATGTAGGCGTCACGCAGAACGAAGTCCATGTTGTCGACGGTGTAGATGCCTGAGAACATCGAACGCAGCTTCTTCAACCAGTCGGGATGACCTTCGGTCTGGTTGTCTTTGGGGCGTTTGATCAGCCAGGCGATCTGTCGCGGGTCAAGGATTTCGAGAGGCTTGAGCATGCCGTTGGGGTTGCGACGGATTCCCTGCAGTGCTTCGCCCAGGACATTCTGGATGATGTGAGCGCCGATATCTTCGTGCGTCAGGTTGTACTGAGCCGAGTAGTTGTCATCGAAGAAGTGGCCGAAGGGGCCGTGGCCGATGTCGTGCAGCAGCGCCGCCATGCGGACGAGGCTTTCGACATAGGCTTTTGAGGGGGTATTCGGACAAGATTCCGCCAGCGAGTCGTACCAGAGTTCGATCGCGCGAGACGCCAGATGCATGGCGCCCAGGATGTGCTGGAAACGCATGTGTTCTGCGGTCGGGAAGACGAAGTGAGCCGTCTGGAGCTGGTGAATATGACGCATCCGCTGGACCCAGGGATGGTCGATAATATCCTGTTCGGAGATCTCACCGGGAGGCAGGCCGACGTTGGAAACGAACGGGATGTAGCCGTGGATCGGGTCGTGGGAGAGAGCTTCCGTCTTGAAATCGCGAGGCATGTGAAGGGGGCCCGTTTCGGTCCTTGAATTTTGGGTTTTGATGAACTGCAAAGGTATCAGGTCGAGGCATGAAGGAAAAGGAGACCACTCTATCTGACGGGAAGTCGTGAAGATTCCCGGAATCACGTTGACTTATTCGATGAGACAGTCGTATAAACAACTTCGCATTACATCCACGCGTCCAGGAGGACGCTTGATTGCAAGTCGTGCAGGCAGGCGCAAGACGCTTCCCCGCTCCGCATCGACCCCGTTCGGGCCAAACACCCAAGCGTTCACGATTCGACATTTTCTGTTGGACGGCACGGAGGAACGATGATTGAGGCAACGAGGGGCATGTCCCCAACTGATGTAGTATTAGCAATCGTTAACGAGCGCGGTCACCGCGAAGCAGCCTCGGCGAATGGCTGCGAATCGATTCTTCAGGAACGACTGACGGGACTCGATGGACTTGTCCCGGAATCGGCTTACCAGTCACGAGCTGCGATGTTGAACCTGCGCGTGCAGGCGATTACCGATGTCGTTCAACGGATGATCCTGGACGAAACGAGAAACCAGGTCCGAGACCTGCGGATTGAGTCGACCTGTTATGGTGTGACCGTGACAGGTATAGTCGACAGCTATTACGTCAAAACACTCGTCAACAAGGCGTCGTGCTGCCTCGATGCGGGGATGGCATTTGTCAATAATGTAACGGTGACGAATTAGTGGTGGTAATTTGAAGAGTTCACCACGGATGGACACGGATTTGCACGGATAAGAAGAAGAGTTGAACCGCAGATTAACGTAGGTGGACTTAATGTAGGGTGCTGGTGAGGCTTTGCGAACCGCACCAAATGTGGTTACGACAGTCGTTTGGATTATGGAAACGCATTTGGTGCGGTTCGAAGACTCACCAGCACCCTACGATGAATAAGAGGACTGGCTCATATTTTTATCTGTGGTTGGTATCACTTTCTTCTGAGGCCAGGTCGCGTTTCTCTACGACTTTCATCGTCTTGAGAACACGGTCGATGATTTTGGCGCAGGAGGGGCCTGCGACGACTCCGCCATAAGCAGTGCCGCCTTTGGTTGGTTCGTCGACGGTGACGATGACGCAGACCTGAGGATCGTTGGCGGGGGCGCCGCCGACGAAGGAGCAGATCATTTTGCTGTGAGAGTATTGGCCGGTCTCTGTGTCGAACTTCTGCGCGGTTCCTGTTTTGCCGAAGACGGTGTAGTCTTTCAGCTGAGCTGTTTTGCCAGTTCCGCGTTTGACGACTTCGACCATCGGGCCTTCGATCAGCCAGCGGGCAATCTCTGGGCTAACGACCTGCGATGAGACGGGGAGATGCTCATCGTCGCGGATGATGCGTGGTTTGATGAGGCGACCGCCATTCGCCAGACAGCAGGTGCCCGTGAGGATCTGAAGGGGCGTAGTGGAGATTTCCTGGCCCATCGTGACGGAGCCAGTTGAATAGCTAGTCCACTGTTCGAGAGGACGGACAAGGCCGGGGAGTTCGTCGGTCAGTTCGATGCCGGTGCGTCGACCGAAGCCGAAGCGAGTGATGGCATCGAAGAGGGCGTCATTGCCCATTTTCTCGCCGATCTTCGACATGCCGATGTTACTTGATTTGACGAGGACGTCGGTGAGGGAGAGCAAGCCGTAGGCGTGCGTATCGTGCAGGGTTCGTCGGCCCATGCGATAGGCGCCTCGTTCGCAGTCGATCATCTCGTCTTTGGTGATATAGCCATTCTGCAACGCCATCGCGACGATGAATGGTTTGAAGGTCGAGCCGGGCTCATACTGGATCGTCAACCCGCCGTTATGCCACCCGCCTTCCGGGACATGGGCAAGATCTGCATAGCTGTAAGACGGCCGTGAGGCGAGTGCGAGGACATCGCCGGTCTTGGGGGCCATGACGATCGCGCAGGCACTCTTGGGGGCGTGCTTGGTCATGAGTTCGTCGAGGACTTCCTCAGTCTGTTTCTGCAGGACGATATCGATCGTACTCGTGACGGTCCTGCCCTGGTTGACGTCGTCTTCTGCCTCGTCGTTTGGGAAGACTTCCACGACCTTGCCCAGCGCGTCACGCTGAACATGCCAGACTTCCGGTGTCCCCGCCAGCAGGTCATTCATCGCTGCTTCAAGACCACCAAACGGCTGGTTATCGAGTTGTCGCAGCCCAAGAACATGGCAGGCGAGATCGCCGTAAGGATACTCGCGCAGAAATTCGTCCTGAAAGCCAAACGTCTCGCGTGGCATCTTCAGTTCGCGAAATGCCCGGGCCCGTTCCCAGGTGATGCGACGTTCGTACCAGACGAAGCCCTTGGTCGCATGTTTGTTGAGAAATTTTTCGAGTTCAGCAGCAGTTGTGCTCAAAGCCGTGCAGGCAGATTCCGCGTAGGCTTTCCGATCGAGAATCTTCTTAGGAACCAGATACAGGCTGGGACGAGCCATCGATGTCGCTAGCAGCCTGCCGCGACGGTCAACGATATCCCCTGCGCGAGCAGGGATTTCCATCGACGTGTACTGCTGACGCTGGGCTGCCGTTGCTAAACGCGGATGCAGCCACCATTGCAGGTAGCAAAGCCTGCCCATGACTCCCATCCAGGCCAGACACAATATCCCCCCGATGAACCAGGCTCGTCGGCTCACAGGGGTGATCGGGATGTCGAGAGGGAGTGTCATCGTTTACGTGTATCGGTCGGAGTCTCGGCTTCAAGAAGGAGTTTTGACTGGGACTTCTGCCATTCGGCCTGAAGTTGCTGGTTTTGCTGCTTCAATGTCTGCATCTGGAAATGTTGACGGGCAATTCGCAGGGTCATCTCGTTGTGACAATGATCCAGCCAGATGCCCAGAAGGCAGATGCCCAGGATCAACACAAAGACGACGAGGAACCGAGTGAGCACGTGAGTGTCTTCATAAAACGAACCACGGATTGACACGAAGAAACACGGATAAAAATGAAAACGATTTGAACCGCAGATAAACGCTGGTGGACGCAGATAAGAGAATAGCTGATGCCAGTAACTCTTATCTGTGTTGATCCGTGTTTATCTGTGGCTCATTCTTCAATTCCTCCTCTGAGTTGTCTGTGGCTAGTCTTCCGTTATCTACCGGTACTCACGCTGTCCCGAGGTTACCTGGACCTTGCAGGCATCGTTGGGGAGTCGCAGGACCATGCCGATTTGCAGGCGATCCGGGGTTGAAAGTTGGTCGCGGTTGAGTTCGTAGATCTGCATCCAGCGAGCTTGTCGTCCGAGGTGAGTCTGCGCGATATCGGTCAGGGTATCGCTTTGGCCGACGCGGTACAGAGGAGACGAACCTTCGCCGTAGAAGAAGCCCGATGGGCCCTGGCTGGAGGCTTGTGTGACGTTCTGGGTTTTGTGGCCCGTCAGTTGTGGGTACATCGCGTCGAGTGACTGTGGAGACGGAATCGCAACCCGGCTGCCGATTTTCAGGATCCCGCCACTTTGCAGGTTGTTTCTGTTGTACTCTTCAAGTGCTGCGAAGTACCGGGCCGTTCCATACTGCTTGCGAGAGATCGCCCAGAACGTATCACCCGGCTGGACAACATAGTTGCCATTGCCAGTGTTGGAAGATTCGATGAAATCGCGATCAAACCCGCCTCCGTGCTGGGGGCGAGGAGCCTGTGGTGTTGGAGCCTGAGGGATCGGAGCATCCGGTCGAGGGGCGTCCTGGTTTCGGACAGACATCGGATTAATACACTCATCCGGTGGCAGGAATTTGGGAGTTGGATATCCCGATTGGTGAGGAGACGGAGCCTCGTCTCGGCCACGCTCGGCATAGCGGTCGTTGCGATCCCAGTTACTTCGGTCCTCATTGCGACGTCCACTCTGATGCTGGGCTTCAGGGAAGTTATCAAACGGCTGTCGACCACCATCTGGACGTGGTGCTTCCGGACGCGGTGCCTCTTCGCGAGGACGGACCGGCTGCCAGCCATTGTCATTCCCTTGTCCTTGAGACGGTCGTGGGGCATCCTGCTGCCACTGATCGCGAGAGGGGCGAGGTGCTTCGTCGCGGAAACCGTAATCACTTTGAGGAGGGCGCGAGGGGCGCTCGTGGGAGTTGTCATTACCCCAGGGACGAGGGGCCGGTTCATTATTGAATTGCTGACCGTTTGAATTCGGGCGTGGAGCATTCTCGTTGTTAGAGAAATCCCGAAACGATGGTGGCGGTGCTTCCTGATTCTGCGAGCCACCGCGATGCTCATGAGTGTGGGACTCAGGACGAGGCGCGGACGGATTGCGAGAGTCATTCGACGGACGCGGTGCGGGTTCGTTCGAACGTGGTCCATTTAAAGGAGCTGGTGCTTCCTGACGATTGCCGTGATCGTGATCATGTTTCTCGTTCGGTGAACCAAATTCGAAGCCCATCTTCGGTGCGGGAGCTTGTGCGGACTTGGGAGAAGGTGCTTCCAGAGTCGGTCGAGGGGCGGCTTCGTTATGTGTCGGAGGAGAGAAGAATGGATCGGCTGGCAGCGGCGCTTTCGGAGCAGGAGCCGATTCGGAGGGACGTGGTGCTGGCACATCAGACGTTTGCGTGATGAATGGGTCGCTGATGACGCGAGAGCGTTGATCCTGTGGCTTGTTGGCCGTCTGCGGTCGTCCAGACTCCGGGCGCGGGGCAGGCTCATCACCAAACAGCGACATCACGCCATTTGATGATGGCTGTGGTGCTTCTTCTTTCTGTTGAGAGGCAGCGCCCAAAGCAGCCCAGGGGTTGTCCGACTCCTGAGCTGATCGGACAGCATTCAGCGGTGTCGGCCTGGGAGCCTCAGCGTTTGGAGCCATGAACGGATCGTTCATCGCCGAGGCAGCATCCCGGTTCTCTTTGGGGAATGTTCTAGGAGCATTCTGTTGGCCATCGGGTCTTGCATTCGACATTGGCGGCGACAAAGCAGGAGGACTCGCAGGACGCTCGTTTGTTTGAGCGGCATGAAGCTGATTTTGCTCGCTACGTTTGAACACAAGGAATCCAAAGACACCCAGCAGGCAGGTGATCATCACCATCGCCAGGCCGGTCTCCTGAATGCGTCCAGAACGGGACGTTGGCGGCAGAATGTTGTGTGACAGAGGCTTGAAACTCAACATGTCTCAGCTTCCATGCTTGAGGACTGTTTGGATCTGGAACGGTGGGAATCGAGAGGGGGAGTCAGGCGGGATCAGGAACCGGAAGGCTGGTAGGTCGCGATACGAATCTTGGCGGACCGACTCCGCGGGTTAAAGCGGACTTCGGTCGGACGAGGTTCGATCGGCTTCTTGGTCGCTTCCTGCCACAGCTGTTTCTTCTTGAAACACTGTTTGACAAGGCGATCTTCGAGAGAGTGAAACGTAATGACGACCATTCTCCCGCCCACTTTCAGGCAGTCGGGAGCGGTGCTGGTCAGTAATTGTTCGACGTGTTTGAGTTCGGAGTTGGCGTAAATTCGCAATGCTTGAAACGTCTGCGTCGCGATATTCGAGCCCGAGGAATGCACGCCGGCCTGCTTGTAAACCTGCTCAATCAGAGACGTCAGTTCGACAGCAGTCATCGGCTCAGGATGTTTCCGAACCGCGATGATGGCGGCTGAGATCTGTCGAGCAAATCGTTCTTCGCCGTATTCGGTAAGGATCTGTTCGAGACCAGCCTGATCGATGGTCTTGAGGATCTCCCAGACTGGTTTGCCTTCTTCAACATGGAACCGCATATCGAGAGGACCAGAGGAAGAGAAACTGAATCCACGTTCGACGTCGGCGATTTGATCGGAGGAGTAACCCAGATCGACGAGGATCGCATCCACACGGTCGATCGAGAGTTCGTTGAGGATGTCTCGGAGCGTGATGTAAGAGCCGCGTTTAAGAATGGCTCGATGATCATTCAGCCTTTCCGCAGCACGGGCCAGCATGGTGGCATCACGGTCAACTGCAATCAGTCGGCCGCTTTCGCCGATCTGTTTAAGAATCTCGGCGCTATGTCCGCCGCCGCCGGCAGTTCCATCAACGATCGTCTGGCCAGAGCGCAACTGGAGTCCATCGAGGACTTCACGCAGCATCACGGGCATATGAACGGTCGACATGGCGGGCAATTGGTTCAGGAATTCAAAACGAGTTTTTGAACGACTCGCGATTCCTACCAGTTAGCGACTTCGGTCACCATGCGAATTCTCGCTGCGCGACACGAATTGTAGCATTCACATTAAGCCCGTCCTGGAAAATGACTCACCAGAGACCCCTTAGCCATCCATTGCCAAGTTGGGTGGGTCAATGATGGCCAGTCAGCGAAAAGGCTTCGCTGACTGGCGCAGCACTCCGTGCTGCTCGTACACCTAAAGCCCGGTAGCTACGGTGCTTCCAATGATCAGCCTACTGCCGGCGTGCTGAGAACTGGCGGCATGGGAACCGCCTGCAACTGGCTGGCAAACTGATCGAATTCCGATTGATTCTTTGTGAGGAACTGCTCCCACAATCCTTTGTCCCACAATTCGATGTGCTGATGAACCCCCAGCAGGACGACTTCGTGTTCGAGTCGGGCGAGCTTCATCAATCGATCGGGGACGCGGATCCGGCCCTGTTTGTCCATTTCGACCTGTTCGGCCTGCGAATAGTACAGACGCATATAGGTCCGCACATGCGGGTCGTTGGCCGATAGACGCGAGAGCATCTGGGCATATTCCTGAAAGGCTTTCTCCGAGTAGATCGCCAGCGATCCATCGGTGCCCGGGGTGATGTACAGAACGCAGGAACTGGACTCTTTGGCCAGTTCATCGCGCAGCTGTTTCGGGACAGGCAAACGCTGTTTCTCGTCCAGAGACCGATCATAGGTTCCGGTAAACGGCATTTACCACTTATCCCCACTTTTCACCACTGAGGCGTTTAATCTATTCAGATCTGATCGTTCAATCAAGCCGGTTTCTTCGCGCGAAGATCCCGCATATGGGTCTGGTGAACGTAACTCTTGAGTGCGAGCGAGGTTTGAATTTTCAGAAATCTTTACAGGCAGAGCATCCTGCCGAGCGATCCGTCTCATGCTTGTCGTCTGGACAGCAGTTTTTCGTAGCAGGCCTCATACTGGGCTGCGACATCCCTCCACGTATCCCATTGGAAGGAAATGACTTGGGAACTTCCAGCGTCCCGTCTCCGCCGTTCCACGGCTTCCAGTGCGTTCTGCACCGACCGGCTGATTGTAACAGCTGAGACATCGGGAATCGTGAAGATTCCGTCAGTTTTCTCCTGTATTTCCTGAATCCCCTCAACTGCTGTCACGGCGACTGGAAGGCCGCAAGAAAGGGCTTCCAGAACCACATTCGGCATTCCCTCCCACCGGGACGGCAAAACGAGCAAGTCTGCCATCTGATACAGGGATTTGAGTCCCTGCTTGTAGCCGAGAAAATGGATTCGGTTGGAAAGTCCCAGCTGTCCTGCACTGGCTTTGAGAGTGGCTTCAAGTTCACCGATTCCAATACAGACCAGATGACAATCGTGTTCACTACCGGAAAGCGTGGGCATCGCCTCAATCAGCTGATCGATCCCTTTTTGACGATCGAGTCGCCCGACAAACAAGAGAACTTTCTGCCCCTCCTCGATCCCCAGATCATTGCGAGACCAGGCATCTTCGGAATCTGGTAGAGGATCGATTCCATTGGGAATGACGCTGACTTTCTCCGCGGGGATTCGTCCCACCTGGATGGTGTATTGTGCGACAGCCTGGCTGACGCAGATATACTCATCAACCCATCGTGATGTAACGCGGTCCAACCAGAGATAGCCGCGGGAGCGACGCTCTGCGACTCGAACACCGCTGACCACGGCAGAAACGCTTGTTCCGCGCGCAGCCAGTCTGGAAACGATATTCCCGTGAAACAGAAAGCCCTGCACAATTTGCGGGGCAAACTCGCGCAAGATCAGCTTGACCTGCTTGATCGATCGCAGGAAGCCGGTGGCTGACATGACGCCCAGTTCTTTGACTTCGACGTCCATCTCCCTCAGCCTTTCAGCGATTTCGCCACCTGACTGTAAGCTGATCACGAGCGGCTGAAAGCGGCTTGTATCCAGATGTTTAACGATCTGCCAAAGCGCGCGCTCCGCTCCGCCGGGATCGAGTTCTGTGATACAGAAAGCGATCCTGATCCGATTGTCAGCGGGTGACTGGCTGAACGGAGTGGACATTTTTCATATTCTTTTCACGCAAAAAGTTGTTTCGACGACAGAAACTTTTCGGCTCCCACGGCGTTTATACCGGGTGCACCCCAAATCAAGACGTTCTGCCTCGCGAGCATAACAAGTCGACATGTCTGCAGGCTGCAAAAAATGTTGTGCAGGTGAATCTACTTCATGTCATCACAGCTTACACTTCCTGAACTACGTCTGAATTCATGCCGCTCTGAAACAGGTGTCATGCCCGATCTGAATTTACTGTCATCGTATGACTACCAGCTTCCGACCAGTCTCATTGCGTCTGAACCTCTTGCAGATCGTTCGCGTTCCCGTCTTTTAGTTGTGAATCGGTCATCGGGCGCCATTGAGCACCGCCATTTTGACGAACTTCACACCTTTTTGCAGTCCGGCGATACGCTTGTTCTCAATCAGACAAAAGTCCTTCACGCGCGCCTGTTCGGTTATCGCGACAAAACCGGCGGTGCCTGGGAAGGACTTTTTCTCAAAACGGTCGATCCCAACCGCTGGCTCATCATTGGGCAATGTGGAGGGAAACTTCGTCCCGGAGAATCGATCTCCGTCAAATCGCTCCACGACGACACCCTGCCCCTTCTCAGGCTTCAACTGATCGAACGACTCGAAGAAGGTCAGTGGCTCGTCCAACCCAGCCAGTCCGGAGCTGTCGAGCCGCTGCTGAAAGCCTACGGTTGCTTGCCTCTTCCCCCCTATATGAAGCGACGCGTCTCCTGCGAACAAGACGAGCAGTCTTACCAGACTGTCTATGCCGAACAAGCCGGTGCCGTAGCGGCCCCGACCGCAGGTCTGCACTTCAACTCAGACATCCTGAAGGCTCTGGAAACTGCCGGGATCGAGCAAGCCAAGGTGACGCTGCATGTTGGCATCGGGACATTTCGACCGATCAAAGCCGAACATCTGGCCGAACATCGCATGCACTCGGAGTGGTGCGAACTCAGTGAAGCAACCGCGGCCAAACTTCAACACACCCGAGCAGCCGGCAAGCGAATCGTCGCGATCGGGACGACATCTGTCCGAACTCTCGAAACCGCGTCACGCGGTGGCCAGATCAAGCCGTTTCAAGGGGAGACGGATATCTTCATCCGCCCCCCATATCAGTTTCAAGCCGTCGATGCACTGGTGACGAACTTCCACTTGCCCAAATCATCGCTGCTGGTGATGATTGCTGCCTTTGCAGGTTACGACCTGGTGATGAAGGCTTATCAGGAAGCCATCGATCAAGGCTATCGCTTCTTCAGCTACGGCGAT
>SXPC01000286.1 GCA_005778225.1 Planctomyces sp. | reverse complement strand
TCTTTTTTTGGTGCGGTTCGATGACTCACCAGCACCCTACATTTTGTACAAGATATCTAATAGAAGACTCGCTTTGAAATACCCATCATGATCGACATGACTCAATTTAAGCGACACTACTCGCCAAGAATCGAGCTCTATCTGGTCGCTGGGAATGAGCGAGTTCGTTTAGAGCGAATTGGTCCTGGTTATGTCATCCCGCGTCAGGGGGTTGCATTGAACCCTGGTCCCGCGGAAATCGCGATGTTGCTAGATGGCGAAGAAACAATATGGCCTGTTGATTTGCTAGATGGAATGGTTCCCTTCGATACTCATTCCGAAGTTCGCGTTCGTCGAGTCTGATCGTCGCGCAATACAGACATCGCAAATTTGCGAGTCACCCAGCAATACCGTTACGAGGGGCTGGGGACGGGAACGGGCTCATTCGCCGGCGGGGTTGTCGGCACCGGGCGGACAACGTATTTCAGAAGCAGCGGCAGCAGGATCAGGTTTCCCAGGACGCCGCCGAGCATTGCGATGCTAACGAGGATGCCGAAGTAAACCAAAGGCAGGAAGTTGGACAAGGTCAGAACACTGAAGCCCGCAATGAGGGCGAAGTTGGCGAGGATCATGCGGAGGCCGACCGATTCATGCGTGGCTTCGAGGGCGGCCTGGACCGTGCCGCGTTTGTTGAGTTCGTCGAAAAAGCGTTTGAGATAGTGAATACTCGAGTCGATGGTCAGTCCCAGAGAGACGCTGGCGATCATCGCAGTGCCGATGTTGACAGGAACGCCAGACCAGCCTTGGGCGCCCACCAGAACTGTGATCGGGAAGATATTAGGGATCAGGGAGATCAGGCCGACTCGCCAGTTGTGAAACGCCCAGGCCATCAGGAAGACAATGCTGACTGCTGCCAGAATGAAGCTGACGAGCTGGTCGTTGAGCAGATTCTCAATCAGGTACGCCAGCAACACAAACATGCCGGTCGCGGAGACGTCCTGTCCGAAGTACTTTTGCCCCTCGGCTTTGACAGCCTGAATGATCTTCAGTTTGGTATCTGCCGGCTGACGCTCGAGAGAACGCAGGATGATGCGCATCCGTCCCGGCTTGGTCTCGTCGCCAGGCTGGTACATGCTTGGTTCGAACTCAGGCTGGAATTGTCGGATGAGGTCACGTTTCTTCTCTGTTGTGTTCCCTGCGATCGAGGGGATCATGTCGATCGGATCAGTAAACGCGACGACTTTCGTCAGGGCAGGGTGTCCATCGATTTCCAGCTTCTTGAGATCTGCAGACAGGCTGCGAACCTTTGTGAGATAGGCGTCATCGAGTTCCTTAGGGGCAGGAAAATTCAACTCCCAGTTCCCCGCACCGCCCAGGCTGTTTTCGAAAAAGTCCAGACCAATGACCAGAGGCGTATTGCTGCGGAAGTTCTTGCTGAAGTCTGTTTCGACGGTCAGATATTGAATGCCCCAGATCGACCAGGCCATCAGGCCAATGAAACCAATCCCCAGCAGGAGAGGGATCTTGTCGACCAGATGAGTGATCGTCAGAAGACTGCGTTTCATGGTCTTTTCAAACGGCGGAGCTTTCGGATCGTCCGCATAGGAACCGAGCAGTGCACCCGCCGGGGTCAGGCAGAGCGCCGCCGCGAGAGCAATCAGAGTCCCGACAGCCATCATCAACCCGAACGTCTGAATGGGATTGATATCGCTGGTGTAAAGGACTGCAAAGCCGATGGAGGTCGTCAACGTCATGAGGACTGTCGGTCGGAAAAGGTCATGCAGCATCGACCGGAAAGCCTGAGGCGTTTCCTGGGTGACACGGAACTCGCGGAAGCGGACCGTGAAGTGCATGACAGTCGCGATCCCGATGATCATGATCAGCGAGTCGACCATCGAACTGACCATGCTCATCGATACGCCGGTCGCGACCAGCAACGCCTTCATCAGAATGAGACTGACCTGCACGACGAGTACGGGAATGATCATCCACCGAACACTGCGAAACATGATGTAAATGACGACCAGAAGGATGATCGTGGAAGCCCAGCCGAGGATCCGTCCGTCTTGTTCGATATAACGGAACATGTCGTTGACTTGAATCGGTTCACCGACGACGACGGCAGGAGGATCATGCGCTGCGCCAAGTTCTCGCAGCTTCGCATACGTTTCCAGTCGCGGGACTTCCGCATCGCCGGGTGGCTCCAAACGCAGGACGACGGCGGTTGTCTTCCGGTCACTGGAAAGCAGGACACCCTCCGAGGATGACATCAGGTTTTCATGTGTCGCGGGCAAGCGCAGATACATGCGGACCAGAAAACTTGCTTCCTCGGGCTCGAGTACTTCGGCGATATTTTGAGTACTCTTGGCATTCACACCCGGAACACTGCTGAGTTCCTTCGAGAAAGCACGGATCGCATCGAGCCCCTCGGGCTCATCCAAATTGGGCTGCGACCACGCGACGACGACGAACTCATCACCGCCAAAGGTGGCTTTACTCGCCTGATAGTCTCGCAGTTGCGGGTTGTTGCGGGAGTACATCGACTCGATCGATTCATCCAGTCGCATCTTCCCGGCGGTCGACCAGCACAGTGCAGTGACAGCGAGGATCGCGACCGCGAAAAAGCCATACCGATCAATGAAGATATCGTACCACTTGCGGGGAAGTGGTGCGGCGGGCGCGGGAGGATCAGGATTCGTCGGAGCGTCACTCACGGATCGGTCTGTTCTCTACAAGGAAGCCAATCAGGTTGTTTGTCGCTCTACAGTTATAGACCAGTGACAGACCAGACGCTATGCACTACGATTTTGCAGGCCTCGACAACAGGACGAATTTCCATTTCATGAAGATATCGATTTCGCTGGATGGAGCGACCGTGCGTCAATATGTGGTGCTGTCGATCATTGTCGTGGGGATGTTATTGCGACTGGCCGCGATCTCGCACTGGGAAGCGGATTTGACGATCGACCGGGATGCTTATCTCGGGATCGCTCAATCGCTATACGAAGGACGAGGATTCGCCAGCCAGGGAGAAACGGAGCCGACAGCTTTCAGGCCACCGTTGTATCCCATGCTCCTGTCGTATGTTTATTGGCTGGGACCGGCATCAGCGGTCGCGACCGTCAATCTGTTATCGAGTCTGCTGATACTCTGCGCGACGACGCTGGTTGCACATCAACTCGGATTATCAAGGCTGGCCTGGCTGGCCGTCCTTTTGCTGGCAGTCGATCCCCTGCTGGTGAAGTATACCTCTCAGCCGATGACCGAAGTGACCAGTGCGGCGCTCATGATGACCTGGGTGAGTAGTTGGCTCTCCTGGAGGCAGAGCCCGGACTGGCGATGGGCGATGACGACGGGAATCTTCTTCGGGTTGAATGTGTTATGTCGTCCAACGATCCTGGCCGCTGTTCCGCTGCTGGTGATTTGGACGCTCGGATGTTGGGTCATGCGAAAGAAGAAACGTCCGAACGGACTCAGCGTCGTCGCAATGGCTGCGACGCTGCTGGTGATGATGCCCTGGCTGATCCGCAATGCCGTCGACTTTCACAAGTTGATCCCCGCCACCACTCATGGTGGCTATACGCTATTGCTGGCAAACAATGAATCCTTCTACCGTGCGAGTGTCGAAGGGGACGCCTGGGGGAAAATCTGGGAACGACTTCCCAACGGAAATCCGGACAGTCAGGCATCGTGGTACCAGAAACTGACACACGAGATGGATGCTCAGGGCTTAAAAACGGAAATCGCGCGGGATCAGTATCAGTATGAACTCGCCCTGAAAACCATCCGAACGCACGCAGGAACATTCGCGAAAGCATGTCTTCTTCGCCTGTATTGGTTTTGGCACATCATGCCCCAGGGCCCGGATGCGGGGGCAATGTCGCGATTCATCATTGTTCCGGTCGCCCTGTTTTATCTGCTGGAGAATTTGCTGGCGCTGATTGGAATCGTGCGCGTGTGGAAGCGATCCTGGAGAACGTCGGTGATCTTTCTGGTCCCGATCGTGACCCTTGTTGGCGTCCATCTGTTCTTCTGGACGAACATGCGAATGCGAGCCTCGCTGCTGCCAATTCTGGCAGTACTGGTTGCGGCAGCACTTTGGCGAAAGAAGCAGACGCCGGCCGTTGTGGCGGCCATTGATTGACGTGAGCGAGACCGCTCTTACTTGCTCGCAGACATGCTGTTGTAATCAGCAAGCTTTTGTCGCGTCCGTTCAATCGTCTGATAACGGACACGGTCTTCTTCAGAATCGGAATTATACGCCTGACAGATAATCGGAATGCTGACGGTGAAAGTACTCCCTTTGCCGAATTCGCTGTGCAGGCGGATCTCACCTTCGAGCAGACGGCAGAGTTCGCGCACGATCGAAAGGCCCAGCCCGGTCCCTTCAAATTCTCGCTTCAGGTTATCGCCATCCTGCAGAACGCCACGGCCCTGTCGGAACTTCTCGAAGATCAACTCCTGGTCTTCGAGCGGGATGCCGATGCCATTGTCTTCGACACTGATCGAGACGTGAAAGGTATCGAGGCGTTTGACATTGATACGGATCTGGCCCCCTTCAGGTGTGAATTTAACGGCGTTCGACAGCAGGTTGTTGAGGATCTGCTGCAGCTTGCCATAGTCCTGAAACGCCATCGGGAGATCTGGTGCGATCTGGCAGATGACGTCAATATTCTTGCGCTCTGCCAGCGGACGAATCGAGTCGACACGTTCCCCAACGAGGTCGCTCATTGAGAACTCAACCGGGCGGACTTCCATCTTGCCCGATTCGATCTTGGCGAGTTCCAGAATGTCGTTGATCAGGGCCAGAAGGTGTTTACCGGAGGCAGTGATGTTCTTCAGATAACGGTGCTGTTTTTCATTCAGATTCGCAGCAGTGTCGAGCAGATCGGAGAAGCCGAGGATGCTGTTCAAAGGCGTGCGGAGTTCGTGACTCATCGTCGCGAGGAAGTCGTTCTTCAGGTTGTTGAGCTCGTACAGACTCAAGTTGGCCTGCGCGAGTTCTTCGACCTTGCCGTTCACTTTCTCGTTGGCCTCGACAAGTTCTTCCCGCGCATTCGAAAGCGAGCGAAGCATCCGGTTGAACGCGTGAGACAGTTCCTCGAACTCATCACCCGTGCGAATATCGGCACGAAGATCCAGCTTTCCGTGGGCGATCTCGTTGGAGATGTCCTTCAGGTGCAGAACCGGTTTGACGATGACGTAACGCACGATGGCATAGGCGGCGATCATGGCGCAAAACGACGTCACGATTGCCATCGCGAGCAGGATGGCGTTGTTCCACGCGAGGGTCGACTCTGTTTTTCGCAGTGGCAGGACGATCTTGACCATGCCCAGCAACTCGTCCCCTTCGCTGCCAGCCTTCTTCTTGTGGCAGGCAATGCACCCCTCGGTCGCGATAAGAGGAGCATAATAACGGAAGAAGCGCTGCTCGGATTGATCTTGTCCCGAGTGATATCGCTCAGACTGATATTGAATGTACTCCTCGCGCGTCTTCTTCACCTCATAAAAGGCAGTGAGGTCCACTTCATCCGTGGCGCGAAGTGAGTCCGCATTCATGATATTGGGACCAAGCACGGTCCAGCGACCTTCCTCGCGAACGTCGTCGGGCTTGAGTTCCGCAGAGAGGTTCTCCAGAAAACCCACGAACTCGACATCGGTCTTGAGCATCGAAAGGTGACGCTCGACGACGATCGGCGACACCAGCATGCGTGCCGTCTCGACGTTCTGTTGTCGAATGATCCAGCCGTTCAGCTGTGCATAAAAGTAAAACGAGCCGGAAATGAGCAGCATGAGGCCACCTCCGAAAAGAAAGCGACACTTTCTCTCGAGGCTCGTTTCACCCAGCAGTTTTTTGAACGTCTTATAAGACATAGCGTTGTTCAGAAAGACCTGAACATGCAGAAAGAGGGCACTGGCAGAAAAACGACCGCAGCCCGAATGGTCGTCAACCTGCGCAAAATCGGCAAAAATACGGGCTCAATCGGAACTCTATCCCATGTCAGGTTCCACGACTAGTTCACTCTTTGATACCGAATCCAAAATCTGTCCCCGGACCTCTGGACACCATGGCAATCGCTCTCAGAGGCTGTATCTTAGACACTGTTCAATACTCTCTCTCTGCGAATGATCAATGACCATGACCGACTCCATAACAATCACACCGATTTCCCATGCCGTGAATGGCACTGTCCGTCCCCCCGGCTCAAAAAGCCTGACGAATCGGGCGCTGATTGTCGCTGCCCTCGCCGACGGCCAATCCAAGTTGACCGGCGTTCTCGACAGCGAAGATACACGCGTTATGATCGATTCGCTCAAACGCCTCGGCCTCAACGTCATTCAGGATCTGGCAGCCAGAACGATCACCATCGAAGGTGTGGCTGGGAAACCGCCCGAGGGAAAATTTGAACTCTATCTGGAAAACTCCGGCACAAGCATCCGCTTCCTCACCGCAGCCCTCGCGTTAGGAAAAGGCGAATATCTGCTCGATGGAAATAAACGGATGCAGGAACGCCCGATCATGGATCTGGTCGATGCCCTCAACGGCTTCGGGTCGAATGTCTCCTGCCCCAAAGGAACCGGCTGTCCGCCTGTGCTCGTCAAGGGAAAAGGACTCTCGGGCGGAAACACGACCGTCGCGGGCGATGTCTCCTCGCAGTTCCTCTCAGCCCTGCTCATGGCGAGTCCTTGTGCGGACGCAACGTCTTACATTGAGCTCAAAGGGGAACTGGTTTCGAGGCCCTATATCGATATGACCCTCTCGGTCATGCAGGCGTTCGGCGTGACGATCGACGAGTCGACTAACGCCTACACCATCACGCCACAGAATTACAACTCAACGGAATACGAAATCGAACCAGATGCCTCCGCCGCCAGCTACTTCTTCGCCCTCGCCGCGATCACCGGCGGTTCGATCACTGTGGAAGGGCTTTCCAAAGATTCGCTGCAAGGAGATGTGCAGTTTGTCGACTCGCTCAAGCTTATGGGCTGTGAAGTCGAATGGAATCCCAACAGCGTCACCGTCCACGGCAAGCCTCTCAAGGGCATCGACATCGACATGAATACCATCAGCGATACCGCCCAGACGCTCGCCTGTGTCGCCCCGTTCGCAGAAGGCCCGACCCGCATCCACGGCGTTAAACACATGCGGTACAAAGAAACCGACCGCATCACCGCAGTCGTCACCGAACTGCGAAAATGCGGCCTGACCGTCGATGAACACGAAGATGGCATGACCATCCACCCGGGCCCCATCCAGCCCGCCTCGATCCACACCTACAACGACCACCGCATGGCAATGAGCTTCGCCCTCCTAGGCTTGAAAGCCCCCGGAATCGAAATCCAGAACCCCGGCTGCACCGCAAAGACCTACCCCAACTACTTCGAAGACCTGAAAACCCTGATCGGCGCTTAATTCCCCATCCGGGGTAGTCCGGGTTGTCCCAACCCGGACGCCGAAGGCGCAAGAATCACGCCAACCGCGCATGGCTCCTCGTGCCATAAAAAAACTCTCAACGCGAGACTCCGGCTTGGTGAGAGTTCCACCTTTTCATTTTTAAAAAGCCATGCGATTTCTGCATTCATCGCCCGCTTCGCTGTTTAACAAAGCCCGTCGGGCCACATTCATCCCACCGCTTCGCCCCAGTTTTCCCGCTCGAATCCCCCATCCCGGGAGCGATTTCCCGAAATCTCGCGCGAATTGAAAACTTTCCCTCAAGATTTCGGTGGTAAAGTTTACAAGTTGACGAGAACGAGATTTTAGCGTCTTGAGGCAGTCCGCTTTTTGCCGTACTTTCCCCCCGCCACTGACGCACATGGTGAAACCACCAGTGCTCAATCGAGAACACTCCGGGCCGTCGCCGACTCCCCCCGCATTTAGCAGCGGCCTTCGTTCTCAATACACTCGAAAGTGGATCCGGACTGACCCTGAAAGGAATCGCAATCCATGAAAACTCTCGTCAACCTCTCACTGTTCTCCATGCTTCTTCTGGCTTCCAGCGGCTGCTGCTGTCACCGTAGCTGGTACGGCAACAGCGGTGCCTGTGGCCCATGCGGCCAACAAGGCAGCTTCTACGCTCCAGCTGGTGGCGGATGCTCCAGCGGCCAATGTGCTCCAGCTATGGGAATGCCATCAAGCACCTACACCGTCCCACAAGGTGCTTACATGCAAGGCGGAGCACCCATGACCGCCATGCCAATGACCAATCCAGGCTATACGACAGCTCTGCTGCCATCTGACCCACTGCCAACGTACTAAGTCAACATTCCTGTCCGGATACGCTCGCATCAGCGTTCGGGGGAGTGCATGAACTGCTGATGCCGACTTCTCACTGGCCCAGACTTTGGGCCGTTCTCCCTGATGGAGAATGGAGAAAACATGGTCTGAGCTTCAGACCAATACGCATCGACGCGACCGAAGTAGTGTGTCGCCCGGTGTCGTTTCAGGAGGAAACCTGAGCTCAACGATTTCAGGATGAAATCGTCGCGAAGGTCAAGGCCGCAAGGATGCAGCCGTTCCCTTTCGAGAAACAGCGATGTCGGTTCGCCGACATCGCTGTTTTTTGTTGCGCCGTCTAGAAGGTTAAATCACCTGGGCACCAGGAACGCTCAAAAATCACGGGGTTGCAACGGCAACTTCCGGCTTCGGTTGAACAACTGGCAGTTCCAAACAAACAGCTTCTGCCGCATTCCTCAAATAAAGTCGATTCCCAACCACCACCGGGTGATTCCAGGTCCGCCCGTCGAGAGGCTTCATGCTGACAACTTCGGTCAGTTTCTTGGAATCCGGTTTGACGAATTTCAGTTCTCCTTCTTCCGTCACGACGACAATCATCCCAGAATCCGCCAGCAACAGCTGCTGACCTTTGCCATAGCGTCCCCCTTTCCAGGCCCGTTCGCCGGTCTCAAGATTCAGGCAGGCGAAGATCGTGTTGTCGAAACCGTAGAGGTAGCCATCAAACGTCACGACATCATTAAAATCGGGCTTCATGTTCATCGTCGTCCAGACCTCCTCCGCAACGAATTTATCTTCCGCGTCTTTGGAAAGCTTGATGCGACGAGTCCCCGTCCCCATGCCGGTTGGGATGATGAGTGAATCTTCGGAAAGAATCGCCGCTTGATCGGCTCGGTATCCCTCATGCGGCCACTCATAGTGAAAACGGATTTCCCCCGAATCAGGCTTGAGAAAATCCAATCCCTCGTTCGTGGTCAGCAGCACAAGCTCCTCGCCAAGAATCATGGCCAACTGAGGCGAGGAGTAAGAGTAGACACCTGCCGGAGACGCCCATTTTGTGTGGCCTGTTTGGGTGTCGCAGGCCAAAATACCAAAGTTTCTTTCGCCACCTGCAAACACGATGACGACGTCATTGACCACCAGAGGAGACGAAGAAAATCCCCACATCGGAACTTTAGCTCCCGTGAGCTTTTTGATATCCGCCTTCCAGATTTCCTGACCCGTTCTCGGATCGAGTTTAACCAGCTCGCCAAGCGCACCCATCACATACAACGCACCCCCCGCGAGCGTCGGAGTCGCGCGCGGACCAGGACCGCCCAGTGGATCATCGAAGCGCCCTTCGACCAGCGGCTTGGCCCAAAGTTCCTTGCCGGTATCCGCGTCATAGCAGACCGCCAGCTCCTGCTCACCCCGCTGTTCCTGCGTAAAGAGGAGCTTGCCCGCCACAACAAACGATGACCACGAAGGACCGACAGGGATTCGCCACAACTCTTTCACGTCGTCAACAGTAAAACTGGCTGGCAGCACAGTCCCATGTTGAATTCCATCCCGCCGCGGTCCACGAAACCCGGGCCACTCGGGATTCATGAGGGATTGCTCAACCGCGTCCCCGGCGAGTTGTTCCACAGCGACATCGGAGGCTGCTGGATTACGGGCTGCGATCTGCTCTTCCGATGTCTGCGAAAAGCGTGGAGTCAGATCGACTGCAAAGTTCCCCCACATCCCACTCGCTTTGAACAATGTCATCGAAGAAAACCCGACCGTTGCCATCAGGCAGGCAAAAATCGTCCGCTTGTAACTCAGGGTTCGAGACATGGCCGCTGCACCGACTGCAAAGGCCGCCATTCCAATCGGAATCGCCAGGACCATCACAGCAACCCCATGCATTGAAGGGTGCATCAACACCAGCGAAGCAATAAACGCCACGATGACGGCCAAGAACCCGCCGAGTCGCTCCTGCCACGTCGCCCGACTCGCGGTGAGCCACCACAACAGCACGAGAATCCCGCACAGGGCAGGCCCAAACGCGGCAGACGCCCACAGATTCGTCGGCCCATTTTCCCACCAGGCAGGCAGGTTCCGGGTGATGATCATCCCGACGAGCAGAATGATCGCAGGCCAAACGCGAAGGGGGCGATAGCGGCCCATGATTCGTTCTTGGGTGGGCTGGGAAATGGTTTGGTCAACGTCGCTCATCTCGGATCTCCTGTGGTTTGTCCTTCGTCGCTGAACATCATACCGTCCCGGACGCGCTGGCCTCAATGAGGTTCACGGGGGCATTTTGTGTCACGAAATCGGAACTCATCACTATAGACCATCGCAAAGTGGAATCTTGAATCCCGGCCCGGTCCAGCAGTTCCCGGAACTCTCTGCTTGCATGCGAACACTCGGAAATCCTATGATCACCGTTCGTCGACGTTTGTAAATTCTTGACGAATTTGTGAAGAACTCGCCCGCGTCACTTATCACGACACTCTCCAGGAGCATCCCCAATGAACGGACACACCGCCCGCCTCGCCTTCACCACGCTATTGGCCCTCTCGCTCGCGATGAGCGCTTCTCTCACTTCCGCTGCTGAACAAGCTCCCGCCAAGTACAAAGTCAAATTCGAAACGACCGCAGGCGACTTCGTCGTCGACGTGACCCGTGAATGGGCACCGGTCGGGGCTGACCGTTTCTATGAAGCTGTCAAAGGTGGTTTCTATGACGACTGCCGCTTCTTCCGCGTTGTTCCCGGATTCATGGTCCAGTTCGGCATCAACGGCGATCCTGCCACCCAGGAAAAATGGCGTGAAGCCAACATCAAGGACGACCCCGTCCGCGGCTCCAACAAGAAGGGTTACGTCACCTTCGCAACCGCTGGCCCGAACACCCGCACGACTCAGGTCTTCATCAACTTCGGCGACAATGCCTTCCTCGATAAGCAAGGCTTCGCACCATTCGGCATCGTCAGCGAAGGCATGGACAAAGTTGAAAAGATTGAAAGCAAATACGGCGAAAAACCAAACCAGGGCGCCATTCAATCTCAGGGCAATGACTACCTGAAGTCAAAATTCCCAGATCTTGATTACATCAAGAAAGCAACCATCGTCGAGTAATTCAACCCACGCGTTGAACCGATCCAAACAGCCGGAAGCTTACCCAAGCCCCGGCTGTTTTTTTGCGCGCCCCGCAATCGTCACAAGACCTCGACAACGAATTCCACGTGTGCCACGGCTGTGTCAGCCGTGAAAATGGACATCCATTGTGCAATCACACGGCTGACACAGCCGTGGCACACAAGGAAAAGGGTGTCGATTCACGAGCGAAAAAAATCCTCTCCGTCACATCGAACTCTTGGAGCAATTCCATGTCAAAACATTACCCCCAAGGCACCCCCGTCAAATGGAAATGGGGCAACGGCTACGGCCACGGAACAATCAAACAATCCTTCGACAGAGACGTCCAGCGAACCATCGACGGCGAAAAAATCACACGCCACGGCAGCAAAGAAAACCCGGCCTACGAGATCGAACGAGAAGAAGGCAACAACGTCCTAAAGCTGCATTCGGAAATCGAAAAGGATGGGTGAACTCACATCGCATTCATGATGAGCGGGACATCAAGAACCGCGCGAACCACGATGAGTAAAATCAAAAGCTTAAACGATATGGATTCGACGATACTGAAATCCTGAGACGGCGACGTCGATGCAACATGATCGGCATGAAGATCAGTGCAATGCAAATGAGCTTGGCGACGACTGCCCACCACCATTGGCCGGAATCGTGTAATAGGCTTCGATGGGAAAGACTTCGAGCACAATGAACCAGTAGAAGGCGAGCGTCAACGGCTCATCGCGTCGGGAGATTTGCATGACGGTGATTCGCAGGTTCTAAGTGGCAGATGCGAATGGAAACGACAAAATCCGTTTCATTCGGTACATTGTACATCTTCACACCGATTCGTGGTACGCCACCCCAATTTTCATCAGCGAGTAATCGATCCAAAGCACCATGGAAGAACCGAAGATCCTCTGTCCAAACTGTAAAACGCAAATCCGGCTGACCGAATCACTCGCGGCTCCGCTGATTGAGTCGACACGTCTTGAGTATGAGAAACGCATTACTGACCAGGCGGAACAGGCCGAGCTGAAACTCAAGCAGGAACGGGCTGCGATCGCAGCCGACGAACAGCGCAAGGCGCGAGTCCTGCTCGATGGCGAACTCGAACAACGGTCCAAAGAGCTGGCCGAGCTTCAAGACCTCCTCAAGGTCCGTGACGAAAAACTGCAGGCCGCTCAGCAGATGCAGGCCGACCTGCTGCGCAAGCAGCGC
>SXPC01000285.1 GCA_005778225.1 Planctomyces sp. | reverse complement strand
TACGTCGGTTACGAAGAAGGTGGCCAGCTCACCGAGCGGATCCGACGTCGTCCTTATGCCGTCGTGCTTCTCGACGAAATCGAGAAGGCTCACCCAGACGTTTACAACATGCTCCTGCAGATCATGGAAGAAGGCCACCTGACCGACAGCTTCGGTCGCAAGGTCGACTTCAAAAACGTCGTGCTGATCATGACCACCAACGCCGGTGCGGACATCATCACCAGCGGAGCCTCCTTCGGCTTCGGTGCCTCCAAGACAGCGGATTCCACTTACGACAACATGAAGCGCGAGCTGATGCAGGTCCTTCACAAGACCTTCAAGCCCGAGTTCCTCGGTCGTCTGGATGAAGTCGTTGTCTTCCGTAAACTAACCGGCGACGATCTCAAGCACATCGTGGAAATCGAGCTCAAGAAAGTTCGCGAACGCCTTGGCCAACGCGGGGTCCGTCTCGAACTTGATGAAGCTGCCCGTGAATTCCTCATCACCAAGGGGAACGAAGGGGAGAACCTCGATTACGGTGCCCGCCCACTACGACGCTCGGTCGAGATGTTCATCGAAGACCCACTCGCCGAAGAACTCCTCCGAGGCTCGTTCGAAGGCAAGAACCTCATCCGGGTTGTTGTCAAAGAAGTCGGCGACCAGAAACAACTCGATTTCGAAGCCGTCGTGGACGAGCCAAAGAAACTCGAAGCCGTTTCGTAACGAACTTCGATGTTAATAAGTCAAAAGAAAAAGCCCCGAGTTCATCCTCGGGGCTTTTTTTATGGAGCGCGGTGAGTTGGACGTGTGCCACGGCCATGTCGACCGTGTGATTTCGCGTTGGGCGTCAAATTAGAATCGGCACGGCTGACACAGCCGTGGCACACAGTGGATGGTGCGATTTGCTGGTGTGATGTTGAACACGAGACGGCGTCTTGGACGGCTTCGCTCTTCCTGCTGCAGCTTCCTAGTAGGATATGCGTTCGACATTGTCCTATCGTAGGCGCTTTTGAGCTTTTTGAGCGGCGGTCGGGAGTTTGACATTCCACGCCAGGCCGAGCTTTTGCATCATCCAGATGACGTACCATGAGGTATCGAACTGCCACCATTCCAGCCCGTGACGAGCGGAACTCGGGAAGGCGTGGTGAGAGTTATGAAAGCCTTCGCCGCTGCTGAACAGGGCACAAAGGTAATTGTTGCGGGAATCGTCATGAGACTGGTAATCACGGGAGCCAAACAAATGGCAGATCGAGTTTGTCGTAAATGCAGCATGTTGAACAACAAAGACGCGGGCACACCCTCCCCATAAGAAGCCCAGGAGCGCACCTTCAGCCGTTCCTGTGATCAGCCAGGCGATCACGGTCGGAAGAAGATAAGCGAGTGGAAACCAGAGGAACAGCCAGGTCTTGTGAAACCAGACAATGAGCGGATCGCGGAGCAGATCGGGCGCGTAACGCTCATAATCGGGTGTGAGAAGATGACCAGTGAAAAGCCATCCCATGTGGGAGTACCAGAATGCAGACAGGCTGTTGAAGAAACCGGGTTCATGGAGAGAGGGAGAATGCGGGTCGCCGGGTCGATCGCTCAGGGCATGATGTTTCCGGTGGGCAGCGACCCATTTGATGGGCGACTCTTGAACAGCGAGCGCGCCCATAGCCGTCCAGAAGGCCCGAACAGCGGGTATCGTCTCGAAGGATCGATGCGTCAAAAGGCGATGATAGCCAATGGTGATCCCCATCCCTGTCAGGTTGATGCCCACAAAAAAGATCATGAATTGAGTCAGATCGAGATAACCACGAGAGATGCTCCATGCCATGGCGGCGATCAGGCCCAAAATGGGCCCGACGACTCCCACGAGAGTCGTCGCGACGTGCAGCCACGATGATCCGGGAGGTTGCAGCGTTTTTTCGTCGAACGAGGGATTGACGGTCAGCGGGTCAAAATCGGCTAAACCTCGGGATTCCATCATTTTCTCAGCAGAGTCTTGCAAATTACCGTCCTTCTGGTTGCCACGCCTGCTTACATTGCATCTAAACGCGAGAACACTTACGAGAATGGTCTAATTAAAGCTAAGCGTAGATAGGGAGCAGAGGCAAGGATCGTTCCTGGAACTCAACCGTTTTGGCGAAAACAGCCCTCAGCGAGCATGATTTGCCTGCTTTGCTGACAAGAGATTGTCGGCTTTCGACGGCAGTGACGTGTTGTTTCCTGCCTCGCTTATCGGATTCTTTCTCGGTTGGTCGCCAAATCAACAGACTCCGCGTGATCCCGATCGGCTGCCGAGCCGTTCAGGTTCTACGTGGCAGTTCGCGGTTTCAAAGTTTGACCCTGCAAATTTGTTAAGCCTATAATGCGTTACCGATCATAAATGAACCGCGTTCCCTGCTGCGTGTCGAAATCGTTCGAGCGCAATGTGTATTTCGGCGAGTTCGACCATGCTGATGTTGATTTGAGAGAAGACGATTCCATGCGACACCTTCGGCCATCCCGACTGCTCCTGGCCTGGATGCTGACTCTGTTAAGCGTTCTCAGCGCCCGCGTCATCACGGCTCAAGATCCAGTGCCCGCGAACGATGCGAAGCCAGTCGAAGCCAAACCAGCCGATAAACCAGTCCTGGCTCAATTCGTGACTGTCGAAGGGACGATCGACGATTCCACCGTCGGTCGCATTCGCAACACTGCGCTCAAACTTCAGGAGCAAGCGACTCTCGAAGACCGCAAAGCCATTCTTGTCCTCGAAGTCCTCCCCGGCTCGAGCGAACTGCTTCAGGCGATGCGCGTTGCGAAGGACCTGACTGCGAACTCGATCAGCCGAGTTAAGACCGTCGCCTGGGTGCCACAGTCACTGACTGGTCACAACGCTCTTGTCGCGTTGGGCTGTAAGGAAATCGTCATGCACCCCGATGCATCGCTAGGCGACATCGGACTCGGCAAGCCTGTCGACCCCGGCGAACGTCAGGGCATCATCGAACTCATCGACAAACGCTATAACCCCAAGCTCAGCCGGGCGCTCGTCACCGGGATGCTTGATCCTCAAGCTGAGGTTCGAGTCATCACGATCGCTCGTGGTGATGACATCGAAAAACGAGTCGTCACCAAGACTGAGCAACAAGAGCTCATCAACTCGGGTCTGGAGATCACCGATTTCGAAACGATCAAAGAGCCTGGCGAACAAGGCGCGTTCTCTGCCAGCGAGGCCCGTGCTCTTGGCTTCCTCATTCAACACACGGCTGATTCGAAGGACGCCCTCGCACAAACCTATGGCCTTCCTGCCGAAGCAATGCGCGAAGACCTCATTCTTGGCAAATCGCCTGCGGTCCGTCTGATTCACCTCACCGAGACGATCGACCCGGTTCTCGAAGCCTTCATCGAACGACAGATCGACCGCGCCACCTCGGCCCGCGCCAATACCATCATCTTCCAGATCCAGTCGCCCGGCGGTTACCTTCTCTCTGGTGAAAACCTCGCCAACCGCATCATCCAGTTGCGCGACCAGAAGGTCCGTTCGATTGCCTTTATCCCCGACCATGCCTACTCCGCTGCCGCTATTGTTGCGCTGGCCTGTGACGAGATCTACATCCTCCCCGACGCCCGCATCGGCGACGCCGGGCCGATGGAAATCAAACCTGGTGGGCAGTTCGAACGCGTTCCCGAGAAGATTCTCTCACCGCTTCGTCAGCGTCTGAAATCTCTGGGGGAAGAAAAGGGACGTCCCCCTGCTCTCCTCGAAGCCATGTCTGATAAAGACCTTGACGTCTACGAAGTCACCCACCGCGATAACGGTCGTCGCTGGTATATGTCCGATGACGAAATCCACCGCTCCAACGGTGAGTGGATCAAAGGCCGCGTCGTGCCCGAATCGGAAAACGATCTCCTTCTCACCGTCACCGGAGACCGTGCCGTCGAACTCAAACTCGCAACTGCGACGGTCAGCGATCTTGCCGACCTTCAGGCCCGCCTCGGACTTCCTGAAGGGACGCGCCTGGTCGGGGTGGAACGTACCTGGGTTGATGGCATGATCTTCGCCCTCGCCTCCCCTGCGGTCGCTGGTCTGCTGCTGTTTCTGGGGATTATGTTCCTGTACATCGAAGCTCACTTCTTCACCGGCTTCTTCGGCATCCTTTCGGTCATCTGCTTTTCGATTTTCTTCTGGAGCAAGTTTCTCGGCGGCACCTCCGGCTGGCTCGAAGTCATCCTCTTCGTCCTCGGCACCGGTATGCTCCTGATGGAGATCTTCGTTATTCCGGGCTTCGGCGTTTTCGGGATTACGGGCATCCTCCTGGTCATCGGCTCCCTCGTCATGGCCTTCCAGACGTTTGGTAACTATGAAGTCGGCGGCGACTGGTTCAACCTGCTGCGCACGATGGGGACTCTTTCGGGAACGCTCGCAGCCGTCATTATCATGGGGGCGGTCATTTCGAATATGCTCCCCTCGATCCCGTTTTTTAACGCCCTCATCCTGCACCCGGACACGGATTCCCAGCAAGGCGGCCCGCGCCTTCGTCCTGACCTCTCGGGCGAAATCTCGACCGCTGCGGCTGGTGTCGGTCCACACCTCGTCGGCCTGCGCGGCAAATCCGCCACACTGCTCCGCCCCGCCGGTAAAGCCAGTATCGAAGGCCACATTTACGACGTCGTCAGCGAAGGGGGCTTCATCTCTCAGGACGCGGAAGTCGAAGTCCTCCAGGTCCGCGGCAATCGCATCCTTGTTCGTGAGATTACGTGATCGCGGGCGGGATCACGTCTCCTCTGCGACCTCCGCTCAACTCCGTTACCTCTGCGTTCCAGTCTTCTTCCCCCGAAAGTGATACAGACAAATCGAAGCGGCATGACTCACATTCAGTGAGTCGACTCCCTCCGCCATCGGAATGACCATCTCGACGTCCGCCAGCTTTCGGCACTGTTCACTCAACCCCTCCGCTTCATTCCCGAACACCAGTAACGACCGCTCCGCTGGCTCAACCTGATCGAGATCAACCGCCTTCTCGCTCAACACCGTCGCATAGACTTGATACCCCGCTTCTCGCTTGAGCCATTCAATCTCCTGCACCGCATTCGCGACTTCGCGCACCTGCAGCGAGAACAGATTCCCCATCGACGTCCGCACAACTCGTCGACTAAACGGATCCGGTGCCCCCGGCCCGACCAGCACCCCGCTGACCCCAAACGCCGCCGCCAGTCGCATGATCGTCCCCAGATTCTCCGGCGAGTTCAACCCCGGACACCACACGAGCCGCCCTCCTGTTTGACTCTCGTGTGCCACTGCTGGCTTGCCCAGCAGTGCTCTCCTCCCCTCAACCAGCTCCTCCAGCGTTGCATTCCCCGGCCTCTTCCCACACGCCAAGACCCCCGCATGAAAGTTATACCCGACCAGCCCCTCAGCCGCCTTCTGTTCAACCAGATACACTGGCACCTCCGGAGCCAGCCGATCAAAAAACGGCCCGAACTCCTCCCCTCTCCGCTCACTGATGAGCACGGACTCGACCTCCAGGTCTGAGGCAATCAGCCGCTCAACAACCCGCCACCCCTCCGCAATAAACCGCCCCGACCACCGCGTCAGATTTGTCTGCCGCACCTCCTGGTAGACCGCCAGCCGTTCATCCGTCACATCATCAATCCGCACGATCGGCATTCAACTCACTCCAGTCATGACGCAAAACTCGATGCGTGTGCCACGGCTGTGTCAGCCGTGCCGACAGCATATCGACCTGTGCCTCGAAATCCCACGGCCGACGCGGCCGTAGCACACAGGACAAGGATTTCTGTTACTCAAAGAAAAAAGGCCGCAGTCTCATTTAGAAACTGCAGCCTCTCAAATTCATTTGACTCATCAAACTCACATCGCCGTCGCGTCAGCCATTTCCGCCTGTTCGGCTTTCATCGCATCGACGGCTTCTAGGACGGGATCGAGCTCGTCTTTAAACAGATCGCCGATCAGCAGGTCGGTTACCTTACCACGATAGTCAGGGTGCTTACGAATGAAGGCTCCGAAGTTGAACCCTTCGTAGTACTCGACGACGAGCTGACGCATTCGGTTCATCCCCACAACGTAATCCTTTTCCCAGGCTCCGAGTGCTGCTTTCGTCGTATCACCCTTGGCGAGTGCATCGCAGATCGCATCGGCGGCCAGTTGACCAGATTTCAGCGCCAGTAGTACGCCGGACGAATAAAGGGGATCGAGGAATCCGAACGCATCCCCGACAAGGACCCATCCATCCCCTGCCGCTGTTTGTGCGCGGTAGGTGTAATCTTTGGTTGCATAGATCTTGTCGGCTTGTGTTGCCCCTGAGATCCGCTCTTTCAACGCAGGACAGCGTTCGACTTCTTCAAAGTACGTCTGCTCGTGATTTCCACGGCCTTTGAACAGGTAATCAAAGTCGCCGACGACCCCGACGCTCAGGATGTCGTCATGCAGCGGGATGTACCAGAACCAGCCTTTTTTCTCTTTGACGGCGAGGACGATCGTTGCCCCTTCGTCTTTGCCGGTATCGCGGTAAGCACCTTTCCAGTACGTCCAGATGGCTCCCTTGTTCAGCTGCGGATCTGAAACCTTCATCTTGAAGCGATTGATCAGCATCGCTGACTGGCCACTCGCATCGACGACGACATCCGCATTCATCACATGCTCGCTGCCGTCTTCGTTCTGATAACGCACCCCGACGGCGCGGTCCCCTTCAAAGACCACTTCCATGACGCGGACACCCTGGCGCACATCGACGCCATGTTCCGCGGCGTTGTCGATCATCATCGTGTCGAATTCGCTCCGCTTAACCTGCCACGTCTGGGAACACTCCTCGGGCTTGTTGTCATGGAAGTAAAACGGAGCCGAGAGTCGTCCCCGCTCACTGACGAACTGCACCGAGTATTTCTTGATGAAGTGACTCTTCTGCATCTTGGGCAGCATGTTGAGACGCTTTAATACCCAGTACGTCTCGGGGATTAGTGATTCCCCAATGTGAAAGCGAGGGAATTTCTCCCGCTCCATCAGCACGACGTTGTAACCCTTCTGGGCAATCAGCGTCGATACTGTCGACCCTGCGGGTCCGCCACCAATCACGATGACATGCGGCTTTTTGCTTTCTGATAGTGAAGCGATCATGAGCATTCTCCCCGAAGACCAGAGTCAGGTTCGATGTGACGGTACAGAACGGACTTACGAATGTTAAAACAACCGTTGTGCAAACTTCCATCAGAATAACAGACTTCCCGCGACTATGGGGAGATCTGTTTTCATCATTCAAATTAAAGACATCGGCAAAAGATTGTCAAGACAATTATTGTTTTCACATGTATAGAGACAAATTTCTTCCTTTCTTCCTTCCCCTCCCCTGTGCCACGGCTGTGCCAGCCGTGCCGAGCTTCAAACTAGGCCCCGACAAAAACCACACGGCCGTGGCACACCGTGGCCTTATCGTACTGCTCGCTTCCAGCGTCCCCGATAAATCGGCCACCCGGATTGACGCTTTTTCCGCTCAAAGCTTGTCTGATAATCCAGATCGTGCTCCGGCTCCCGTTCTGCAGGCGGTTCCAGTTCTTCAAACAGCGTCACTGGCTGCATCGTCTCGCGGACCATCTCCCAGTAATCCGTCACGTCGGTCCAGAGATGCAGTTCGCCCCCATCGACGAGAATCTTCAGCACCATCTCGACGAAGTCCGGCGTGAACAGCCGACGCTTATGATGCTTGTTCTTCCACCAGGGGTCCGGAAAATAGACATGCACCTTCTCGGCACATGCTTCCGGAAAATACTGCGACAACGCCTTCTTCGCATCTCCCCCAATTACCCGCGCATTCGGCTGTTCTTTCTTCTTCAGACGCATCGCCCCGCGCCGACCTTCTTTGAAGTCGAGCTCCAGTCCCAGAAAGTTCACCTCTGGCGTCGACGTCGAAGCATTATGCACAAACAACCCGCGGCCACATCCGACATCTATTTCTAAAGGCTGCCGCGCAACGAACAGCTCCTGCGGATCAAGAGGCAGCGGCAGTTCATCGAGTGAAATGAAATAAGGCCGAAGATCAACCGGCGGAGCAAGCTGAGCCATCAACCCCACATCCCATCATTCCAAAAAAGAAAACGTGCCTCCGTGCACAATCTCGCATCCGTGCGAATCTCAACAAGTAGGGTCCACTGTGCGGACCATCAAATTCGCTTTCAATTCACCAGTACCATTGAACGCATCTCAAAGTCTCTTATCTGCGTTTATCTGCGGTTCAATCTCTTATCTTATCCGTGTCAGCTTCCCCGCCTTACTGCGGATCATGCTGAATCGAACTCGCCCGTGTAATCGGCACGCCGATCATTGTCCCTGTGAAGACCATCTGATCGTTGACGAACCCCTGGAACTGGAAATGTGCCATTCGATTCGGACGCAGGTTCGTCATCTGGGCGCACAGGATCAAGCGGTTGTTCGGATAGACCGGAATGCGAAACCGGACATCTTCCATCCCGCCGAAGCCCAGGAAATCTCCGCCGAGGACTTTGTACTTGCGGGCATAAAACCCTGCCAGTTGAGCGGCTGATTCACACAGAATCACGCCGGGCATGAGTGGAAAGCCGGGCATGTGACCAGTGCACCAGAATTCATTCTCGGTCACATCTTTGTACCCGACGACTCCGTGCTTTTCCGGGTCTACGTGGACAACACCAGAGAGCTGCTCCATCGAATCCCGCTGAGGATTCACCTTGCGAATCTCATGGATGTCGAACATCGGCTTGTCGAAATTGTACTGACTGTAGTCGTAAAGCTTTTGTGGAGGCATCTCAAAACCACAAGCAAAAGAGGATCCAAATCAACACGACCAACACCCAGTAGCGATCCCGCTCCAGCGCCAGCCCCAAAGGGACATCCTAACTGATGAAGCCTTCACTGAAAAGCCCTACCATCCCTCGACTCTGCCGTCGAGAAACGGAATCTGCACGTCCTCGCATTTCCGATGGGCAGACATTCCCAATCAATCAGACAAGATTCCCTCGAAGACATTTCCCCTCATCCAATACCCGCGCATAATCGACTATCATGTCCCTTGTCACGCTAATGTTTTATCTCCCCCAAGCCCCAATACCCAAGCCCTATGATCAACCGCGATACCTGCCCACCCTTCATCACCAAAGACGGTTCCACGATCCGCGAACTCCTCGCGCACCGCAACTCCTCGATCCGCCATCAAAGCCTCGCCGAGGCCACCGTCCCTCCCGGCGTCCACACGACGTCTCATCACCACCCGAAAACCGAAGAGATCTACTACATTCTCAAAGGCGAAGGGATCATGTACCTCGTGGGGCAGCCTCAGCGTGTCCGCCCTGGCGACGCGATTCCGATTCCGCCGGGCACGCCCCACTCCATTCATAATGATACGGACAGCGATCTGGTTTTTCTGTGTTGTTGTGCGCCGGGGTATGAGCATGACGATACGGTGTTGGAAGAATAATCAAGCAGTCATCGTTCGCCTTGCTTGATCCTTCTCTCTCGCTGACAAGATGGCCGAGGCGAACCGCTGGTTCGAGACTCACGACAGTCGAGGCCGGATGAGGAAGTCTGCAATTTTCACTGAACTCAATAGTTCTTTCCGTCGTCTCATCACACGAATGAGTTCCGCCATGCGAGCCATCCTGTTCTTTACCCTACTCGCCCTCTACTTCACTCCCGCACTCGCCTCTCACCCATCCCCTGAAGACGAAGCCCTCTTCCGGCGATGCGTCGAAGGCTACTTCGCAAACTGTAACTCATTTCCCGTCCTCGAATTCAAATATCGCTACGGGGTCGCCGACTCATTGGATTACGATGCCGTCTATCAAGGTGACTTTTCTTCGTTCAACTGGACTCAGCGATTTCACATTGTCAAGCATCATGAGTACGAGCGAGATGAAGTGACCTCACGCCAGTATAAGAATCCGGTCCCGCAGATAAACACGACAATCTTCTCGCCCCATGGGTATCTGGCATACATTGCCGACAACCACTGCATCTTTAACACGACAGGGCAGTTACTCAAACTGGATCAGGCACTCTTGGATTTTGATCGATTTGGATCCAAATCTCTGAGCGGATATCTCGCAGAATGCCAAGAAGGAACATTGACGTGGGAACGCCTCAGCGATAGCCCAAATAGGCCTCTTTTTCTGATCGACAAGCATGTGACAATTGAGTTTGATCCGGATCGTGGTTACTTGCCAGTCCTCTGCCGATTCGAATCCGGGGAAGACAAGCAAGGTTACTCATCAGAATACCGCATTGTTGATGCTCAGCAGTTTCCCGGAAGCCGCTGGTTTCCTGTGAAGATTGCTCAGAAGAGTCAAGGGTCAAAGAGGCTGATTATTTCCGAGGTCACCGACCTGGATGTCGACAAGCCGCTTCGAAGCTCCGATTTCGATCTTACGCTCCCGGCTGGCATAAGTCTCATGATTATAGACGACAACGTGACCTTAACTCAGCCTCTCACAATTCGAGCGAAAGATCACCCCAACCTCTTTTGGATTCCTTTAAAACAGCAGTTCCATAATACGCTCTTCAATTCTCCGCGAGACATTCCACGGTTCATCTACAACAAGCCGATGGCCCTCTGGTTGCTCGCCCCTTATTTGGTTATCCCATTTGTTCTCATCCTCGCCCTCATCGCATTCCGCCTCTACCGTGGAAGATCGACAGGCAATGCCTGACCACCCCGCATTAACACCACGGCGCACCACACACTCATCCCACCATGCAACACCACCGCCGGCCAGAGCACCCAGCCTGACAGCTTCAGCACTGCCCCGGCATAGGCCAGCACGATCGCCACCGCGACGTTATAGAACAACATCGAAACAACAGGTCCTCGGCCTGCCTCGTTGCGAGCCATCCAGCACGAGACCCCGAGCGCCGTCAAGCCACATCCCGCCATCCGTGAGATCGTCAGTCCTTCGGGACTCGCCAGCGCCACGCCAGTCAACAGCTCAACCACCATTGACGGCAAACACAAGAGCCCAAGTCCTGCACCAAGCTCGATCATCGAACTGGCGATCATCAACGGCTTTAATGACATCTTGTCCTCGTCTTTAAGCGGGTTCATTCAAAGTTGGTGGAGTTTAATCGCTGTGCATCTGGATCTGCGTTTATACGAGCTTCTCCAGCGGCGATTCCTTGTCTTCCCGCTTCCGCTCTTCCTTCACCACCATCTGAATGAAGTGCATTTTCTTCAGCACCGGTCGTGACATTACGAAGGGATAAAAGTCATGTTGGCCCATGCTTCGGGCTAACTCATTGAGGACCGTCGTCAACTTCACCCACGAGTTCGTCAGCAGAATGATCCGTTCGGCATCGGGTGCTGTTGGATCATAGAGATCCTCCACCGTGAACGGCTCGACTGTCTGCTCGACGTCCTCTCCTTTTAACCCGAAACGCAGCGCTGTATCGAGACTGTCGACGACGTGCAGGTAATGCGCCCAC
>SXPC01000284.1 GCA_005778225.1 Planctomyces sp. | reverse complement strand
GCGATTCCGACATCAGCGTCAGCTTCGACTGATAGTCCCCTGAGACTGGAATACAGGTCGGGTGAATCTGCGTGAAACACAGGTTCGCAAAGTCTGCCCCACGCTTGTAGCAGCGCCACGCAGCCGTGACGTTGCTCCCCTTGGCGTTCGTTGACAGGTAAAACGCATTGCCATACCCACCAGTACACAGCAACACGGCGTGAGCCGTATGTGTTTCAAGTTCGCCGGTAACGAGGTTACGAACGACAATCCCGCGTGCTGCTCCATCCGCAACAACCAGGTCAAGCATTTCGCGTCGCGCGAACATCTTGACCTTGCCCTTGCTCGTTTGTCGCATCAGGGCGCTGTAGGCCCCCAGCAGCAGTTGCTGTCCGGTTTGACCGCGAGCATAAAAGGTCCGCGAAACCAGTGAACCCCCGAAGGTGCGGTTCGCCAAAAGTCCGCCGTATTCACGTGCGAATGGAACACCCTGCGCAACGCACTGGTCAATGATGTTTTCCGAAACTTCTGCCAGTCGATAAACGTTGGATTCACGAGCCCGGAAGTCACCTCCCTTGATCGTATCCTTGAACAAACGCCAGACGCTATCCCCATCGTTCTGATAGTTCTTTGCCGCGTTGATCCCACCCTGAGCCGCGATGCTGTGAGCCCGTCGAGCTGAGTCCTGAAAGCAGAATGCTTTGACGTTATATCCCATCTCCGCCAGTGAAGCGGCCGCCGCTCCCCCAGCCAGCCCTGTTCCCACCACGATGATGTTGAACTTGCGTTTGTTGTTTGGAGCAACAAGTTCCATCTCGTTTTTGTGCTTCGTCCAGCGCGATTCCAGCGGACCAGACGGAGCGTTGGAATTGTGTCGCGATGACGTCAGGAAAGTATCTTGTTCGGCCAGTGACATAAATCTGTCCTATGGGAAAGTCCAAAAGGTGCTCTTCGAGATCGAAGTCTCAAACGAAACCTGGCGACATTATTTCTGTGCAGAGACGGCAGCTGGCGGATCGGTGCTCAAGTCGGGCACCTTATAATTCGAGACAGCGGCCCAGATCGGGAAACATGCAAAGCCCAGGGCAATCACGAGGGCAAAGACTTTGCCGAGGTTCTCAATCGCCTTGGTGTATTTCGGATGGTTGATCCCCAGCGACTGAAACGCACTGCGGAAACCGTGAGACAAGTGCCACCCCAGCAGCAGGCAGCCAACGACATAAATGATCGCGCTGAATGGATTCCGCAGAATGATCATGGCTTTGTCAAACGGCTCATGCCCCTTGATCTTCTCCATCAGATTCGGCGTGGCTTCAAACGTGAAGTCCGCCAGGTGGATGATCAAAAACGCCAGCACGATCAAGCCAGAGATGATCATCCAGTTCTCAGCCAGCAGCTGCCATGGCAGAAATGTTGATTGTTTGGAATCTTTAAGTTGATAATCACGCCCGCGTGACTCGCGGTTTTCACGATCAGTATTGATCGCAATGACGATGTGAGCCGCGAAAAGCAGCAACAGACCCACTTCCGCTGTCTTCACCAGCCACTCCTGGGAGTGCAGGGTATGAGCATAGGTGTTGTAGGCCTCAGGGCCCACAAACATCAGCAGATTGCCACCCAGGTGCACAATCAGAAAACCGCACAGCAGCAAACCCGAGAGTGCAAGGACGAGTTTTCTGCCAATCGTCGACGTCAGGAACTTTACAACCCAGTCCACCTTCAGTGACCCTTCGTTTGACCAACCATAATGCGTCGGCGGATGTGACGAGTGAAAGATCTCACAGAGCAAAAGCCGAGGATGACCATCATTTTTCGCCGTCTGTTTGATTATAGGAGTTCATCAGAATCCTTCAATCGATGGTCGACCATCAAACACCCCCCTGCAGATTTGACACGAAGTCTCAGAGTTCATATCCGTCGAAATGGCAAGCGAATTAACACGCTCAGCAATTCCAAGGCAATTTTTTGCCCTGACAGGGACTGGAACGCAGAGGCAACAGAGTGAAGCAGAGGTCGCAGAGAAGCAATTTTTCTAGATTTTCATTCTGGCCCTTACCGAAAATCTCCCCCGTCGCGACTTTGCGCCTTCGCGTTAAGACCTCTCCCTCTCAAGCCGCCACTTTCTTCGGCGTCACCACTACGGTCTTGCGTGACCTCTGTTCGGCATCATGCAGAGCCGGGTCCGCCAGATAAAACGCGACCGCCATCCCCAGGCACAAAAGCGACCCGCCAGCAAACATCGCCTCAAATCCCAGCGTATCGATGCACAACCCAATTAATGGAGAAAATGCCAGCGCCCCCATATCGACGCTTCCCATCGTGATCGTATTCGCTGTCCCCCGATACTGAATCGGAAAATGCCCCGTCGACAAAGACACCACGCACGGGAAGAGCAGGGCATGTCCCAATCCCGAAGAAATCGCCGGAAAGATCAAATGCCAAGGCTCCGTCACCATCGGTAGCATTATCAATCCAACCGCATGAGCCACCAGACCGATGACAATCAACAGTCGTCTGCTCATCCTCTTGATCCACGATGTCGTTAACAGACGCAGAAAAAACGCCGAGATCGCATAGCTGCTGAAATAATACCCAATGCTGGTAAAACCGAGCGTATAGGCAAACCGGGTCAGGAAGACCGTCGAAATCGTGTAGGCCATCCCCATGAACATCGCCACAAAGATCACCATCCCCGGCCAGTATCGCACCATCAGCGGAATCATCGGCGGCGAATACTCCGGCTCAACGTGGGTATCCCGATGCGTCACGTAAGCAGTCAGGAACAGATAGACGAGTCCCAGAAACGCTGTCCCGCCAAACAGAACCGAAAACCGCATCGATTCATCCGCAAAGCTTCGAGTCAGCAGATCCCCCAGCAAGGCACCGGAAATCATCCCGATAAACCCGCTCGATCCCAGAACCCCGATCACTTCCGTCCGACGATGCCCTGGCACCCGGTTCTGGGTATGCACCATCGAGCAGGTCAGCATCGCCCCCAGCCCGATCGAATAGATCGCACGAGACGCATACAACCCCAACCCGACTTCATCCGCAAACGCCATCCCCAGCGCACCCGCAATGAACATCATCGAGGAGATGAACCAGACAATCTTCGCCCCGTACTTATCCAGAAATTGTCCCAAGAGAAGCCGACTGGAAAGCCCTGCGATCGTGCCTACGCAGGTGATCGTCCCGGTGAGCGTGTTGTCGCCTCCAAGATAGGTCACCATATCCGCAAAGCGAAATGTCAGGGCATTCGCAGTGACCACCATGATGTTCGCCACGTACGCCACCCAGAAGATCCGGTCGTAGATCGACCTCGAATCGAGTTCTTCCGAATAAACAGGAGCAGGAATAGATGACATGGCGGGGCAGGTCGTCAACAGGTAGGAGTGTCACGTCAGGCAACAAAGCGACACAGCAGGCAAGCAAAATGTTCAAGGCCAGCATCAATGATCGACCAGCCACGTTTCCTTTATTGATACCACTTTTCGCAAACAGGAGAAGGCGTGTTTTCCGACGTTCCAAAAATCAAAAGAAATCCACCTTCATTGATCTTTAGATCAGCGAAAAACAAACCACAGATAAACACGGATCAACACAGATAAAACCTAATACTGAGATCCCTTCTTCATCTGCGTCCACCCGCGTTCATCTGCGGTTCAAATCCTCTTCTCTTATTCGGTTCTCTTATCCGTGTTTCTTCGTGTCCATCCGTGGTCCGCTTCCCGCTGCTTACCCCCCAAACGCGCTATATTGTTTCACTCCATAATGATACGCACAGCGGTTCGCGATCCACAGCCCGATGATCCAGGCAAACTCCAGGCACAGCTCGCGCAGAATCCCACTATTGTCGTACTTACCCAGAATAATGGCACACGGGGTATACGCCGTGAATTTGAACGGCAACAAATCGACCCACACCGTCAGCCACGAGGGAAACCAGTCGAGCGGGATCATGTGCCCCGACAGGAAGTAATTGAGCATCATGTAAATAAACATCAGCGAACTGATTTCCAGAAACCAGAACGCAGCCAGTCCGAGCAGCGATTCAATCAGAAACCCGATCAGAAACGACATGACCAGCGACAGAATAAACCCGACCCACATCTCCCACGTCGGCGTATGCGTAAAATACTGTCGACACAGGTAAAACACGATCCCATAGGGCAGGGCAGCGAAAACGTAATACACCAGCTTATGCGCAATCCGGTACCACAACAGATACCCCAGCAGATCAATCGGCTGCGTCAGATACTTCTTAATGCTCCCATCGCGAACCTCTTCCGCGATCCCGCTCGATAGCCCCGGCATACTCGAAAACGCCCGCGCAACCATCGTCAGCAGGTAATAGGCCACCATGTCCTGGTACGAATAGGCATTGATACTCGCCCGCGGCGACGACGTCCCAATCCCATAAATCGCAGACCACAAAAAGATCTGCGTCACGATCGGCAGGAAGCGGACAAACGTCGAAAAAATAAAGTCCGCACGATACGTCAAACGCTCCGCCACGCTGATCTTGAAGATCTCAAAATAAACGCGATAAGAACTGAGCGCCGATTCCATAGCGATTTTTCTTCTTCCTCTTCCAACTAATTTCTAATTTCCAATTCCCAATTTCAATCCACCCTACATCGAAGCCACCGCAGCCCGAGTCTCTTCCTCCGTCGTCTGACGTCGGGAAAACAGCTCTGCAAACAGTTCTTCAATCGGCCGGTCCTGCACACTCACATCTTCCACCGGATACTCCGCCAGCGCGTAAGACAGGACCCCGGGAATGTCTGCTTTGCCCAGTCGAATCTTCACCGTCATTGGAGACTGTTCGATGATATCGCCATACTCTGACAACTGCGTGCTCTCGACATGCTCGCTGAATTTCAGCGTGACCACCTTCTGCGGGTTGAGTTGCGAGAGAACATCCGTCAGCAAGCCGTCGTGCTTGATGATACCTTCATCAATGATGATGACCCGCTTGCAGAGTGCCTCGACATCCTTCATGTAGTGACTGGTCAGCAACACCGTGATCTGCTTGTGTTCCTGGTAATATTTCAGGAACTGCTGCACTTTGTTTTGTGAAATGACATCCAGCCCGATCGTCGGCTCATCCAGAAACAGAATCTCTGGATCGTGGAGCAAGGCAGCGATCAGTTCCATTCGCATCCGCTGACCAAGAGACAGTTCCCGCACAGGCTGCGATAACTGCTTGCGGATCTCCAGCAGATCGGTCAGTTCATCCATCCGATCCTGATAGCGTTTCGTCTCGATTCGGTAGATTTCTTTGTGCAGCCGAAACGACTCTTGAGCTGGCAGATCCCACCACAATTGATTCTTCTGACCCATCAATAGTGAGAAGCGTCGTCGATACGCATTTTCACGCTTCCAGGGTTCGTACCCGAGAACAGTTGCTTTCCCCGCTGTCGGCATCAGCAGTCCCGAGAGCAGCTTCAGCGTCGTCGTTTTTCCCGCCCCGTTCGGGCCCAGAAAGCCGACCATCTCCCCTTTCTCAATCCGAAAGGAAACGTCTTTGACCGCGTGAATCGTTTCCGATTCCCGCTTGATCAGCCCGCGCAGCTTCGCCCAGAAGCCTTCTTTCTGGCGGTTGACGCGAAATGATCTCTGTAGGTGCTCAACAACGACTGCGTCCATGACGCCTATCTTAGTCACGCAATCAGGCAGCGTCGAGGACTCATCTCGTCACAATAAATGATTGATCAACGAAAAAAGGCCCGGACACTTGTCCGGGCCTTCATCAAATCAATCGATGTCGATAACAACTACTTCACGCTGCTCACGCGTTGAGCGGTTTTGCTCGTTGCCTTGAGGGCATCGAGGTAATCGACAGAAATCTGGAGAATCTCGTCGTTATAGAAGTTCGGCTGGAAAATCTCGCCTTTCTCCTTACCGAGTTCTGCTTCCTGAAGAGACTCTTCGGTATCAGCAATTTTCTTGCTGTTCGCATCGCGTTCCTTGCGAGTCTGCTCTTCGTTCAGACTAACTGTCTTACGGTTCTTGACTTCCAGGTAGCGAGCGATCGCCTGATTCACTTCTTCAAACTTCGGATCCTTTGCAACGCGATCCTGGCTCAATTTCGCCAGTTGAGAAATGATCGGCTCGGTTACGAAGGCCAGCTTCTGGTAAACCGCTTCCGGAACCCGGCTGAAGTCGAGAGCGTTTTCCAGGAACGATTCGCCCAGATCCATGTGATCGGTCAGAGATGGCAGGACAACGTCTGAACGAACGCCACGATTCTGAGTCGACTCGCCGTTGACGCGGTAGAACTGCTGAATCGTCAGCTTGAGAGCTCCACGATCTTTTGCCTGGAACATCGAGAACATCTGATTATTCACCGGCATGACATTCTGGACGGTACCCTTACCGTGAGTTGTCATATCTCCGACGATGATCCCGCGGTGGTAGTCTTTGATGACCCCGGCGAAAATCTCCGAAGCAGAAGCCGACAGTCGGTTGCAGATCACCACCATCGGACCATTCCAGGCGACGCCCGGCGCTTCGTCATCATGTGACTTCACGCGACCAGACTGCTCTTTGACTTGAACCACAGGACCGCGGTCAATGAACAGACCAGACACGTCGATTGCTTCCGTCAAGGCACCACCGCCGTTATTGCGGAGGTCGACAACAACCAGTTCAACGTTTTGCTTACGGAAGTCTTCGAGCACCTTCGAGACATCAACAGCAGTGCTCTTGAAGTCCGCTGTACCAGCCTGGGCACCCGAGAAGTCGCGGTAGAACGAAGGAATGTCGACAACACCAATCTTGGCAGGACGTCCGATGACGTTCTGAGCTTCGATGACTCGTCCTTTGACTTCCTGTTGCGTCAGTTCGATCTTCTGGCGCGTCAGTTCATACATCGTCACTTCACCAGTTCCCGCCTTCTTGACCTGCAGACGGACTTTTGTCCCGCGTGGTCCACGGATCTGCTGAACGACTTTGGTCAGCTTCATTTCCACGATATCAACCATTTCGCCGTCATCTTGTCCCACAGCGACAATCTTGTCATCAACTTGCAGGCGACCATCCTTGTAAGCCGCTCCGCCAGCCATGATTTCGGCGACTGTTGTATAACCATCTTCAGAACGCAGGGCCGCACCGATCCCGTCCAGGCTGAGTCGCATGTTGATCTGGAAGTCTTCCAGAGTCCGTGGCGACATGTAGCTGGAGTGAGGATCGAAACACTGAGTCATGGCAGACAGGTACAATTCGAGAACTTCGACACGTTCCATCTGGTGCATCGTGCGAGAGACACTGCGATATCGCTTGTGAAGACGATCGCGGATTTCCTCGATCGTGATGCCGCTCATATCATCGAGCATTTCCTCTGCTTGGGCAGTCCCTCGTTCCTTGAGGTTTTTCTGAGTCGACTTCTCGTCCAGCTTCAACGTCAGAATGTTGTACTTGATCCGCTTGCGCCAACGCTCATCGAGCTCAGCTTTGTTCTTCGCCCAGGTCATGTCATCCGCATCGGACATGATTTCTTCATCCAGCGTGAAGTCATGGTCGGTATCGATCAACTGATCGATGATCGTCGCACGTTCGTCGACCCGCTTCAGGAATGTGTCGAACACCAGATTCGCGAAATCGACATTTCCTTTTCGCAGCATGTCATCAAGTGACTTGCGATACTGATTGAAGTTGGCAATGTCCGATTCGTAGAAGTACAGCTTTTGTGGATCAAGATCTTTGATGAACTTGTCAACCAGCTTGCTCGAAATGTTGTCATCGATCGTGTGCTGGTTCAGGTGAAAGTTTTCCGTCATCTTCGCGACCAGTTGAGTCGTCGTCGCTTCTTCCGGGTCTCGCGCGTTCATCTGCTGGGCGAAAATAGTTGTCGCCACAAGGAAAAGAGCGGCGGCCGTAAAGCTGGCCGTCGCGCGAGAGAAGTAGGTCTGCATGTTGATTCCGTTTCGCAGCTGAAATTGAATCCCGATACGTGACATCACCGCTTACCGACGATGACAAGTCGCACCAGGAGGAGGGGCTTGGAAAATTCGAGGAAGGAAACGAGGCAATCCAGATAAGTGACAGCGCAATAAATGGATATGAAATCCTATTCGATGCCCATAAGGGGGGCAAGATAGGTTTTTCCACGTTGTAAGAGAGGGAATTAGAAATTGGGAATTGGGAATTGGCCTGAGGAAACAGCCTTGCGAAGCGGATCGGCCGATTCCTAACTTCTAGTTCCCAATTTCTATGACCTACCCCGCATGGCAAAGCAGCGCCCGCGAACCATCATGCAAATGCAACTGATTCCGCCCATGTCGACGCGATTCTGACAACGCCGCATGTGCCCGATCGATCGCCAGCTTCGCATCATCTCCCGATTTCAAGACCGCTGCCCCGAAGCTCGCCGTCATCAAGATCTCCAACTGCGAATCCTGCAGCCGGAACCGCTGTTTCCTCACCGCATGCCGAATCGCATCAGCCGTCTCACGCGACGTCTGTGCGTCTGAATGCACCATCAACACCATCAGCAGATCATCACTGCACTGACAAACAACATCCTGTTCGCGAGCAGACCCAATCAGCAGACGCCCAAAATTCTTCAGCAGATTCGACGCTTCTTCTGACCCATGACGCTTCATCAGCTGATCGAATTTATCAACCTGCACCAACAACAAACTCGCCGACATCCCTCGATTGACATGCGCCAACACCTGTTCCAGATTCACTTCGCAACACGAAAAATCAGGCAACCCGCTCCGCGGATCACTCGGCATCAATTGCCAGCTCAACGGCTCAATCGGAGCCTTGATCGCAGGCAGAACTCGACTCGATTCAATATTTTCGCGATTCAGCAGAGCTTCAAAGACCGACGCCAGCTCCCGCTGCGTTTTGGTCAATCGCTCGATCTGGCAGGTCGTAAAGCCTTTGGCATCAAACTTCGAAAGCTGCTGACACGCGATCTTCGCAGCATCCGTCCGACCAGCGACCAGGTCGACCATTTTCGACAGTTTCTTCGAAGCCCGCTTCAATTCTGACGCCAGATACCATTTCTCAAACAGCATCCCGGCTAAAAAGCTCAGGCCGCTGATGCCAAGCGTTACGCCGGCCAGAATGAGAATATTGATCAGATGAGCAGGCACTGGTTGGTTCCGGATGAATGGTAATAGCAGCGTGCGAGAAAGCACACACCCAACCTTAGCTCTCATCCCGTCAGGACACGTTGATTCCCCGACACCGATTTACACCAATAGTCTCAACCCTACCGCTTATTCCAATTATTCCGTCCCATCTCCACCGCGACCTCTGCTCCCCTCCGCGCTCTCTGCGTTCCAGTCTCTCTTTTCTCCTACTCCGCCAGAAACTGAATCGACTGCACAATGCTCAAATCCCGATTCTCCAGCAGCTGAGCCCGTGTCGGCTCCACCGCAAACACCAACGATACCTGGCGCCCATCGGGAGCCGTTACCAGGTAGTAGTTCCACAGCATCTCCAGGTTATTCGCAGACCCCTCCGCCACCACACGGTAAATGTAATAGCCATCTTTATTCGAAACTTCCTCTGCCGAAACGATCTGTTTCAGACGCTCGCCCAGCGACTTCTGAATATCCGCCTGGAATAATTCACCCGAAGTATGTTCCCCCGGCGCCACTTTCGGAATCGTCGCGACATTGCACTGCGAAACCAGTCCCCCATCCACCATCAGCCGCAGCACCACCACCTGAGGCGTTTCCTGGAACAGATACCAGTTGCGGTCATGAAAGAATCGCAGCTTCCAGTTCGTCGGCTGGAAGTGCAGCAACTGCGACTTCGCACCCGGATCGAGCGGTATACTATTCAGCAACTCATTAGTCAGATCCTCGCGAACACTCGCCAGCGAACGCTCGATCAATGTCTTCGACCCGACTTCCATCCCTGGACTGGCGACCCCGATCGCCCGGTTTTCCTGTTGATTGAATTCAATCTTCGACAGCAGAGTGTTCACCCGGTCAAACGTCGCTGGTCCCGAAACAACCACCTTCGACTTCGCCCCCGCGATCGCACCTTCTGCAGTCCCCTGGAACTTGATCGTCGCAGTCTTCTCATCCACAGCCGTCAGCTGACACACCAGCTTCGAGTCAACAATCGCTTCCATCCCCGTCAGCATCGCAATGGCCCATGTATCAACAGGCCATTCCTGATTCAACTCCACAGACGTCTTCGGGAGCAACGGCAGAATCGCCAAAGGATCCCCCGGCACGCTCAGCAGGTCCAGGTGATTGCGAGACATCACATACTCGGGCGAGTAATAAAGCAGGCCCTCGCGACGACCTTCAGCAACGATCTTGTTCATCACCTTGGGCAGCGTCGTCTGCGTTTTACGATCCCCGACCGTAATCGTCACCGATGTGTGATCGTAGGATCGAAGATTCCGATAAGCCCGTTCATCCCGTCCCGCAGAAGGAAGTCGTCGCGCAAAATAATTGGCCTGTGCAGACACTTTCAAAGGCAACGCAATGGCTTTGTCACCCAGATCCGGTGCTTTCAGCGTCCCATCAGCGGCAAACGAAATCCGATTGGAAATAATCCGCGCAGGATCATCCGACTCAGTCAGAGTAATCGCCTGCCCATTTGCAAACGAGCCCACAAACGATAACGCCAGGACAAACGCAAAAGCCACTCGGCAGCTTCGAACAGTATTGATCACCACTTCTTCTCCGTGCTCTCTGCTATCCTCGGCGAACTTTGTGTTCCAGTCTTCATCGTTCTCTTACTGCAGCATCAGTAACCGAGACTTCTCCGCCATCTCGCGGGCCGCCACGATGAAGCCTTCTGCATCCAGTCCCAGATCGCCCAGCAGTTCATGGCGCTCGCCATGTTCGACATACCGGTCAGGAATTCCCAGACGTCGAATCGTCTGCGTATTCAGACCCGCATCATTGGCGGCTTCCAGCACCGCAGATCCGAATCCGCCGACCAGCGTATTCTCTTCGACCGTGATCACAAACGGCGTCTCGGTAATCGCGCGGAAGATGACTTCGGTATCCAGCGGACGCAGGAAGCGGGCATTGATGACGCCGATATCCAATCCTTCTTCCGCCAGCTTGTCAGAGGCACGCACGCAGTCCGCCAGCAACCCGCCAAACGCAACGAATGTCCCGTCTTTGCCCCAGCGAATGATCTCTGATTTGCCTTCTTCGATCAGGGCAGGGCGACGCTGAACGGTCTCTGCTCCTGCCTTCGGGTAACGCATCGAGACAGAATGCTTCGCGTTGAGAGCATAGTTAAGCATCGGCTTGACGTCCGCTTCATCTCCGGGAGCAGCAACAATAATGTTCGGGAAGATCCGCATGTATGAATTGTCAAACACCCCATGGTGCGTCGGCCCATCCGGCCCGGCCACCCCACCACGATCCAGGCAGAACACCACCGGCAGATCCTGCAGCGACACTTCCTGGAAAATGTGGTCAAAGCTGCGTTGCAGGAACGTACTGTAAATATCGACGATCGGCTTCAAGCCAGACTTCGCCATCCCCGCAGCAAACGCAACCGCATGCCCTTCGCAGATCCCCGTATCGAAGAACCGCGTCGGAAAGTCCGCACGCACCTGTCCCAGTTTGTTCCCTTCGCACATCGCCGCCGTGATGCAGACGACCTTCTCATCTGCCGTCATTTCATCATGAATTGCTTCCGAGACGACATCCGTATAAGCCTTGCTCGAAGAGGACTTCACCGTTACCTGACCGCCAGCACTTCGGCTGATGATCGGCGGAGCATGGAACTTGACCGGGTCCTGAATCGCCGGAGCAAACCCGTGTCCCTTATCCGTAAAGACGTGCAGCAGCGTCGGGCCTTTGACGTCTTTGACCATCTTCAGGTACTTGGTCAGCTCAGTCAGATTGTGACCATCGACCGGCCCGATATAGCGGAAGCCCATCTCTTCAAACAGCATCCCCCCATGCAGCAGCGTTTTGAGAGAATCTTTCAGTTGGCTCAATCCTGATTCCACAGAATCGCCAAACGGAACTTTATTGAGCACCCACGAGATATCCCGCTTAAGCCCATTATAAAACGGAGCCACCCTCGCTTTGTCCAGATACTCAGCCAGCCCCCCAACGCGAGGACAAATCCCCATCTTGTTGTCGTTGAGAATGACCAGAATGTCTTTATTCAGCCCAGCAGCATTGTTCATCGCTTCGAAGACGACACCCGAGGGGAGGGCACCATCACCAATCACCGCCACCGAACGCCGCCCGTCATCAAATAGCAGATCATCGGCTGTCTGGAGACCCAGAACCGTCGAAACGCTCGCCCCGGCGTGACCGGTCATGAAGAGGTCATAGTCCGACTCATGCGGATTCGGATACCCCATCAATCCGCCTTTCTGGCGGATCGTATGAAATTGACTGAAGCGTCCCGTAATGAGCTTGTGGGGATAAATCTGGTGCCCGGTATCCCAGATCAACCGATCCTTCCTGAAGTCGTAAACCAGATGCAGCGCAATACATAGCTCAACAACCCCCAGGTTACTGGCAAAGTGAGCAGACCGGGTCTCCACGAGTCCACAGAGGGCTTCGCGAATTTCACTCGCGAGCTTCTTCAACTGTTCATCAGACAGTGACTTGAGTTCCGCAGGGGAGCTAATCATAGGAAGAAGTTCAAAGCTCATTAGCGGTCTCTTTCAATAAGATATCTGGCGAGATCAGAAAGTTCCTGAGCGCCAGATCCGAAGATCTGTAACTCATCGCATGCCTGATGGACCAAATTGTTGGCGTGTCGACGGCTTTCCTCAAGTCCGACTAGTTCCGGATAGGTGGCTTTTCCCGACGCAGCGTCCTTGCGAACGTTCTTCCCGACCACTTCCGCATCACCGGTACAGTCGAGAATGTCATCCACAATCTGAAACGCCAAACCTATCAATTGACCGTATTTCTTCAGATGTTTCAACTGTTCATCACTGGCACCAGCGATCAATCCGCCCATTTCCAAAGACGCGACGATCAATGCCCCCGTCTTTCGGCGATGAATATTTTCTAATTGCGCGACTGATTTTGCATGATTCGTCTCTGCTTCCAGGTCCAGCACCTGTCCAGCCACCATCCCCTGTGGACCTGCTCCATAAGCCAGCGAAGCACAACACTTCGCCGCGATGGCAGGCGGATGAATTCGGGTCGCCAGCACTTCAAACGCCAGTGTCAGCAGGGCATCACCCGCTAAAATCGCGTTGGCTTCCCCATAAACTTTATGACTGGTCGGCTTCCCGCGACGCAGATCATCGTCATCCATCGCCGGTAGATCATCATGAATAAGGGAATAAGTGTGCACCATTTCCACGGCACATGCCGCTGGCATCGCATCGTCAGGATTTCCCCCGCAGGCGCGGCAGGCCATCAGAACCAGCAGCGGTCGCAGACGCTTGCCTCCCGCCATCAGCGAATAACGCATAGCGTCTAGTAACACATCAGAAGACCCGTCCAGCGGCAAAAACGACGGGAGCGTAGCTTCAACCAGCCTCTGATCTTCGGCGATGGAGGAAGTGAAGTCCGATTTCAACGACGGCCATCCTGCGTCTGCAAATCCTTGCGGTCATGCTGCTTTGACTCCAGCAGCAACATACTGTCAATTCACACATTACAGCTTTTGCAATTCGAATACAATCCAACTCACATTACAGGCACGGAAATCAGAAAGTTCCGTTTGTTTCCCTCCGGGGGGCTTCCCCAGGTTCTTTGGCAGCAGACCATCATTTAAAGACCAAATTACTAAGGGATAGGGACATTAGGTGACGTGATTCATTTGTGCAGTTTTTCTGGGTTGTTACATAAAAAAAGGGAAGCCATGCTTGGCTTCCCTTTGATGAACTTAATCATTTATTAGCTGGCAGACAGCGTGTATTTGCCCGAGTTCTCATCGCGAGAGATATTGGTCGCGTTGTAAAGGTTCTGGTAAAGCACGTTTTTGAAGTTGAGGCTGTTGGATTGATAGCCAGCTGCTTTGACGGCTTCTGACAGTTCATTCAGAGTCAGACCCTTCTTGCTTTTCTTCAATGCTTCCTGAACGTGCTCATTCAGGCTCTTTTCATTGCGAGCACGCACGCCGCGTCGCTCGACGCCCATCGTACCTTCCAGCGATGCGATCTCTTCTTCGACTTCTTGAAGCTGAGCAGTCAGTTTGTCGCGACGACGCTTCAGTGACTCGACTTGATTTTCCCGGTTGCGCAAGATTTGTTTAATCTCGGACAGTGACATGCTCTCCAGTGTTTGTTCCATCTGACAGCGCCTTTCCTTTGCGTGTGTTATTATCAGCAGCCACTGCTAATCATTGGATGCTGACTCTAGTTGAAACAACTATAGTTAGCTTCTATGAAGACGAAATTCAATACTACGGTTCACTCTAATTGAGAAAATATGCTATTAAACATCTGACTTGCCCTCTTCTGGTCCGCGTAATGTGACAATTTGAATATCACGGACTAGGCATCATCTGGTTGCGCACATGACCTCCAGATCATGAATACGCCCAAATGTCTGCTCATTGATGGATTTTCACAAACGCGTTCGATCGTTATGCTCGGTAGTGAACCTCGCACAGGATGTTAGCGCGGGAAATTGCACGATCCACGAATGGTAAGCCCACGAAAGTCAGCCAGTATGAGCGCCTACGAAACTGCGGAATACTATTTCGACCAGTCTGCCCGACTCATGGGACTGTCCGACAATATGCAGCGACTTCTCCTCACCCCCGAGCGCGAAGTCAAAGTCCAGGTCGCCATCGAAATGGATAACGGCGAGATCGCCACTTACATCGGCTTCCGTACCCAGCATGATCAGGCCCGTGGACCTTATAAAGGTGGCCTCCGTTATCACCATGAAGTCGATCAGGACGAAGTCCTCGCCCTCGCGACTCTGATGACATGGAAGACCTCCGTCGTCAATATCCCCTTTGGCGGCGCCAAAGGAGGAATTCAGGTCAATGAGAAGAAGCTCAGCCCCGGCGAACTGGAACGACTTACCCGACGCTTCGTCGACGCGATTCATGACGTGATCGGCCCCGATAAAGATATCCCCGCTCCCGATATGGGGACCAATGCTCAGGTGATGGCCTGGATTATGAACCAGTATCAGAAGTTCCATGGCTTCAATCCCGCCTGCGTCACCGGCAAGCCGACCGAACTCCACGGTGCCGAAGGTCGCGACGAAGCCACCGGCCGTGGCGTCGGCCTGATGATGATGCAGCTGATGGCTAAGCAAAAAATTGATCCGAAGCTGCAAACCGTCGCCATCCAGGGCTTCGGAAACGTCGGTTCCTATCTCGCCCGATACCTCTACGACCAGCAGGTCAAAGTCATCGCTGTCTCTGACGCATACGGCGGAGTCGTCAGCTACGAAGGCCTCAACATCCCGAAGCTCTGGGAATACGCCCAGCAGAACGGCAGCATCGCCGGCTATCCCGAAAGTGAACCCCTCGATAACAAGTCGCTCCTCGCGATAGATGCGGACTTCCTGGTCCCCGCAGCACTCGGCGGCGTCCTCAAGGTCGACAACATGAAAGACGTCCGCGCCAAGTACATCATCGAAGCCGCCAATAACCCGACAACTCCAGAAGCCGATCGCTACTTCGAGTCCAAGGGCATCATCGTCATGCCCGACATCCTTGTGAACGCAGGCGGCGTCACTGTCAGCTACTTTGAATGGGTCCAGAACCAGCAATACTTCAAGTGGGAACTCGACCGCACCCGACGCGAAATGGACCGCATCATGACGGAAAGCTTCGAGAAAATCTGGGAAATCGCCACCCAGAAAAAGATCTCCCTCCGCCTGGCCGCCTACTTCCTGGGCATCGGCCGCGTCGGCAAAGCTACCGTTCTCGGCGGCATCTAAACATCTGTTAAGGCGAGCGGGGGAGTGTCAACCCCCTGTCCCTTGTGCATCCAATCAATACAGCCACCCGGAGTACGCCAAAGCCCCACTTCTCCTCTCCAATCCGAACCTAACCACAACAATCTCTCTCATTACCAGACAGCGCCCAACTCGTGTGCCACTGCTGGCTTGCCCAGCAGTGCAATCCCGTGTTGACCACTACCTCGAATCTCGATCCGCTCTTCAGATCCAGCATCCAACTCATCATGCAAAACCTCCAGTTCTATACCACTCAGCTCGCCCACCAGGCCGTCCTCGCCTCGCGCGACCTCCGCACCATCCGAGGCGACCAGAAAACCGCCTGGCTGAAAGCCTGCATACGCCTCCTCGCCGCGCGGGAAGCGGACCTCCTTAACGCTAACCAGCTCGACCTGCAGAAAGCCCCCGAATACGGCCTTTCCTCCGCGATGATCGACCGCCTGACGATCAACCCCTCTCGTTTGAAGTCCATCGCCCAGGCCCTCGAAGAAATCATCATGCTTCGCGACCCGATCGGCGAAGTCATCGATTCCAGCGTCCGCCCCAACGGCCTCCTTGTCACCAAAGTCCGCGTCCCCCTCGGCGTCGTCTTCTTCATCTATGAATCACGCCCCAACGTCACCATGGACGCCGCTGCCCTCTGCGTGAAAAGCGGAAACGCCGTCATCCTCCGCGGCGGCAAAGAAGCCATCCACACCAACCTCGCGTTCTACAGCCTTCTGCGGGATGCTCTCCGCGAAGTCGGCCTTCCTGAACACGCCGTCCAGCTGGTCGAAACCACTGACCGTGAAGCCGTCGGCCATCTCCTGAAAATGCGTGGCAAAATCGACGTCACCATCCCCCGCGGCGGTAAGTCGCTCATCGAACGTGTCGCCGCCGAAGCCACCATGCCCGTCATCAAGCACTTCGACGGCGTCTGTCACATCTACGTCCACACAGCCGCCGATCTCGAAAAAGCCACTCCCATCATCCTCAACGCCAAATGCCAACGCCCCGGCGTCTGCAATGCCGCCGAAAGTTTACTGATCGACGCCTCTATCGCTGAACGATATCTCCCTGAGATCGCTGCTGAGCTCACCAAAGCTGGTGTCGAACTCCGCGGTTGCGAGAAAAGCCGCTCCCTTTCCCCGACGATGAAAACGGCGACCGAAGAAGACTACCGCACCGAATACACAGCCCTCATCATGTCAGTCAAAGTCATCTCAGGCTTAGCCGAAGCGATCGCCCACATCGAAGAATACGGCTCCCATCACACCGACGCCATCCTGACCAACGACCTCGCCGCTGCGATGGAATTCACGGCCAAAGTTGACTCCGCCGCCGTCGTCGTCAACGCCAGCACCCGCTTCAACG
>SXPC01000283.1 GCA_005778225.1 Planctomyces sp. | reverse complement strand
TGACCCCCAGTCAAGCGCGCGAGCCAAGCTGCGCTACAGCCCGATTGTGTGGATGGACACTTCACGCGGAAGCTTGGTTCACACCAGATTGACTATAAGGAATCACTTCCCGACTCGCAAGTAAGGCTGGTCCTGGGTCATGTTTTTTGAGGTTTCGTTGGGATAGATGGCAGGAGCGTGAGGGGGTTTACGGCTGGTTGGTTTGACGTTGGTTATGGTGGTAGCTACTTTAAGGGCTTGGTCATTTTGGTAATGGAACCGGTCGGTACTGTTTCGGGCCCGTTTTCTGATTGCCGTCAGCCAGACGAAATTGATTCTGCATGCGTCATCACTTTGGACAAATCGCCTCACGCATGTGGCTGCCGATTCTGATTGTCTGGCTGGTAACGCTGTTTACCCTTCATTACTTCACGCCGCCATTTGAGAGTGTCGTGAAAGAAGGGGAGTTTCAGTTTTTGCCGGCGAGTTCTCCCTCTCTGCAAGCAGAGAAGCTGTTTGAAGAGTCTTTCGGGAAAGATCTCCTTTCGAGTCTGGTTGTTATTGTTGCCAGCCGTGATCACCGACCGCAGGGTCTGGTGGATCAGGCGGAAGTTGACAAGGAAGACGAAGAGCTGACGGCCAAAGGTGTCGAGCACACCAAAAGAACCTCGGACTATGAGTTTATTGATCAAATCTTGAAGCCACGGCTTGAGGAATTGTCGCAGAAGTATCTCTCTGCCCCTGCTGAGGAACTGGCAGCACAGGGAGAAGCGGAATCAAGTTCTGTCAGCGCGTCATCGCGGGTGAATACTTTCAGCGATCCAGTCCTGGGTGAGTTGCTCGTCAGCCATTACAAAAAAGCGACGATGGTGACGGTCGAGCTTGTTTACGACTTCATGGATGATCGAAATAAGCCGATTCTCGATGCGATCGAAAACCTGCTCCTGCATGACGAGGAATTCAGGAGACAGATTCCGCATGACCTGAAGTTGAGCATGAGCGGGTCTGCATTTGTCGGGCGGGATATGAGTAACGCGGCTGAGAGCAGTGCCGATTCCACGGAACTTCTCACGGTCATTATGGTCGTCGTGTTGCTGCTGTTGATTTATCGCTCGCCGCTTTTAGCGATCATCCCTCTGGTGACAGTGGCAATCTCACGGCAGATCGCGATTGATGCATTGATCATCATGGCCTCGTGGGGTTGGGTCGAAGTTTTCTCCGGGCTGAAAATCTATATCACGGTGGTGACGTATGGAGCCGGTGTAGATTACTGCATGTTCCTGATTGCCCGCTATCAGGAGCATATTGATGAAGGCCAGACGTACGAAGATGCGATGGCTGCCTCGGTCAAGAATGTGGCTGTTCCGCTGACGGCCTCGGCGTTCACGTCGATCGTTGGGATCGGCATGATGATTTTTGCGGACTTCGTGAAGTTTCAGCAGGCCGGGATTGGTATTTCGCTGGGGCTGTTCAGCGCCATGTGTGCGTCGCTGACGCTGACGCCTGCGATCCTGCGACTGTGTGGGTCTTGGGTCTTCTGGCCGAATTCCAAGACAGAGAAAATCTCGACTCAATCAGGCTGGTTTAAGGCCTCGAACCCGCTGTGGGATCTGCTGAGCCGTGAGAAAATGGATCAGGTCTGGCATTACATTGGCCGAACCCTGGTGAGACATCCCGGGCAGATCATGCTGGTCACGATTGGTGCGATGATGCCATTCGCGATCATCGCGGTCATTTATTATGACTATCTGAGCTATGGTCTGTTGGACGAGCTGTCTGATGATCACGTCAGCGTGATTGGAACTGATGAGCTGCGGAAACACTTCCCGGCAGGGATTCTTGGGCCTGCGACAGTTCTGATGAAATATGATCGCCCTGCAGGGGTCGAAGAGGGAAGCCCGGAAGATGTTACTTTTACCGACGATCGTGGCGAAGCTCTCGTCAACACCATGATGTCGAACCTCATTCCACGGATGGATGAATTGAATCTGGCGGATGTTCGTTCCCGATCACATTGGCTGGGCGTTGAGCATCAGAAAGCAAGTACGGAACCTAAGTCGGAAGTAGCCAAGAGAATTCAAAGATCAAGAATCAACTCTCACTACGTTTCAGCGGCTGATGGGTACTCCGGAAACGTCACTCGTCTCGATTTCATCTTCAAAGATGATCCCTTCTCGCGAAACAGCATTTCGGAACTGAATGCGTTGCAGCATGCACTCCCTGACGTGCTGCCTCCCGAACTCAAAGGACACACCGAGTTTTATATCCTTGGGGCGACGGCGAGCATCCGTGACTTGAAATCGACGACTGACCACGATCAGATCCTGATCAATATCCTGGTCATCCTCGGTGTCTACGTGATCCTGCTGCTGGTATTGCGTCACCAGATTATTTCGCTGTTTCTGATTATCAGCGTCTTCTTCAGTTACCTGGTTACCCTCGGAGTAACGTTCGCCCTCTTCTGGGCCCTTGATCCGACAGGGTTTTCCGGGCTCGACTGGAAGGTGCGGATGTTCCTGTTCACGATTCTGATTGCGATCGGCGAAGATTACAACATCATGCTCATGACCCGTATCCACGAAGAGACGGAGCGGTTTGGCCCGATTCGCGGGATCTCAGAAGCATTGACCCGGACCGGAAGTATTATTTCCAGCTGCGGGATTATCATGGCGGGGACGTTCCTTTCGTTGACGTCCAGTTCGCTGGCGGGGATGATTCAGCTTGGATTCGCCTTGGGATTCGGGGTTCTTCTCGATACGTTCGTGGTGCGTCCACTGATGGTTCCCGCGTTTCTTGTCCTGTACGAGCAGTACAAGGCTCGACGCCAGACTCCGAAGTCAGAGTCGGTTTCTGCGACCTGATTTGCTAACCCCTCTTGCCACTTTGAGAGGGTTCTTCCTATATTCTCTGGAACGTCGCGATCTGCCATCATGAGATTGTGACGCATTCCAATTCAATTTCGTCCTCAGGACAGGGGCAAGGATGCTCTGGCTCGGCCGTTTCTTCCGACAAGACCTCGGCATTGACCTTGGGACCGCCAACACGGTGATTGCTGTGGCTGGGATGGGTGTCGTGCTCAATGAGCCGAGTGTCGTTGCGCTGGAAAAAGATTCGAAACGACGTCTGGTCGGCGGGTCTGCGGTCGGGAAGCTCGCCCGACAGATGCTGGGAAAAACGCCGCAGTCAATGTCCGCTGCGAAGCCACTTTCTCGCGGTGTTATTACAGACTACCGCCTGTGTGAAGCGATGCTGCTGGCGTTCATGAAGAAGCTGCGACGCCAAACCCGACGCAGCCTCATTCGTCCTCGCGTGCTCGTTTCTGCTCCGATTGAAATGACGGCTGTTGAGCGTCGCGCTTTGTTCAATACGATTGAGCGATGCGGCGCGTCTCGCAGTTATCTGATCTCGAAAGCCAAAGCCGCTGCGATTGGTGCAGGACTGCCGATTTCTGAACCAGTGGCAAGCATGATCTGCGACCTTGGCAGCGGAACGACAGAAATCGCGATCTTCAGCCTGGGAGATGCAGTTTCATCGCGAACCTGTCCTGTCGCGGGAGATGATCTGGATCGCGCGATCGCGGACTATCTCAAGAAGAACTATGCCCTTCGTATTGGTCTGCCAACTGCCGAACAGCTGAAGCTGGATATCGGCTCTGCGGTGCCATTGTCCCAGGAGCTTTCCAGCGAGGTGCGTGGGCTCGATATCATCTCTGGCGTTCCGAGACGAGCTTTCATTACCAGTGAAGACCTGCGCGAGGCGATCACGGAGCCACTTTCTCGCATTGTTGCTGGAATTCGTGAAACAATCGAAGCCTGCCAGCCGGAGTTGGTCGCTGATCTTGCGGAGACGGGAATAGTCCTGACCGGCTGCGCGGCGAGACTTCGTGGACTCGATCAGTTGCTGACTGATCAACTGGGGATTGTCGTTCGAATTGATGATGAACCGGAATCGGCGACGGTGCGCGGGATGTCGATCTGTCTTGACCATTTCGATGAATGGAAGCAGCAGTTTCTGACCGACTTGCGCGATGCATAATATGCTCCAACTCAGCGGACATCGGTCTTCAATCAGGTGAATAAGTCCTTATGGCCAGACCGAACATCGATGAATCAAGTCAGCTGGCTTATTACTGGCTGGGCTGCCTGCTTCCCCTCGTCGTTGGTAATCTGTTGATGCTGGTTCCTGATCGCCACATTGAAGCGATGCGGAGTGTGCAGCGAGATGTGGTCGCGCCGGGCGAGAAGGTACTTAAAGCAACGGTTGACTATTCGACGTCCCGATTCACCTCGTTGATTGCCAGCGAACAGGCCTCACAGGCTGCGTTATCAGACTCGGCGGTTCTGGCGAGCTATGTCGATTCGCTTTCGGCGAATGCGGACCTTCGCGCGGAACTGAATCAGGTGCAGTCGCAGCTGCAGTATTATCAGCAAATCCAGGCGACGGCCCCTCTCGAACAATCGAAGCTGCTGCAGGCGAGAGTGCTCGGGCGCGAAGGGGTGCTTGCTCAGTCGTTGAAATACATTCTGGGATCGGGCTCGTCACAGAAGATTGAAGCGGATCAGCTCGTGATCTGGGAACATGACTGGACGCTTGACCTCGGCAAGGACCATCAACTTCTTGGCGACGAACTGATTCGCAAGGGGCACGTTTTGCTCGGGCGAGTGAAGTCCGTCGGGCAGACGACCTCCGTCATGCAGCCGGTGACGAGCTCGACTTTCCGGACGATTGCTCGCATTGTCCGGCCCAACGGACAGGCGACGACGTCTGATGTCGGTAGCCTGTCGGGGACAGGTGGTCCGAGTTGTCGTCTCCAATATATCTCGGCCTCGACGCCAGTCTCGGTAGGGGATCTTGTTGTGACTGAGGCTCAGACGCCTGCCCAGACAAACTATATTGGCAAGATCACCAAAGCCGAAATCCTTCCCGGTCAGGTGGACTGGGAAATCACTGTCACTCCTGCTTCTCTTGGGATCGTTCCGAAGGAAGTGCTTGTCGTGCAGCATTCACAAACGAGAATCCCCTGATTGATGCGAATCTTGATTCTGATCCTGCTGACCTATGCGACGCTTTCCGCGGAAGGAGCGCTGCTGTCCGAAATGTCGACAGTCCCACCTGAAGGCTCAGCTTGGAAGGCCTCGCTGAGTCCTGTGTTGATTCTTCTTGCCTTCAGCTGGGTCGGACCTCTCGCGGCGGGTATTCTTTCAGCGTTTATCGCGCTATGGATCGAGATGCGATATTCCGCGCCACCCGGTAGCGCATTGATGCTGACGACATTTCTGGCTTTGCTACTGACACAATCGTCGATTCAGCGTTATGTGCGAACACCGATTATTTTTCTGCTCAGCTGCTTTCCGGTGGTTCTGATTTACGACTATACACTGCTGGTGATCATCGAATTACTTTCCCCTTTGCCAGCGGCTGAAGCGGCATCGGTGCCAGCGCTTGCGTTACCGCCGGTCCTGGGATCAGTGATGGTTGCCCTGCGCTCGTGTGCTTTTGTGGCTGTCCTTTCGATCATTTTTCTTGGGTGTCGAGCGATGTTGACAGGACCGCGTGAGGTGGAAGTCGCATGAGAATGATGCTTATTAGACGCTGGTCTTGAGTCATTTCGCTGCTTCCGGTTACAACTCGTCTGCTATTTCGTAACCTGACGTAAAGTCTCTGGCGTGGCAGACTATCTTCTTAATCCGCATACCGTAACGAGTAAACGCTGGTCGTCGTTGCGCCTGGTCATTTTGTGGCTGGGAGTCTGTGCGGCACTCATGGTGATCTCGACACGCCTAGCTTATCTGCAGACCGAGCTGGAAGACGCGTTTGTTGATCATTCGGATTATCAACCGTACGCCGTCGAACCGGTTTCTGCGATTGATGGACGGATCCTGTCATCCGATGGGCAAGTCCTTGCTTACGACCATCAGACGTTTCGTTTGAACATTTCCTACCGCTGGTTACAGGACCCGCCCGACCCGCGCTGGATGAAGAAACAGATTCGCGCGATCCTCACTGCTGAAGAACGAAAAGATCCTAAGCTTGTTGAACGAACAACCGAAGACATCCTGGCTCGTCGCGATCAGCTTTGGCGCGATCTGGCTTTGTTGTCTGGACTTCGACATGAAGACCTGCTCGCCAAGCGAGTGCGAATCCAGACGCGCGTTGAGACGCTCAAAGACAATGTCCGCAAAAAGCGAACCGAACGCGAAGACAAACCTGCCCCTGAAACACCTGCACCTGCGGACGTAGAACTGGCTTCCGCGTCGATGACTGATCAGCTTCAATCTCAAATTGAAACGCTGGTGCATACCGTCAAAAGCGAATTGACCCGAGCGCCCAAGCGAAGTGACAGTGATGAAGATCTCGTTCTCAAGGAAGAGCTGTCTTCGCATTTGCTGCTGCCGAATATCTCGCGTGAAGCGGTTCTGCAGATCGAGGCGTATCCTCATCGGTTCCCTGGTGTGAGTGTCGATGTCTCGACTCGTCGTATCTATCCGCTCGGTGCAGAAGCTGCACACCTGATTGGCTATCAGAGGAAATCGATTGATGATTGGGGAGTGATCACTGCAACACGAAATCGCGGCGTTGAGCAGTCACGCGCGAGGCAACTTGCAGGTCAATCCGGCGAACGACAGATTGATCTCAAGACAGGCGAGTCGAAGATTCTTAAAGAGGCGATCTCAGGTCAGGACGTGACGATGACCTTGAACTCGCAGCTTCAGCAGGCCTTAGAGCAGGCCCTGGATCAAATCGTGACTCCTGTCGACCAAATGATGTTTGCGGTGCCTGATCCGGAAAAGCCAGAGCCGACGGGTGCGAGTATCACCGTCATGAACGTCCACACGGGGGAAATCCTCGCGGCGGCCTCTGCTCCTCGTCCCAATCTCTCCTTGCTTGCAGACGGTGACTCAGAATACTGGGAACTGCTGAAGAACGATCAGCGGTCGCCGCTACTGTGTCGTCCGTTTCAGGCACAATTGACTCCGGGCTCGACGTTTAAGATCGTGACTTCGCTGGGTCTGGTCAATTCCGGACGCTGGGATCCGATGCGAGAAATGGAATGCCAGGGATACCTCGATAACCCCAATAAATTCCGCTGCTTTATCTACAAGCATTACAACGTCGGCCACGGTCCGACCAATCTCGACTCTGCACTGGCACGTTCTTGCAACGTCTACTTTTTCACAGCAGCCAGACAACTTGGGCCTGATCCGATCGTTAATGCAGCGGAGCTGCTTGGACTTGGCCGTCCGACCGGGCTGGATCTCGCGGGTGAAAAAGCGGGCTACGTCCCTTCTCCATCGCGCTATCGACAACAAAACCAGATGTGGTTTCCGGGCGAATCTCTGGGACTTGCGATTGGACAGTCGACTCTTCAGGTAACGCCGCTGCAGATGACGCGTCTTGTCGCTGCGATTGCGAATGGGGGCAATCTTGTCCATCCGCATGTCGTGCGTGATCCGGAATCGATTCAGTCACAGTCGCTGGGGATTCCACCTCGGACGCTGAATATCATTCGTCACGGCCTGGCTTCGGTCGTCGAGGATCCTCACGGAACTGGCTATAAGACGGTTCGTCACCCTGATATCAAGATCGCAGGCAAGACGGGAACCGCAGAAACAGGTGCCAAAGGTGACCATGCCTGGTTCACGGGTTATGTTCCTGCCGACAATCCGCAATACGCCTTCACAGTCGTCCTCGAACATGCGGGTTCGGGTTCGTCGATCGCGGGACCACTGGCCAAGGAACTTGTCCAGAAGATGCTGGATTTGAGGATTGTTGCGGCTGACATTCCTTCTCAGGTTGCTGAAGAATAGGCCTCGACTCACGAGTTCAGTGAAGAAACCGTGAGGCTTCCCGCCGGAAACAACTGCATGACTTCCGCTGCCGAGGTCGCCTGACGCAACTGAGCCAGCTTTTCGACTTTACCGGCAATCGATGCGACCTGCCCCAGCAGATAGAGCTGAAGCTGTGGCTGTTCCTGCGGTGTGATCAACAGGAAGATCAGGTTCACGGGCTCAGTCGAATCGACATCAAACCTGACCCCTTCCTTCGACCGGGCGAAGGCAATCAGGGGGCGAGCCAGGCTGGCACAGCGGGCGTGAGGAATCGCGACTCCCATTCCGATCGCTGTCGACAGCTCTCGCTCGCGCGTGATCGCCAATTCTGCGATGTCGATACCAGCTGGCAGCAGCGCCGGTGGAATCATCGAGGCGATTTCTCGAATAGCATCTTCGGCGGTCGTGCTCTGCAGGTTCAACAGAGAATCATCGGTCCAGAGAAGTTCGTTAAATTCGACTTTGGGATGTCGAGGATACTCGTCCTCCATGCGTCCGATCATTTGCTCGATGACGTCTTCGAACGTGACGATCCCTGCTGGTCGTCCCTGGTCTGCAACGACACACAGCGTCGTTTCTTCCTGCTGAAAGTACAGCAGCATTGACTCGATATTGTCATCCGGATGTACCTCACCCAGCGGACGAATTAGTCGCGACCAGTCTTCGACATTGGCACTCAAGCCGATCAAGTCTTTGGCGAGGAGATACCCGACTGGTTTGCCATCCTGATGATCGACGACTGGCCAACGGGAAAAGTGTTGCTCATTTACCTGGCGTCGTACGACATCGAGGCTTGATGATTTCGAGAGGCGACGCACCCGCGTCCAGGGAATCATGATGCTGCGGATCGATTGAGAGCGCAGTTTCGAGACGTTGTCGAGAATCAATCGCATGCGGATGTCACGAACGGCATGTTCTATCGACTCACGCCCGGCCCCTGCATCGACGAGTACCAAGCGGGCCAAAGCGACTGCGGCTTCTGCTTCTTCGAAGATGGCAGCGGATGCCCCGACTTGTTCGAGCTCTTCACGCTCGCGTAGATAATGCGCCCGCACCAGGATTTTCACTTTCGCATTGGCGTTCCGTGCAGTTGCGACGATTGCGACCCGATCAGCAGCGTGTGGCAATGTGACGACGAAGTGCGTTGCCCGTTCGATGCCGGCGCTTTCGAGGATCGCATCACGAGAGGCATCGCCGAAAATCGCTGCCTGCCCTCGACGACGCAGATCTGCGACCGTATCCATGTTCATGTCGATAACGATCGTCGTCAGGCCGGCATTTCGTAGCATGCGATCCACGGTCTGACCGACAGGACCAAAGCCGACAACAATCGCGAGTCGTTTTTCTGGCTCACTGCCCAGTGTCTGATCGACGATGGTGGCGTTCTGTGCCTGAAGCTTGCTTTCCGATCTGTCGCTCATGAGTTTCCAGAGTCGAGGATGTTTCATTAACCAGCGTTCAATACTGCCGATCGAGCGGAAGAGGATGGGATTGATCGTGATCGACAGAATCGCTCCTCCCACCAGCAGGCTGCGACCTTCGTCGGGCATGATTCCAACTTTATGAGCAGCGTCGGAAAGAATGAAAGAGAACTCCCCGATTTGAGCCAGTCCAATCGCGACTGTCAGAGCGGTGCGAACGGAATGTCCCAGCGTAATCACGATGACAAGCGCCACAAGCGGTTTGACGAGCAAAATGATCCCCAGGCCAGCCAGCATCATCAGTGGCTCTTCGATCAAAAACATCGGGTCAAACAGCATCCCGACCGCGACAAAAAACAAGACTGCAAATGCATCGCGTAGCGGCAGCGCATCGGCAGCCGCCTGATGGCTGACAGGAGACTGCGCGACAACCATGCCGGCCAGAAATGCCCCGAGTGCCATAGATGCGCCAAACATGGCGTACGCACCTGCTGCGATCGCGATCGAGAAAACAAGCACGGTCAGCGTAAACAATTCGCGTGAACGCAGTCTCGCAACTTGGGTTAACACCCAGGGAATAACCCGCGAGCCCCCCACCATCAGCAGGACCACCATCACAGCCAGTTTTAAGATTGCAATTCCGATGAGTGCAACTGGACTCGACCAAAACCCGGTCGACGCGGCGGCATCTGCCCCATTTGATCCCAGAACGGGAATCATCACTAAGACAATGACCGTCAAAACATCTTCGACCAGCAGCCAGCCGACGGCAACGTGTCCAGCTGGAGAACTTAAGACATCCGCGTCCATCAGTACCCGCATCAAAACGACGGTACTCGCGACCGCCATCGCCATCCCAATCACGCTGCCTGCTTTCATATCGATATCAAACAGCAGGAAGACCGCCATGCTGACAAGTGTCGCTGCGAGACTTTGACCGATCGCTCCAGGGATCGCGACCCCCTTGACTGCCATCAGGTCCTTCAGGTGAAAGTGTAAACCCACCCCAAACATCAGCAAGATGACTCCGATCTCCGAGAGCTGATGTGCCAGGTGGACGTCACCACGAAAGCCTGGGGTGTAAGGGCCTATCATAATTCCTGCAAGCAGGTAACCAACGATCGGGGACAGACGTAGCCATTGGGCAAGTAGTCCAAGAACCCACGCGGCTGCGAATCCTGCTGCGATAGTGGAAATCAATGGGAGGTCGTGCATGTTTTTATTTTCAGACGAGAAGTGAACGTGTTTATGAAAGCCAGCCGACAAGAATCGGAATGCCGCCAAGAATGGACGTGACAGCTGGAGCCGAAGGACGAGGGGCTATTTCCCGTTCATTTCAGGCAATGAACAGAAAGTCGCGATGAGGCGCAGCACTTGCGTCGATTATTAATGCGCGTAGCGATGCTCTATGTTAGCCAAGTACAAAAGAGAACCTGGAATGACGCGATCCAGCCACTCGCCCGAAAACGGCTCTTAACGAGCAGCAGCGATTGACCTGATGAAGACTCATAATGGCGGGTCGCCATCAATGACGGAAGGCGCACCTGCGACAACCGCGGCAGGCGGGCTTTAAGCCCTAACGTCGGTAACAGCAAGATCGGATTGTCAGAACAGTCAGTTAGGTGCGTGCGAACTTTTTTCTTACAACTTTTGACAGCAAGCGTTTTCACGACGGACTGCTCAGCGCAGACCCAAACTCGCTCGACTGAATTCACAGTCGGCGAATTGCAAAAGCACCAGAGTGTTAACAGCGTCGCAAACAAAAAGCACCATGACCCGTTTGACCCGGGAGATTCCGTCAATAACCCTCTTTGTGGCGAATGCTACAGACCATACAGGTGAGCATCAAGACCGAAGAATCGAATAATCCGCAAAGAGTCGGAGATTGCCCCATATCATTCTCGCGAAAGGCTTTGAGTGCAGGTTGCCGTTCTGCTGGAAGACGCCTATCATGGATGAGTATTTCCTGTCTCCACGAAAGTCTGTCCATGTCCGAGCGAGTGGTTCTCGCGATGAGTGGTGGGGTCGATAGTTCGGCTGCCGCTTACCTGCTGCAACAGCAGGGTTACGAAGTCATCGGTCTTTTCATGCGTTCCGGCGCGACCGAGGAACTCGCCTGCGCTGTCACGCTCGGAGGAAAGTCGCTCGACCTGCCGGTGGTCAATCTGAAAAGTCACAAACAGGGCTGCTGCTCGGCCTCGGATGCCGCCGATGCTCGCCGCGTCGCCGATGGGTTGGATATCCCGTTCCACGCGCTCAACTTCAAAGATGCCTTCACCCGCATCAAGGATTACTTTGCAGAAGAGTATCTGGCAGGACGCACTCCCAATCCCTGCGTGCAGTGCAACAACTGGCTGAAGTTCGGCAAGCTTTGGACGTTCGCCCAGCAGATCGGCGCGACCAAGATCGCGACCGGCCACTATGCCCAAGTTCTCAAAGATGCAGCGACTGGTCAGACGCGTCTTGTCCGAGGGCTGGACAATAAGAAAGACCAGTCGTACGTCCTGTTTGGCATCTCACCCGAGATCCTCCCGAACATCCTTTTCCCCGTCGGCGATAAGACGAAGGAAGAGATCCGCGAACTGGCACGAAAGGCTGGCATCGCGACCGCGGAGAAAAAAGACTCACAGGAGATCTGCTTCATTCCCGACAACAACTATATCGGCTTCATCGAAAAGTATCGCGGCCCGCAGGAAACGGCGGGGGAACTGGTCGATACGGCTGGCAACGTCGTCGGTCAGCACACCGGATTTCAGAACTACACCATCGGTCAGCGGAAAGGTCTGGGAGCTTTCGGCGGTCCGCGGTTTGTGTTGCGGATCGAGCCGGAAACGAAACGAGTCGTCATTGGCAGCTACGAAGAACTGGGCCAGAAGACCCTGCGTGCTGACCGCGTCAACTGGCTGATCACACCGGAAGCAAACTCCTTCCGCTGCACGGCTCAGATCCGTTATCAGCATCAGGCTGCCGCCTGTTCGGTCAGTGTTGATGATGGCAACCTGTCTGTTGAATTCGACGAACCTCAATACGGCGTCACTCCTGGCCAGGCGCTTGTCCTCTACAACGAAGACAAAGTCATCGGCGGCGGTTGGATCATGCGTCAATAGTTTTTAGCCCTTACGTTTTCAAAGACGTCCATGCCCGAGTACATCCCCGGCACCTGCAACATCGGTCCCAGCGAAATCCGCATGCGTCAGACTATGGCATGGGTCTGTCTGCTAGTGACGATAGGGCTATCGGCTTACCTTTACCTGCTTCCCAGTCGTGAATTTCGCCTCATCGTGTTTCTCCCGTCGTTCGTCACTGCCGTCCTGTTCCTGCAGTCCGCGTTCAGCTTTTGCGTCCACTACGGATTTCAAGGCGTCTTCAATGTCCAATCTTCGCTCGGCAAGACAGACACCATTGAGCAGGCTGAGTTTCGACAGCGTGACCGCCTGACAGCGATCAGAATCCTTGCCAGTGCCGCGGTCATCGCGATGGTCTTCACCACTGCCTTTTATCTGATCCCTTAATTCGACCCATCCAGGAGGGAAGTGACGTGTTCATTGCTCGCACACTCTGTCTTGCCATTGTCTCGGCTTTGTTCATTGGCAACATCTCGGCTCAGGAGAAACTTCCAGGCGTTTACCCGAACCCTGACAGGTTCGAGATGCAGATCGCCGAGTTCGAGGAGAGTGATAAGACCTCTCCACCACCGACCGGTGCAGTCCTCTGCTACGGCAGTTCCAGCATCCGTTACTGGCACAAAGACCTCGCGGAAGACCTCGCCCCACTGACAGTCATCCCCAGAGGCTTCGGCGGTAGCAACATGAACGATGCCCTCCATTTCGCAGACCGGGCCGTTCTCCCTTATAAGCCTCGTGCGATCCTTCTCTACGAAGGTGACAATGACATCGGTGCTGGCGTTTCACCGGAAGAAGTCATCGATACTTTCCGAAAGTTCGTGACCAAAGTTCATTCGACCTTGCCGGATACCCGCATCTACATCATCGCCATCAAGCCGAGCATTCTCCGCTGGCGATTGTGGCCACAGATTCAGAAAACCAACGAACTCTTCGCTGCGGAATGCAACAAAAACGACAAGCTGACCTACATCGACATCGCGACCCCCATGCTGACTCCGGAAGGCCTGCCACGTCCCGAACTCCTCTGCATGGACCGCCTTCACATGAACCGTCAGGGCTACGAATTATGGCGCGATATCGTTCAACAAATCCTGGTTAAAAACGAAGGACAGTACGAGAACGCGAAGTCGTTTGACTCTGAATGAAATGAACCGACATTGATTTGCTCATCGTGCACAGCTTGCAGGGCATGCCGAGCCCCGTTACACCGTGAACTCTTCCTTTGTCTCCGCCAGCCATTTATCCGTGCTTTGTGGATCGACTGAGTGACAGGCCTTCGTCAGATTGTCCACGATCGATGATAGCCAGTTTCGCCATTCGACGGTGTCCCAGCCAGATGGCGTGACTTCCTGAAACTCGCCGCAGAGCAGGATCATTCGTAAGGCATGTCGGAAAACCGAGCCCTCCTCTTTGACGAGGTCATTGGCGCGGATGTATTTATCAAACTCGCCGTTGTATTTGAGTAATTCGCCGATGCACCAGCAAGGCATAATCGCCAGATCGCCAATGCGTGGATACTCCGAATGGAACAAGAGTTTGAGCTTATCTGCCAGCGGCGGCGCGAAATCTTCGAAGGTTAATGGACCGCTTCTAAAATCTTCGGGTTCATCGCTGGGATACTGTCGACGCAACTGCTCGGCGGTCACCAGCCCGCGGGAAAGAAGTTCTTCATCGAGACGTGTCTGAGCCAAAGGACCGATTGGCAGCCGGTCTGGTCGAGGCACACGGACGAGTTTGGCAACCGAGACAGACAGCTCGAGCAGGCTCTCCATCGCCTGAAGACGTTCCTCTTCGTTCGCGATATCAAACTGTTTGAGCAGGAAGTTTCCGTAGATCGGATCGATGCTTCTAAAGGCAAAGATCTCCTGCATCTTCTCCGTCGGTTCAGCCAACGTCGGGAAATAGGTGTCCGTTGGCGTCTCCGTGGATTTGGCTTTCTTTGAGTCCACCTGACTGGAAACAATCCCTGCCGTCTGTCGGGCTTCGGTGAGAAGTTGGCCGAACAGCCCTGCCTTCGTTGGGACTGGTTCAGGTTCGACTGGAGACGGTGCTTCGGCGGGATCAGACACTTTCTTATCGGGTTTCTTTTCTTCCGGCGGCGGAGGGGTCAGGGTGATATAACCTTCGCGATGAAGCACCGTCAGCATGGTGACCAACTGCTTTTCTTCCCGTTCCATTGCTTTCGGATCGAGTAGACGTTTGCGTACGAATCCACGTAGCTGTTCGACTTCATGCGAGTAACTCAACAGGTAGGCCAGCAGTCTCCATGGCAGAACGCCGCGACTGACGAGCTTCGACGGCGCTGCTTCGCGCAGCTGCGTCAGTTGAGCCTCGGTCCAGTACGTCTCATTGGCATTCTTCGTCGGCATCTTCTTCTTCATCGCCTTCTTGGCTTTGATGAGATTGGGATCCTTCGTGTCCTCGGGGATTTGATCGTACTTTTGTTTCCAGCGATGCAGCTTGACGTCGTCTTCGTGTGCCAGTGCATAGACGTAGCCTTGGGTGTCGTATTGCGGACGCCCTGCTCTCCCGAAGATCTGGTGAGCCGTGCTTGGCTCGATCAACTTCTTGCGGTCCTTCGGCCCTTTCACGATCGTCGTCATGACGACGCTTCGCGCCGGCAGATTCATCCCCGCCGCGAGTGTTTCCGTACAGACGAGAACCGCCAGCAGCTTCTGCTGAAAGAGTTCTTCCACGATTCGTCGATACTTCGGCATGATCCCCGCATGGTGGACGCCAATGCCGCGCATGAGAATCTGCTTGAGCTTGGGACCGGCGCCGGTCGAGAAATCGACGTCGTTCACTTTTGCCTGCAGAATCTTTCGACGGGCTTCACTGACGAGCGTCTTGCCTCGCAATTGGTCTGCAATCGACCAACACTCCGCTCTTGAGAAACAGAAGACCAGTGCGGGCGTATGTGCGAAGTCATCGTCACCATCAGCCATGATTTCGAGTTGCTCATCGAGAAACTGATCAGGAATCCATTTGAAGTTCAACGGTACCTTGCGTTCGGTTCCCTGAACGAGTTCCAGATGACGACCATGCTTGACGCGTAACCAGCCCAGGAATTCGAGCGCATTCCCGACGGTCGCCGAAAGCAGCATCAGGCGAACGCGAGATGGCAGCAGTGCCAGCGAGAGTTCCCAGACGACACCCCGACTCGGGTCGGAGAAGCTGTGAAATTCGTCCATGACCACTCCGCTGACGTGATCGAAATCAAACTCATCGCCATGCAGCAGTCGGTTGAGCAGGATCTCTGCAACCACGACGAGGATCTTCGCCTGCGGATTGACCTTCCGGTTCCCGGTCACCAGCCCGACATCGTCCTCCGAGTAACCCCAGCGGACGACGGAAGCTTTGATCTCATCAAACTTCTGCTCCGTCAGCGCGATCAATGGGGTCGTGTAATAGGCAGTCGTCCCGGACTTCAGGGCTTCGAAGAGAACCGCTTCGGCAATGAGAGTCTTCCCGGTTCCCGTGGGCGCACTGACCATGACTCCTTCCTTCGACGTGAACCACGCCAGCAACGCCTCCTCCTGCACTGGGTAGGGAGGATAAAGCAGCGTATCGAGGTATTCCGAAGCGAGGTCATCGCGAGTGGGCATGAGAAATCCAGAGAGCTGAAAGGCAAAGGACGCATTTACGTGCAGAGTTTCAGGGATGGTAGAGGATAGGGCATCAGATAAAAAGTGTGATTTGCGAACCAGCTTGGGTAGCGTGTGTCGAGGTGTTAGACTTGAGCCATTGAGTTGTTTGTGAAAATTTAAGGTCTCCCGATGAATTCTGTTCGCCACCTGTTCGCCAGTGAAATGTCCGTCGATCCATCATGGGTTTACCTTGACCATGCCGCTGTCGCGCCCCTCCCTCCAGCGACAGCCGCGGCCATCATCGACTGGGTGCGCAGCGTCGAGCAGTTTGGTTGTGCCAACTGGCCTGCATGGCGGGCCAAGCTCGAAGACCTGCGCGGAACAGCTGCCCGATTGATCAACGCCAGCACGGACGAAATTGCCCTGGTTCGCAGCACGACCGAAGGGATCAACTTCGTCGCAGAAGGCTTTCCGTTTCGCGAGGGTGACAACGTCGTCGTTCCGGCGAACGAATTCCCATCCAATCTGTTTCCCTGGATGAATCTGAAGCGACGAGGCGTCGAAGTTCGCATCGTCCCAGTCGACGATGGGCAGGTCAATCTTGGCCGACTCAATGAAGCCTGCGATTCGAAAACACGAATCGTTGCTGCCAGTTGGGTCTCGTTCAACAGTGGCTACCGCATCGATCCGTCACAGCTGGCGGAGATCGCCCACCAGCATGGAGCGCTGGCATTTCTCGATGCCATCCAGGGGCTGGGAATGTTTCCGCTCGATGCCAAAGCCTCCGGGATCGACTTCCTCGCCGCAGATGGCCACAAATGGCTGCTCGGGCCAGAAGGAGCCGGTGTGTTCTATATCAAGGCCGAGCATCTCAACCTGCTCGAACCCGTGAGCATCGGCTGGAACAGTGTCGAGTCGTCCTACAACTTCGACACCCCGGAACTGAACGTCAAGAAGACGGCACAGCGCTACGAAGGGGGGACCTACGCCATGCCGGGTTTCCAGGGTTTGAAAGCCTCGCTCGACCTGTTCGAAAAGTTTGGCATCAACGCAATCTCAGAATCCCTGCATGAAGTGACCAATGAACTGGTCAGCCGCATGGAGTCTCTTGGCGGACGAACGACTGCCAACCGAAGTGATGACCACTGGTCGGGCATTATTCCATTTGAGTTCGCAGGACATGATCCGATGGACATTCGCAACAAGCTGTTTGAGAAGAAGGTTCTCTGCAGCGTCCGCGGCGGAAAGGTTCGCTTCAGCCCACATGCTTATACGACGTCTGACATGCTGCAACGGCTGACGGATCATCTGGCGACGATCTTGCACTCGTAGGGTCCGCTGTGCGGACCGTGAAACGCGTTAGTATCAGATTGTTCGCCGAGCTGATATAAGGCCGCCTTTGATGGTCCGCACAGCGGACCCTACATCAATCGCAAAGCGACCAGATTTCGGCTTTACTGAGTCCGGTTAGATCGCCGGTGAAGCGTTGATAGGGACCATTCATCCAACTGGCCGGAATGACAAATCCTTTCGAGGCTAGCGATCGAAAGTAAACCCGCAGCCATGTGGGCATCGCTTTCATCGCCGCGTCATAGCGGACCGCATCGATCTCCCCAGCATTGCCGACGATCAACGAAGCTCTTTTCATTCCCATCCCGGCTCGCGTGCCCACATCGCCGAGGACGATGATCGTTCCTGCGATCGCATCGACTCCGCAGTCATTGCCGACGTTTCCAGCGATCGCGATGACGCCACGACGCAGTCTCGCCCCGACGCTGTGACCTGCATTGCCGCTGACGTGAATTTCGCCGCCACGCATGCCTGAGTTGTTCCCCGGCGATGCGCCGCCAAGGTCGTTGCCGACGCTCCCGATGATCTTCAAGAAACCGCCAGTCATATCCACTGCGAGACGATGCCCAGCATCACCGTTGACGATCACTTCTCCCGCCTTCAAACCGACGGCGATTCCGTGAACGCTGGAGGTGCAATTATTGATTGTCAGACGTGACAGGCTATCGACAATTTGCTCGATCTGGCAGACGTTCGAAAGTCGTTGCGAGGACTTCCCGATACGGATCGGAACCTCCTCCAGTTCGCCCGCTGACAGATCCCAAACCCTGTTCCACGGCAGCGAGGACAGGTCGACATCCGACGTCAATTTGTCTGACAAAGTGATTTGAAACGACATCGCAAACAGGACCTCTCCCTGCAAGAACTCGAGCACTGTCATTCTAACGATCGTGTGGCGAAACTACATCAACGCGAATTGCCCATGTTGCCTTTTCGCGACGTTTTGCCGTCAAAATACGAAGATCTGTCACGGAACGCGAATTGCCTCGTTGAGACTGCTGAATAACGCCGTTACAGTGCGAACGCATTCTTACCCTCGGGTGCCATCATGTTTCAATACAACCAGATCACATCGCTGTCCGAACTTGATGAGTTCCAGGACGAATGGCGGGGGCTGTGTGACAGGGCACCGGACGGAGCGTCGCTGTTTCGAAGTTTCGAGTGGTATCAGGCCGTTCTGACTCGTTACGAAAACGTACTTCAGCCACGAGCCCTGGCGATCTATCTGGCAGGTCGTCCTGTCGGGATCATGCCGCTGGTCGAGCAAAAGTCTGGCAAGAATATCATACTGCGGATGGTGCCAACTCTCTGGCCGTCTCCTATGCTGCCAGTGGGGCCGAATCTCGCGGCTGTTTTTACAGGGACTGCAAAGTTCGTCAACTCCCTGTGCGACTTCGATCTCTACGAAGTCGGCCCGATCGACCGGCCAGGTCTTGACCAGGGCCGAGCTGAGACCAGCTTTCGGATCGTTGGCCAAAGACCTGTCACGCGAAAAAGCTGGACTCAGCACATCATTGATTTAACGACTGTTGAGAACGCCGAGAGCCGGCTTTGCAAAGAACTGACGAAGCATCAATTCCGGTTTGAAAAAGAGTTGCTAGCGATCACGCTTCATCGCTATCGCAGTGGCGAGGCGACCAATCTGACATCGAAACTGATCCGACGCTTGAACTCCGCTTATCCTGATGACTGGTCGGAGGCACGGAGAAGCCGTCTTATTTCCCTGATCGAGATGCTGGATTCGCAGAACCTTCTGGATGCAACCATCGTTTGTCAGTCCGGCAAACTCATATCCCTCCTGATCGCGCACGCGACCGAGTTCGGGATGGAGGGCGGATTGTTTCTGTCGACCACGGAGACAGGCGTCGATCTGCTGATCGGCGAACTGATGAAAGACGGCCTGAGTCACGGCCACCAGAACTATCGTCTATCCAGCTATTCGTCCTCCGACAATGCCAGCCTCTTGCCATGGGCCAGTCGATTGACTGTCCCCACGACCTACCAGCAGTCTGTTCTCTTTTCGAAGACGGGCCTGGGATCGCGCTGGAATGCGTTATGGGGGAAGCCTCTGGGACACCACGAAACAATCCCATCGATCGATGAGATCGATCTGGCAGTCCCTTTTCGCGAAACAATCCCACTCAGGCCGCATTCTCCTGCGACGTCGGCTCTGCGTCTTTTCACGCCGAGACGCTAGGCGAACTGTGCTATCGGTTTCGTCGCCGCTCGATCAGGTTGTCGATGAGGCCGCCGATCGCGCCCGCACCGATCTGCTTACCAAAGTCGGCCATGTTTCGCAGGTCGACTTGCGGCTGTGAAAGTGTTCCGCCGACGGCGATATTGACTGACTGCCCGGCCATGCCTGCCAGCAGTGGACGATTCTGGACCCATTTGTCCGGAATGCTCATCGCGAAATTCAGGTCGAGGCGTTTATCAATCGCACCGATCGAGCCCGTCGAGACGAGTCGCACATCGCCAACCTGATAGGCCAGATCTCGATGCGAGACTTTACCCTGGTCAACAACCAGCGTGACGCGCTGCTCGGGAATGCCGATCCATTGCACGTCTGGTTGTAGAACACCGCCGACGATCCCTCCGAGCCCCCTGCCCGGCTCGCGACCAATCGTCGACTGCATCTGCGAGATCATGCCTGCGACCTGCTGCATCAGCGGTCCAGGTCCCAGTCTCGCCTGATGAAACGTGAGGGCAAGTTCGGAACGCTGCATCGCCAGTTGGCTGACCTTGGCTTTGATCTGAGGCAGTTCAAGAGTGAATGTTCCTTCGATTGCCGTTGCTTCCGCGAACAGTGGCGAGACATATAGCAGCCAGCGTCGCGAGAGCTCCGTATTGATCCCCGCACGGTCGATCTTCACGCCGGCGGGCACCATGACAATAGGATCGTTGGTGTCTGTGATATCAAACGCAGATGTCAGGTCGACTCGCCCACCGAGCAGGTTGAGAGGCGTCGGCCTCAACGAGACGATGTTATTCTTCATCCCGACGTCCATTGTCCCTGCACCGAGATCAAAAGTCTCATACCCGATGTTCTGCCAGCTGATTCTGGTCGCAGCACTGAACTCGGGATTGAACGTGCGTTGGTCAGGCTCACCTGCCACTTGCGATGGAGTGATTTGCCACAGCGGCCCCTGCAGCCGAAAGTCTCCTGTCTTCAGACTGTCAACTCGCACATTCATCGACGTCAGTTTGGCTTTGACGGCGTTATCTAAAAGTCGCTGATCAATAGCTGTCCGCCCTGTGATGTCGTAGACCTGCCGCGTCGAAAGCTCTTTGATATCACCAGCAATTTCAATCGACACTTCCGTACTCGTTAACCGCAGGATCTCCGCCACGAAAGCATCGCTGGCAGCAGTGTACCGTCCACGAAATTGCAGTTCACTGGCGGAATTCGACCAGATCCGCTGTCGCTCAGCGGAGCCAGCAGCCACTGGTTCATCAATCGCCCAGGAAGCCAACTGTGTGACGAGATCAACCGCGTTCGTCTGTGGATTGATCGAACCGCGGATCTTGACATCAGGCGACGAGAAAATCGATTTGCCCAGGTACTCCTCGCCCGAGACATCAAGACCAGCGATCGCCAGATCGATCTTGATCAATTCCCCTTGCTCATTCGCTTCCGAGGGGATGATGCCCTCGATCGTTCCGTTGAGAATGCCACGCAGGTTTAACCCGGGAGCCTGCGATTCAAGCACAGGTGCCAGCAGTGTCAAAGGGACATCGCCAGTCTGAGTAACGAATTTCGTCCCACGTTCCACTGGTTCCAGATCGAGAGCAAACTTGCCCGTCTGGCCATTGTGAGCCAGATCAAATCGTGTCTTGGTCATCAGCTCTTCGTTGGCGGAGCTGTACTTCACGTCTGCTTCGATATGGGAGACATCGATCTTCTCCCCTTTGACTTTATCTTCAACCAGAGCAGTCCCCTCGCTGATGCGGACGTTGTAAACGCTTTCCGCTTCGCTGTCATCGCTGCTGAGGCGTTCGATCAGGCGTTCAACATTCGTTCCGTTTTCGTCAATGATCAAATGCAGATGGGGCTTGGAGATCACGAGTTCATAGTTGGGCGACTTTTGCTGCAGCAGATCCCATAAGGATGCCGCTGTATTGACTCCGCCGAGATTGAGGACTTCGCCGTTCTCATCGTGAATCTTCAACCCAGACAAGGCGATCGGCTGATTCCACGCCAGCGTCGCGCCATCAATTTCAAAGCGGGCCTGTTTGTCCTTGTAAGCCGTATTGAGCAGTCCGGCGAGGACTCCTGGCTGCGAGAGAATCTGTGGCAGGAAGTAACCTGCCACCGGGATCGCGACGATCAGCAGCAGGGGGAGCTTCCACCATAATCCCCAGGACTTTTTCTTCTTGTTTTTCTGACTAATCTCTGGTGTTTGCTCGGATTCAAAATCGTTCGACATGCGCTCCATCTTTCTTTTGCCTGAACTCTCCAGACAAATCCATTCTCCTAAGGTGATAACCAAGCATTGAATGTCGTTTTTCAGCGGAGAACTTGCAAGGGCATCTTGACGAACGAACTGGCCTGTGATCCCGAAAATGACTTGAATTAAACTTTGACAGAGTTGCGTGATTTGTAAAAATCGGTTGAAATTGCACCCCCAACGCGTCGAAGAAAAAAGGCAGGACATTCACCTTTGCACGTGTTGAACCTTCTGGTACTTTGACTTGGTCATCTTTGAGCAACACCTCATCGGTTGTTCGTCACTCACACAGCCCGTCAGTTGTCGTTTGGAACGCACAGAGACTGACCCGCTGTCAAGATAAAGAGCACAGTCGTGCTCCTCACCCATCAGCACTCGGCAAGGAGGCCGTCGTGTCACTAAAAATTCATCAGCCAGACCAACTGCAAATCCGCTGGCTCATCCGACGCGACATGGAAGAAGTTCTGGCGATTGAGCAAGCCAGCTTCGAGTTTCAGTGGACCGAGGAAGATTTCCTCTGCTGCCTGAGACAACGCAACTGCATCGGAATGGTCGCAGAGCAAGACGGCAAGATCGTCGGCTTCATGATCTACGAACTCCACAAGTCTCGCCTCCATATCCTGAACTTCGCAGTCTCCCCAAACTACCGACGCCAACAAATCGGTCAGCGCATGATTCAGCGACTGATTGACAAGCTGTCACAGCAACGCCGACGCGAGATCGTGACCGAAGTCCGCGAGTCCAACCTCTCGGCCCAACTATTCTTCAAGAGCCTCGGCTTCCTCGCCATCACAATTGTCCGCGGCCGCTACGAAGACACCGAAGAAGCCGCCTACATCATGAGCTACCTGCTCATCGAAGAATCGGCGGAAGAAACGACCTTCAAGCCGACGAATCGCATCAGCAGCTACGATCTGTACGACCGCGACGCGGCGTGACAGACGCTTCGATTGCTAAACGAAAAAGGACGGCTCCAAAATGGGCCGTCCTTTTTTCGT
>SXPC01000282.1 GCA_005778225.1 Planctomyces sp. | reverse complement strand
GCTGGAGGGTCGAGGTGATGAACGGGGCAGGAGGTTTGCGGAATTGTTCTTTTTCTTCGATGTCGGAGATGTTGAAAGGGATGGACTTGATGCGGGCGTGGACGTCTTTGGCCTGCTTTTCATTGAGAAGGATGACGTCGGAGCCTGATTTGAGTTGGCCGGTGGATTCGTCGAAGTCTTTGCCGGAGGCGAGTCGTTTGCCGTCGAGGGCGACCATGGTGGCGGAAAACGTGGGAGCACTGGCAGAGCCAGTGACACCCGGCGTTAAGTCGGCTTTGAGGTCCCAGTAGGAGCCGGAGCGGAAGGCCATGCGTTCGAGTTCTCGTTGGACGAGGACGCGGACGGCGACGGACTGGACTCGGCCTGCGGAGAGGCCGCGGGCGATTTTTTTCCAGAGGAGGGGAGAGAGGGTGTAGCCGTAGAGGCGGTCGACGATGCGGCGTGTTTCCTGGGCTTCGACGAGGTTGGCGTCGATGGTGCGGGTGTTTTTGAGGGCGTCGAGGATGGCGGACTTGGTGATTTCGGAGAAGACCATCCGCTTGATGGGGACTTTGGGTTTGAGGATGTCGACGAGGTGCCAGCCGATGGATTCGCCTTCGCGGTCTTCGTCTGTCGCGACGATGAGTTCATCAGCGTTTTTGAGCAGGTCTTTGAGTTCGGTGATGACCTTTTTCTTTTCGGGGGAGATGACGTACAGGGGTTCGAAGTCCTGATTGACGTTGACTCCCAGGGAAGACCATGACTCTTTCTTGAAGGCAGCAGGGACTTCAGCGGCTTTGGCGGGGAGGTCACGGACGTGGCCAAGGGAGGCGCGGACGGCGTAGTCTTTGCCGAGGAATTCGCCAATTTTCTTGGCTTTGGCAGGAGACTCGACGATGACGAGGGCTTTGAGTTTAGCGGCCACGAGTGGGGGTTTCCGTTCGGTCGTAGGTGGCAGGTCAGTGTTGCCTGCGCGGCTTAGATGTCAGATTGGAGTTGCAGTTTTCGACGCGAGATGGGACGGGGCGACGTCCTGGGTGAAGTGACCTGGGACGTAAGAAGCCTTTGCGTCGGGCTTTTCATTTCGTCGGGAATCGGATAAAGGTTATTTTTGATCAAAAGGCCTAAAAAACACCTCCATGTGACATTCCCGAGTTGCGGTGGAATGCCATATAAGAAGTGAAAGCCAAAAGACCAACGGCTTGAAATCCATAAACCATCGGTCTCCCGGCTGTCAAGCCAGTGACTGAAAAATCATTCATACGACCACGAGGAATGCATGTCGTCTCCATTTGAGTTTTTCCGTCAGAACCAGAAGGTCATGATGGTCTGGTTGACCATTTTGGCGATGTTTTCATTCGTTGTTCTGGGCACGATTGCTGACCAGGGAAATAACGAGACGATGCTGAAGTATTTCCCGATGGCCATGGGGTTGCTGTTGGGAGGAATTGTTTTAGGGCTGGCGACGCGCGGGTCACAATACCAATGGCCTGCTGCGATCCTGGGAGCGGTTCTGGGAACATTTGTGGGATCATTCTTCAGTGATGATGCCAAGGCCGGGGAAGCGATTGTCATCATGAAGGGTGGCGATCTGACGGGCCAGGATGTTCAAGGGATGATCACCCGTCGGACGATTGCCAACACGTTCATTCAGCAGGCATTCATGCAGTCCAATCCGCAGATGATGCAGATGGCGAGCAATCCGATGTTCCAGGGATTCATCATGCAGATGATCCGCAGTTCGAGCTTCGGGTTCGGCCTGGAGACGATCGAGAAGGATGTTGTGTTTGGAGAGGTTCTGCGTAAGGAAGCACGCGATGCCGGGATGATCGTCAGCAATGAGCTGGTTACCGATTACATTAATCAGGTGACTCGTCAGTCACTGTCGAGCAAGGACTTTGCGGAAATTCTGCGAGGGCTGCGTGTCACCGATCTGCAGTTGTACGACATTCTCCGCGAAGAGCTGATGGCTCGACAGGCGCTGATGATTTTCCGACCCAAGGCTGATCCGACTCCGGAGCAGATGTGGAGTTCTTATACGAAGACGGAATTGCGTGAGAGTCTGGATGTGATTCCGATTGCGGTGTCTTCGTTTGTCGACAAGGTCGAGGCGCCTGGTGAGGCGGAACTGAAGAAGTTCTTTGAAGAGCACAAGACGGTCTATCCGAACGAGAAAGCAGAGGGAAGCATTGGCTTCAAGCAGCCGGATCGGGCATTCGTGGCTTATCTGGAAGCCGACTATTCCACTTTCGAGAAGCTGGCTGGCGAAGTGACGGATGAGGAAGTCACAGCCTACTATGAAGCCAACAAGGCGAAGTACAAGAACGAAGTCTTCCCGGAAGAGTTGAAGATCGATGAGATGACCTTCCCGAGCCTGGATGATGCGACCTCGCCGCTGAACAGCAACACGCTGAGTCAGCCGATGACGAGTGGTGTTTTGAGTGAGCCTTTGACGAGCTCGGATGTTTTGTCTGCTCCTGCCGCGAGTGGTGTGGTTCCGACGACGCCAGCGGCTGTTACAGAGCCTGTAGCCGTTCCTGCGACTCCTCCGGTCACTGAGCCTGCTCCTGCGACGGAACCAGCTCCTGCTTCGGAAACGAAGCCAGAAGGTCAGCCGCAATCGAGTTTTGGTCAGCCTTCGACGATGATTCAACTGGTCAGCTTCCAGGAAGAGCAAGCTGCTCCTGCTGAGACGACCGAGAAGCCCGCTGCGTCGCCTGAGCAGACGCCTCCAGCGACGGAAACACCGAAAACGGAAACGACGCCTGCCCCTGCTGCGACGACCGAGCAGACTCCGGTTGCTCCTGTGATACCAGCTGCTCCGCCGATGCCAGAAGGGCCTGGTGCTCCGGGTGTTGCTCCGGCTGATAGCGATCAGCCTGTCGAGAAGATGCCTGAGTATCGTCCGTTGGATGATGATCTGAAGGCTGACATCAAGTCACAGTTGTTGCGTGAGCGGACGCTGGCGAAGATGCAGGTGGCTGCGTCGGCTGCTCGTGGTGTTCTGTCTGATCTGGCCGGTACGCAGTTGCTGTCAGAGGGGAACCCTGACCGCCTGACTCCTGAGCAGATCATGAAGAAGATCAAGGAATACGCTGCCAAGAACAATCTGCGATTTGCAGAAACGGGCTGGGTTTCGTTCCAGGAATTGAGCACGTCGGAAGATCATCCGATCGGGCAGGCGATTCAACCGATTGATAATCCGCTAGCCCGTTATGAAGCAGAGACCGTGCCCGAGATGGTCTTCTCCAGTGACGAGCAGTTCTTCCAGCCTTATGATGCGGTCGATCCAGACAGTCAGAATCGATTCCTCCTGTGGAAGACGGCTTACAAGAAAACACACGTCCCAGCCTTTACTGATGCTGGGATCAAAGAACTCGTGACGAAGACCTGGAAGTCGTTTGAAGCCCGTAAGCTGGCTGAGAAGCGTGCCGAGGAGATCGTCAAGCTGATCTCTGAGAAGAAGGACCAGCCGTTGACGGAAGTCATCGCCGGCCAGACGGAAGATGGAACGGACAAGACGCCTCAGCTGGTCGTCACGGGGACGGGCTCGTTCTCGTGGTACTCACGATCAACGGCTGCTCCAACGGACCTGATGGGATCTCAGCAGCCGCTGACTCGCACGAACCTGCCGGAGATCACTGGCGGTGCTGGTGAGGACTTCATGAAGGTTGTGTTCGAGAAGATCAATGCCGGGGAAGCTGGTGTGGCTCCGAACCGGGATAAGTCGATTTATTATGTCACGAAGGTTGTCTTCCGCGATGTAGATTCGAGCATCCGTGAGAATCTGCTGGGATCGAAGTCTGTCTTGTTTGGTGGTGCGGGCGGAGGTGGTGGAACACCGACGCGCGAGCTGATGAGCTATGACCAGCAGCAGGCGAATGCGGATTGGAAGGATCTTCTGCTGAAGAAGTATGACGTTCAGTTTGTGGAGCCGGCGCTGGAGAGTGATCCGGATGCGTAATGCGGATATGGGGAAGCTTGCCTCATGCGAATGGTGAGTAGGGATGTTGGTGAGTGCCTTGGCCCCACCCTCATCTGCCCTTCGGGCACCTTCTCCCCTCAAGGGAGAAGGGACAAAGTGTGATTACTGAAGAGGGAAAGGCGATCTGCTTTTCCCTCTTTTTCGTTTCTGGATGAAGAAATCTGATCCAACGGTCTTGAATGTCGGGACGTATGCGGAAGTGGGTGGCTTGTCTGGCCAGCCTGTTTTTTGATCGTTGATCGGACATGATCGCTTGAATCGTTGGCTGGACGATGTTAGACCATGTGCAGCGAATGTGTGCGGGGGGTTTGTTTAGCGGGATGCTGGACGAGCCTGACAGATGCGATCGATGAGTGATCGAACCACATCGGTGCTCCGATGGCCAAATGGCTGTCATGAGTGCGGAATGACAACCTGACGAGATCTCAAGGAGAACAGATCCACGATGAGCACGATGACTGAGAGTCCAAAGACAGCATCGTCTGGTCCGGGCGGGACAGCTGGCTCAGCGATGATCGAAGCAGATCATCTCTCGAAATTCTATGGTGAGTTTGTCGCGACCAAGGACGTCACATTCACTGTTCCCAAGGGGGAAGTCGTTGCGTTTCTCGGCCCCAACGGTGCGGGCAAGTCGACGACGATGAAAATGCTCACGGGCTTCCTGACGCCGACCCACGGACGGGCGATGATCGGCGGCTTTGATATGTCGACGCATCGCCTGGAAGCGGCTCGGCTGCTGGGGTATCTGCCGGAGAATGGACCGTTGTATGGCGAGATGACGCCTCGGTCGTTCCTGGCGTATTGCGGGGCGGCTCGCGGGATGGATTCTTCCAGCCTGAAAGACCGGATGGCATATGTGGCTGATCAGTGTGCCCTCACGGGAGTGTGGGAGAAGGCGATCAGCAAGCTGTCGAAGGGGTATCGTCAACGGGTCGGCATGGCTCAGGCGATTCTGCATGATCCACAGGTTCTGATTCTCGATGAGCCTTCGAGTGGTCTTGATCCGAACCAGACGCTGCAGGCGCGCGAGTTGATTCGCAAGCTCGGGCAGACGAAGACGATTCTGCTGTCGACGCACATTCTGTATGAAGTGCAGGCGGTGGCCACTCGGGTCATTATGATTAACTCGGGTCGAGTGATTCTGGATGGACCGGTGAGCGCATTGAGTGGCTCGGTGATGGAACTCGAGCAGAAGTTCTCACAGCTGACGGGTGGGGCGAAGGCGTGAAGCCTTTGAGAGAATCAATAGCCACAGAGGTCACAGAGGACACTGAGAAAGAGGGCAGAGGCAGATCTTTTCTAACAAGTTTGTCTTTGGTCGCCTGGAAACAGGAATGCATTTTTCCTCTCGGTGAACTCTGTGTCCTCTGTGGCAAAACCTTCTGAGTCATCTTCCAAGAGTTTAGTTTCATTCTAAGGCCGGATGGCCTGACGATAGATCGATAGAGGACACGAGAGATGTCATCGAGTGGATTTGTCCTGGCGGTGTTTCAGCGAAACCTGAGGAGTTATTTCTCGGGACTGATCGGGTATTTGTTCATCGTGGTGTTTGTGGTGTCGGGGGCGTTCTTTGCGTTTTCGCCCCAGTTTTTTGCGAACAACCTCGCGAACTTTGATCAGCTGACTTACTGGTATCCTTACCTGCTGCTGTTCCTGATTCCTGCGATCACGATGGGAACGTGGGCTGATGAGCATAAGCAGGGGACGGACGAGTTGCTGTTCACGCTGCCGGGGAGCGATCTGCAGGTTTTGATTGGCAAGTATCTTGCGGTGCTGGCGGTTTACACGATCGCGCTGCTGTTTTCTTTGTCGCACGTGTGGGTGCTGTTTACGATAGGGAATCCGGATCCGGGGGTCGTCGCGGCGACTTATGCGGGTTACTGGCTGGCTGGGGCGTGTCTGTTGGCAGCGGGGATGTTTGCCTCGTCGTTGACGTCGAATGCGACGGTCGCGTTTGTGCTGGGTGCTGCGATCTGTGCGGTGCCGATCTTTCTGTCGGATATCTTTTTCAGCCTCGCGGGGATTCTGGTTTACCTGGTGGACCTGATGGGGCTGCCGGTGGATACGAAGTGGCTGATGTCGGAGCAGGGGTTTCTGTCGAATGCGACGATCGGTGCGTATCTGTCGGACTTCAACCTGGGGATGATTCCTCTCGAGGGAGTCTTTTACTTCCTGATGATCACGGTCTTCTTTTTGTACCTGAACCTGGTTGTCATTGGGCGACGTCACTGGGCGGGTGGTGAAAAGAGTGGCAGCAAGGTGATGCATTACACGACGCGCGCTGTCGCGCTAGTGCTGATTATTCTGTCGATCAACGTGATTGCGTCGGGCATGAACCGACGCATTGACCTGACGTCGGAGCATGTTTACAGCCTGTCTTCGATCACGAGCAAGTTGATCAAAGAGATCGATCCAAAGCAGCCGGTAACGATTCAGGCATTTCTGTCGCCGGAAGTTCCTCAGCAGTATGTGTCGCTGAGAGAGCACCTGGGGGGACTGCTCAAGCAGTATGACCAGCTGGGGGGCAGCAAGCTGCAGGTGCGGATTGTGGATGTCGAGCCGTTCAGTGAGGCGGCTGATGAGGCACGTTACTTCGGGATTATGCCCAGAGAAGTGCAGTCTGAGCGCGATGGCTTATTTATGCGAGAGAATGTCTTCATGGGAGCCGTGGTGACGAGCGGGCTGGATGAAGTCATCATTCCCTTCTTCGAGTTCGGGATCTCGCCGGAGTATGAACTGACACGTTCGATCCGGACAGTGTCAAAGACGTCTCGACTGAAGGTCGGGATCTTGAAGACAGATGCGCAGGTTATTGGCGGCTTCGATATGAGTTCGTTCCGATCGCTGCCTGAGTGGCAGATCGTGAAGGAACTGAAGAAGCAGTACACGGTCGAAGAAGTCTCTGCCGATGAACCGATTCCGGATAAGAAATATGATGTTGTGATGGCGGTCATGCCTTCGAGTCTGACGCAGCCACAGATGGACAACTTCGTTGAGTATGTGCGATCCGGGCATCCTGTGCTCATCTTTGATGACCCGCTCCCGTTCACGCTGGGGATTCAGTATGCGGCTTCGCTGCCGAAGCCGAGTCAGGGTCAGGGAGGAATGTTTGGCGGGAGTCCGCCGCCGGAAGCGAAAGCGGATGGCGGGGAGGCGACTTCGCTGGTCAATGCACTCGAGATCGAATGGAAGAACGACCAGTTGGTATTTGACCTGGAGCATAACCATCCGAAGTTTGCGGACTTCATTCGTCAGGTTCCCGGGATGTATACCTTCATTGCCAAGCAGCCTGCGGAGGCGGATGGGCCGTTCAATCCAAATAGTGAAATTACCGACGGTCTACAGGAGTTGCTGCTGTCTTTGTCGGGGAGTATTCGTCCGCGACAAAGTGAGACGCTGGAGTTCACGACGCTGTTCCGCACGGGAGCTGCGAACTCGGGGCTGGTGAACTTCAAGGACATGGTTTCCAGCAATGGGATGTTCGGTCCGCAGCTGGCGCCGAATCGTCGCAAGATCAAGACGGACAAGTATGCTCACATCATCGGCGTGCGTGTGAAGTCGAAGGAAGGCGTGGATGAGAAAGCCAAGAAGATCAACGCGGTTTATGTCGCGGATATGGACATGATCTCGGATGCGGTCTTCCAGCTGACGAGTACGCAGCAGGCGGATCTGAAGCTCGATAACATCATCTTTACATTGAACTGTGTCGATGAACTGGCGGGGAATACGGACTTCCTGAAGTTGCGCAAGCGACGTTCGAAGGCGAGGACGTTGACGCTGGTTGAGCAGTTGTCGAATCAGTATCTCAAAGACCGCGAAGAACGTGCGACTGCGTCGTTCGAAGAAGCCGAAGAAGAGCTCAAGAAGCGTCAGCAGATCTTTGATGAGAAGCGTAAGAAGATCGAGGAAGACAAGTCGCTGGATGAGCAGACCAAGATGCAGATGACCTTGAACCTGCAGGAGACCGAACAACGTCGTCTCGATGTCGCGAAGGCCGAGATTGATCGGGAAGCGGATGAGCAGGTGGAGAAAATTAAATCCGAGTCGGAGCGTAAGATACGAGCCCTCAAGGGGCGGATTCGATTCCTGTCGATTCTGTTCCCGCCGATTCCTGCGATTGTGCTGGGATTAGGGGTGTGGATCACGCGCCGGATCAAGGAGAATCAGGCGGTGAGCCGGGATCGATTGGTTAAGGGGTAGGTTCGAAAGAGCTTGCCTGACGCCCTGCGACAAAGCTGGGAGTTGGTTAGTGCCTATGCCCCACCTTCATCCGTCAGCGAAGCGCTGCCACCTTCTCCCCTCAAGGGAGAAGGGACGAGAGTTAAAGATTATAAGCGAAGACCTCCAGATTTCCCTCATCCGGCCTTCGGCCACCTTCTCCCCGGGGGAGAAGGGCAAAAACAAACAAGAACACGCCGTTAATTGTTGGGTGATTTTGATATGAATGAGCTGTCGAAAACGATGATCTTTGTGGGGCTGGCTGTTGTCCTTGTGGGGGCGGCTGCCTGGTCTGGGATGAAGAGCCAAGGGGCCGATGAAGCGGAGTTCGCGCAAGTCGGGAAGCCGTTTTATCCGGACTTCACGGATCCTAATGATGCGAACGGGTTGAACCTCGTTCGTTATGATGAAGACACGGCGACCGGGGATCGGTTTTCGATTCAAAGCAAGAACGGCAAGTGGGTCATTCCTTCTCACTATGATTATCCAGCCGATGCGAAAGATCAGCTGGCGAAGACGGCGGCGTCTGTCGTCGGGATTGAGCGTGGGGCGCTGGTGGGGCGTCGGTCAGCGGACTTTGAGCGTCTGGGAGTGATCGATCCGGGTGATGAAGAATCCACCGCGATCAAGGGACGTGGTAATCGGATCACGCTGGTCAAGGATGGAACTCCCCTGACGGACCTGATCATCGGGAAGAAGGCAGAAGGGGGCGAAAACATGTATTACGTGCGTCGTCCTGATGAGGATCAGACGTATGTGGCTGCCATTGATATCGATCTTTCGACGAAGTTCACCGACTGGATCGAAGATGACCTGTTGAGCTTAGCGAAGACGGATCTCGAGAAGATCGTCATTCACCGCTACAGCGTCGACGAAGGATCTGGACGAATTGTCGATCAGGGCTTTTACACGCTGAGTAAGCCGGAAGGATCTGAGGACTTCAAGCTCGAAGATCTCAAGCCGGAAGAAGAGATGCAGATGGCAAAAGTCAACGGGCTGATTGATCAGCTGGATGATTTGCGGATCGTCGGGATTCGTCGAAAGCCCGAGGGGCTGAGTGCGGATCTGAAGACAAACAAGGATGTCAGCCAGGATATCCTGACATCGATGAATCTGCAGAGTAAAGGGTTCTACTTCAGCCAGAATCGCGCCGGTGAGATGCGGTTGGTTTCGAATGAAGGTGAACTGGCGGCGATGACGAAGGACGGCCTGACCTACGTCATGCACTTCGGTGCGATCGTTGCGGGTGATGATGAGGAGATTGAGGTCGGGTTTGCCAAGAAGAAGGATAAGAAGAAAGAGGGAGAGGCCGAAGAGGAAACACCGTCGATCGGCAAGAACCGCTATCTGTTTTTGACGGTCAATTTTGATCCTGCTGCTCTGGGTGAAAAACCAGTTGCTCCGGTCAAACCGGAAGAGCCGAAGGCAGAGGAGCCGACACCTGCGGCT
>SXPC01000281.1 GCA_005778225.1 Planctomyces sp. | reverse complement strand
GTTCCTGATACCAGTCTCCAGGCGACTATTGATGCGATCGTGAAGACGGCTCGCACGGGACAGATTGGTGATGGTAAGATCTTCGTGAGCAATCTCGAAGAGACGATTCGCATCCGTACTGGCGAGACGGGCGAAGAATCGCTGTAGTATCATCTGATTGATCGATCGGGCCGACCGATTGACGTGACGAACAGGTTTTCACAACGAGTGGTCGCTGAATCTCTGGATTCAGCGGCCCTCGTTGTTCCTGCTTGTGCCCTGTCGGTGGAGAAGACATGAAACTGAAACGCCTGACGGCGATGATCCGAAGCTACAAACTCGATGAAGTGAAAATGGCTTTGGTCAAGACGGGTATCTTTGGAATGACAGTTTCCGAAGTTCGGGGATTTGGTCGCCAGCGCGGTCATATTGAGACTTATCGTGGGGCGGAATATCAGATTGATTTTGTCAACAAGCTGAGCCTGGATGTCATCGTACCGGAGGAAAAGCTGCAGTCCGCGATCGACGCCGTCGTTGGTAGTGCCAGAACGGGCGAGATTGGCGATGGGAAAATCTTCATCAGCGAGATTGAAGATGTCATCCGTATCCGCACCGGTGAAACCGGTTTGCAGGCCCTGTGAAGCGAGATGAACCATCGGGATGCAAGAATCGGAACCACGGATGAAGACAGATTGACACAGATCAAATTGCTACCGATAAATCGATCCTCCAAGAGACCCGTTTAGATCTCTTCTTTTGATTCTATCTGTGTGAATCCGTGTTTATCTGTGGTTCTCTTTACTCGAATATGCGAGCGGCATGACTGAAAACTGGATCAAAGACGACAAGGCCCGCATTCAGCAGATTCGTCGTTTGGTCAGCAGCCAGTTTGAAAAGCGAAGTCAGGCCTCAGCTTTGGGTGGTCTGCTGACGGAATGGACAGACCAGTTTCTGATCAATCTGGCTACTGAATCGATGGCGTTTCACCAAGTCACCGAACGCCAGTCATCGCAGGATGTCGCCATCATCGCTGTCGGAGGCTTTGGACGTGCGGAGCTTGCCCCTTACTCCGACATCGACCTGCTCTTTTTGTACCGCGATACGAAAGCAGCCTGGTTCGAGCCGGTCGTCGCAACGATTGTTCGGCGCTGTTGGGACGGCGGGTTGAAACTGGGTCATAGCCTGCGCAAGCTCAATGAAACGATTTCGCTGGCGAAGGAAGACATTCAGGTTGCAACCTCGCTGGCTGATACACGTCTAATCTGGGGCAGTGAATCGCTGCATCATGATTTACGGACGCAGTACGATCGCATTGTTATTAAACGTCGCTGGTCGCAATTCTATGTGGACTGTGTCAAATCACGCGAAGAAGAACGCAATGAGCATGGCCAGTCGGCTCAATACCTTGAGCCTGATGTGAAACGAGCTGCTGGCGGGCTGCGAGACATCCACCTGATCCGCTGGCTGGCCTATTCGCTGACCCAGGAAACAAAGCTCGACATCATCTGGAAACAGGGGCTTCTATCCTCAGAAGAATACGAAGCGGTTCGCGTAGCACAAGAGTTCTATACACGGATCAGATTCTACCTTCACATGGGATCTGGACGTTGCTACGACATTCTCTCGCGCAATGAACAGCTTCGGATTGCCAATGCTCAAGGGTATAAACCAACCCCTGTGCAGCAGCCGGTCGAGCAGTTCATGCAAAAGTATTTTCAGCACGCAACGACTGTCCGAGAGATTACGAATCGCTTCACACAACGCAATCGGCCCGGACGTCGCGTGATGCAGGCGTTCTCGTCACTATTTACTCGACGCATTCAGCGCCATTACCTGCTCCGCCCCGATGAGATCGATGTTGTCAGCGGTGCTTTAACCGAAGTCACACAGTCTCTCGAACAGACTCTCAAGTTCTTCCAGCTTTCCGAACGTTATTCGCGTGAGCCGAACCCGCTTGTTCTTGATCTGATCCAGAAAGCCTCGCCGAATGTTCCAGAAACTCTCAGTCGCGAGGCAGCCACAACATTCCTGGAGATCCTCAAAGATCCAAAGACCCTCGGCAAGACGATTCGACTGATGTACGAATACGGAACACTCGAACGAGTCATTCCTGAATTTCGACATTGCCGGGGCCTGCTGCAATTCAATCAATACCATAGCTACACGGTCGATGAGCACACCATGCGTGCCGTCGAAGCAGCACAAAAACTCGAATATGATCCTGATCACATTGGACGAGTCTACCGCTCGTTAAAGAACAAAGAGATTCTTTACCTCTCGATCATCCTTCACGACATGGCGAAAGGCTATGAGGAAGACCACTCGATCCTGGGTGCGAAATTAGCAATCGAAGTCGGACATCGACTTTATCTTCCTGAAGATCAGGTCAAGCTGTTGTCGTTCCTGGTTCGCTGGCATTTACACATGTCCGACCTGGCACTGCGTCGCGATGTGAACGATCAGAAGATCACGTCGACCTTCGCCCATCTGGTCGGCGATTCCAACTGTCTTCGTCATTTGTATCTATTAACGGTTGCTGACATTCAGGCGGTCGGTCCGGGAGTCTGGACTCAGTGGAAGTCTGACCTGCTGAAAGAGCTTTACGACAAGACGCTGGGACACTTTGGTGAAGAATCCGAGTCGCCACGACTTAATGTCGTCAAAGAAGAAGACATCCTGACGGCTTTGAAGCAACGCAAGGAACTGGGGCAGTGGAATGAAACGCTTTCAGAGCAGTTCACGAACCTGTATCAAAGCCTGCCTTTGCAGTATGTGCATTCCAATACATTGCAGACAATACAGGATGATTTGATTTTGATCAGTCAGCTGGCTGAAAATGATGCGCGTGTCTCAGGACGCTTCGACGAGGTCAGCGGGCTGATCGAATATCTCATTATCGGACGTCATGGTTTCTCGCGCGGAATCTTCGAACGGATCTGTGGCGTCCTCACGGCGATGCGATTGAAGATCGTCACCGCTCAGATCGCGACCAGTAAAGACGGGATCATTCTGGACCGCATTCGATTGACCGATCAGGACTTCCCGCAGAAGCCGCCGCAGTGGCGGATCGATGAGATTGCAGAGGTCATCAAAGAGCACTTGTATCGACCAACCTCACTTGAGAAGCTGTTCAAGAAATACAAACGTTACGGCAATCTTGAGAACACGCCGCCCCTGGCTGAGCTCCCATTGCGTGTCGTGCCCGACCAGAACAGCAGTGATCACTATACGATCATCGACATCTTCGCCCATGACCGCCCTGGCCTGCTGCTGACCATCACGCGTGCACTCAATGAGTTCGGCATGTCGATCGTGATGGCGAAGATCGCGACGCATTACGATCAGGTTGTCGACGTCTTCTATGTCACAGACGAGCGTGGCGTTAAGATCGATGATCCATACAAATTGAGTAAGCTTGTGACAACGATCGAACAGCGTCTGCACGAGTTTGAAGAGCGTGGTTACAAGCTGTTTCAGCAGTAATCTTCAGGCGCAATCATCAATCATTAGGAGGAAAGTGACCGTATTGTCACATGAGGCGGGACTCGCATGTGCGTGCCTGCGCACAGATCAATTTATCAGGCTTGCGCACAAGCAACATTGAATTTTTTTCAGCGTCGAAACAAAATTAGACTTCTCGATCTACGAGACATGATGCTATAACACCGCTCGCGATGGTCGTTGAGCAATGTTCTGTCTCCCACCATTACCTGACTTGATGCCATCTCCGGCGGACGTTCTGATCCACCACATCAACGCCACTTCTCTATCACGATGGACGACTGCATGCTCCAACACTTCGAGGCATCTGTAGGTGATATTTTCATCATCGGAACTCATCAGGTCACTGTGCTCGATATCAAGAATGGCGAAGTTGAACTCTGTATCGAATCAATTGACCCGGACGCCATGCACGAGATGGCCGGCCTCGATGAACTGTGCCTGTAGCCACAAACCTGCTCAAACGCGATCGATCGATGACCGCGCACGATAACGAATCAGCAACCCGTTCTGCGCAGCCACGCTGAAACTGTGATCACGGCTTATCTCCAAACCGTTGATCTCCAGAATGAATAAAGGCCAGTCAGTCATGCTGCTGGCCTTTTTGATTTTGTGAGTCGTCCAATGAGAGAATGATCGCGGTGCATCCCCCCTGCTCTACGCCTGCGACAGCCCTGAAACTCCGGCTGAGGGATCCGGGTAAATCGGCCAGATCGAATCCAGACGCGTCACCGTGATGATGTCCATGCAGTAATTCGAGGCACCACACAGCGCCATCTTCGAACCCTCGTTCTGCTTAACGCCATTCCAGATCTGCAGCAGCAGTTCGATGAAGGCCGAGCCGAAGAACTCGACGGAGGTCATATCGATCAGCAGCGACTGCCCGGGCTTGATCTGACAAGACTGCTCCAGCAACGCTGCGCGGTGCTTATCGATCTGGTCTGCTCCCCAGCGTGAACTGCAGGCCGCCAGATGCAGAACCGTGACTGCTCCCTCGTGTTTCGTCAGTGGACTTGTTGTTTCACTCATGACATCGCCTTTGTTCAATTTCATCGCCCAGCGTCGTCTGTAATTTAACTGTCTGCCTGCCATCCGTCCATCATTGAACCTGCATCATTTAATAAGCATCATTGAGACGCAGGGGCAAATGCCTGTAGTTCGATGGGCAAGGTTGTCGACTCGTTGCCCCGAACCACTTTGACGTCGACAACGTCTCCCACCTTCTTGCTCCCCAGGATTCGAAACAGATCGTTGACACTAGTCACTTCCTGATCGTTGATGGCAACAATCAGGTCTCCCAGGAGGATTCCGCGATCTGGATCGAACTCACTTCCACGCAGCCCTGCATTCGATGCAGAGGTAGTGGGAAGGACGGTCTGGACGATGACACCCGGCACTCCCATCTTCTGTGCGATACTGTCATCGAACGGAACAATCCCCAGCGTCGGACGATAGACTTTCCCATGTCGAATCAACTGCGGCGTGACTTCGTTGACAACATCCACTGGCACTGCGAAACCGATCCCCGCAAAAGCGCCTGATGGAGAGATGATCGCGGTGTTGATTCCAATCATTAACCCTGCACTATCGAGCAGCGGACCGCCTGAGTTACCGGGATTGATCGCGGCATCCGTTTGAATCACGCCGCGGATTGTCTTGCCGTTTGCTGTATCAATTTCTCGACCCAACCCGCTGATCACGCCCGTGGTCAGGGTATTATCCAGACCGAAAGGGCTGCCGATGGCAAAGACTTTTTGTCCAACTCGAAGGTTGGGCGATTGACCAATCGGAATCGGTACGAGCGCCTTGCCACGCGGATCAATGCGCAAGACCGCCAGATCACGATCAGGATCACTTCCCACGAGGACTGCATCATAGGTCGTGCGATCCCATAACGTGACACGTGCCCTGCTGGCATCGTGGATGACGTGATCATTGGTGACGATGTAACCGTCACTTGACCAGATGACTCCCGTTCCTGTCCCGCGCGGAATTTCGGTCGCCTTGAGATTGAATCGGTTCTGCTGGAGATAAAACTCGCTGGTCGTGATGTGAACGACGCTGGGGGACGACTGCTCGAAGATCTGTATCGTTGACTTTTCGTCTTCTGCCAGATCCCCTCGCACCACGATTTCGCGTGATTTCGCCGTCGGGTCAAACAGGCTGATTGCAACAGGCCCCATCATGCGGAAAAACAGAACCCCGCCGCAGACGAGCAACGCCAGGACGAGCCACCCATTGACATAGGGAACGCTCGACGACGGTTGCTGCGCGTTGATATATTTCTCGTCGGATGGCAGATGAGGCTGGTTCATACCGCAAAAAGGCCCTGTCGGGGCAGTTGGTCAAGTCACCATCTGATCGGGTGATCAACCTCGCCAGACGCTGCCCGCAGACTGACGAGGTTTTTTATCTTTCCCAGTGTAACGCCGACAGAATTGACTGTGAACGTCAGACAAGTGATTTCGCGGCTTTGGAGATGCGTGAAACAGCTTCGTCGAAGTCTTCCTTGAGCTCATCGGGGAGGCGATCGATGATCTCGGGGTGGTCTTCCATCATCTGAGCGGCTTTGGTCATCTGAGCCAGGCAGCGACGTAATGTCTTCTCGATGATCTCTTCGGGAGACATTGCTTTTGCGGCGGCGGAATTGCCATCTGATTCCGGACGATTGCCGCGAGCTTCGCTGCTGAAGGGGCTGTAAGGAGCATTTTCACCAGGAATCCGCTGATTCATCCCGGCCATCGCCGGGGCACTCATCGCCCAGTCATCCCCTTCCGAAGACCATTCGCGATCCCCCGCGGAAGCTCCGCCACCAAATTCATTGGCCTCAAAAGGAGGACCATCCGTATCACGAACTTCCGTATATTGGCCGCCGATCGCTTCAAAGGGAGCATCTTCTCCCGGCGATTTCAGGTCTTCGCCATGCATTGCCCGACGCCAAGCCTTCATCTCCGCGACCGTGGCATCCTGATCTTGAGCCCATTGCAGGCACTCTGCGGAGTCTTCCCAGTTGATCGACAAATAAAAGTGCGACCAGCTGAGCGCACTATATTCCTGATAAACGTCATGGAACTTTTCCCAGACCCGACGACGCTGGTAAATCTGGTCTCCCGAAAGCCCGACCAAGTTCCCGAAGTCCGAGTCCGTCCGGCCTTTGGAGTAACGCTGCGTCCACTGAGTCGCGCATTGCCCGATCACCCAGTTACACCGGCTGAGTGCGTTGCGAGCGGTCTTGATGAGGGCTTCTTCGGAGTCGAAATCCAGAGGTTCGTCCGACGGAGAATTCGTCATGCGATTGCGTCCATTCTGTCACCGGCGTCAAGAGTGACTCATTGACGCAAGTCGTTGTTCCGTAATGTCAAATGGACCAATCCCTGTCCCGAAAACCCTCATCCTAAAGGAATATTTCCTGTGCAATCACCCCCAAAACGGGGAACAGCAGTCTCCATTCTAACCAGCCAGCTCGACTCGTCCAATGACGAAGGGCGGAAGAGTGACAGGATCTGCTGACCTCCCTCCCCTGTGGTCGCTCCACAACGCGCAAACTATCACTCCGCAAACTGGACAACCAAGGGAAGATTCACTAACCTTTCCGATGACAGGGACTGTATCGATCAGGCTGGGTTGATCGATTGTGGGTCACCCACATTCGATTCGACAAAACGTCTCAAAAGCGTTAAAGCCCATACAACCCGATGGCCGATCATTACGGTTATCACGATCGAGACAACTTTTCCCGGGATT
>SXPC01000003.1 GCA_005778225.1 Planctomyces sp. | reverse complement strand
GTGCTGGTGAGTCTTCGAACCGCACCAAAACGACACTCGATGCCACATTTGGTGCGGTTCGCAAAGCCTCACCAGCACCCTACAGGGAATGAGAAGTACTATGCCTGAGAGGGCGTCTAAGTAAAACAACTGCAGTTGTGAATACGTTTGATGTCTGAATAAGTCAGGCTGGACATCGCCTGGTCGGAGGTGGATGATAGATTTTTGCCGATGACCGGTTTCTGAACAGTTTGGGCGAGTTGCATGACGGATTCTGAAAAAACGCTGGGAGATGGAGATTTCCGCCCAGCGACGACTGCGAAAAATGATATCCGACTGGATCGAACGATTGTCGGGACCGATACGGCTGATGTGGCGTCGGAGACGGATGCTGGTGGGGCGGAGAATGGTGGACTGGGCAGTCAGAAATGGTTGAATCGACGGCTGGGTAAATACCTGGTGACTGGCATCCTCGGCGAAGGAGGGATGGGAGTCGTCCTGAGGGCGCTCGACGAGACGATCGAGCGTGAAGTCGCGATCAAAGTCCTCAACCGCAAGCTCTCTGGAGATGATATTGCTCTGCAGAGGTTCCTGCTGGAAGCACGTTCGGCGGGACAACTCAGCCATTCGCATACGATTACCATTTTTGAAGTGGGAGAGCACGAGGGGCAGTATTACCTTGTCCTGGAGTTAGTCGCGGGAGGGAGTGCGGCGGACCGGCTCGAACAGCAGGGAGCTTATTCAGTCATTGAAGCCACCCGAATCGCGAAGCAGGCCTGCGAAGGGTTGGCAGCGGCTCATGAGCATGGGTTGGTACATCGTGATATCAAGCCTGCCAACTTGTTGCTGTCGAAAACGAACATCGTCAAGATTGCGGACTTTGGCCTGGCCAAGCAGTCGCTCGCGACGTCCAAGCATGTGACGCAGGCGGGGGAGGTGGTGGGAACTCCCTACTTCATGAGTCCTGAGCAATGTGAATCGAGGCCGATCGATCATCGGAGTGATCTCTACAGCCTGGGTGCGACCTATTACTCCCTGTTGACGGGACGATTCCCGTATCAGGAAATTGAGACGGTCTTCAAGGTGATGTATGCCCATTGCACGGCTGCGCCGCCGGACCCACGGGTCTTTGAGCCTACGGTGCCGCAGGCCTGTGCGTTGGTGATCGAGAAGGCGATGCAGAAGAAGCCTGAGGACCGGTATCAGACGGCAGCAGAGATGGCTGCGGACCTGGATCTTATTTTGCAGGCGTTTTCGGGCAGTCACCTTCCGCCGGGCGGTCGGTCTGAGCTGGCGAGAACTCAAGTTGCGCCAGCGGCCCAATCATCGTCCAGCTGGAGTCCTGGTCGCAGAAGAATGTTGGCGTGGGGGCTTTCGTCGGGCATGCTGCTTGTGGTGTTGGCGTGCGGGCTGTTTTTCTGGAACTGGGTCGGGGGAACGGGCCAGACGAATGCATCATCGGGGACAGAAGCATTGGGAGTGATTCCGACAATTGCTGATCAAGCCCCGATTCGCGTTGGCGTTTTGCATTCGTTGAGTGGAACGATGTCGGGGAGCGGCACGCCTGTGGTCGATTCGACACTGCTGGCGATTGCGGAGATCAATGATGCGGGCGGTCTTCTGGGGCGGAAGATCGAGGCCGTGGTGGTTGATGGGCGGAGCGATCCTGAAGTCTTTGCGAGCGAAATTCGTCGGTTAATTACCGAGGAGAATGTCTGTGTCGTGTTTGGCTGCTGGACTTCTTCGGCGAGAAAAACGGTGCAGCCTGTGGTTGAGGAGCTGGATCATCTGCTCGTTTATCCGGTCCAGTATGAAGGATTGGAGACGTCTCCTAACATCATCTATCTGGGGGCTGCACCCAATCAGCAGATCATTCCTGCCGTTGAATGGGCTGCGACGACGCTGGGGCGAAAGAAGATGTTTATCGTTGGCTCGGACTATGTCTTTCCGCGCGTCGCTGGTCAGATCATCCGAGACTATGCGGACAAGTTCGGTGCTGAGATTGTCGGGGAAGACTATGTTGCCCTTGGGAGCAGGAACCTGACGCCCGTCGTGGATCATATCATCGCTTCCAAGGCGGATGTGATTTTGAATCTGATTAACGGCGATAGTAATGAAGTGTTCTTTCGCAGACTTCGTGAGGCTGGGATTTCATCGACTGCGATTCCGACGATTTCTTTCAGCATTGGCGAAGCCGAGTTGATGAAGATGAACCTGCGCGATGTTCGGGGAGATTATGCGGCCTGGAACTACTTTCAGAGTCTGGCCAATGCAGAGAATAAGGCGTTCGTGAAAAAGCTGCATGAGCGTTACGGTCCGCAGCGAGTCGTGACGGATCCGATGGAAGCGGCGTATGTCGGGGTCAAGCTGTGGGCAGAGGGGGTGCGTGAAGTGGGATCGATCGAAACGAAGCAGGTGCGTCGTTCGATGCTCAATCAGCGCATGATCGCTCCGGAAGGGCCTGTCCGTCTTGATGCGTCGACTCAGCATCTTTATAAGACGCCGCGTGTTGGCAAGATCACCGACCATGGGCAGTTCGAAGTCGTGTGGAGTGCCAAGGAGCCGGTCAAGCCGGACCCTTTTCCACCGTCTCGCAAAGCGACCGAGTGGCAAGGCTATCTCGTTGATCTTTATCGTGGCTGGGGTGACAGCTGGTCTGCAAAGCCAGCGGCTGAATAGTCGGCTATACGGGTATTTCGTCTTGGTGTTCTGAGCTGATGGTGTGGTACGAATTCTCAGATTGCGCGTTCATGGATGGATATTGCAGCCAACCTACCAGTTTGCGCAGAATGCGATGCGTTGACAGCTGATACCTATCGATCGCGGCGGCCGGGCATTAGAATTGGATGATCTTAGCGCTCGAATGAATTTGCTCCGGAAATAGAGAATCGAGTTTCATGAGTCAACTGCCATGGAATGATGTCGCCACGTTGAGTCGGCGCGTCGTGTGGGTCGTGCTTGTTGGTTGGTTGGGTCTGACGTTGCCACAATTGGCGACTGCTGAAGAGGGTGTCCTGCCGCTGTCGGATGCCTTCAGCCAGATCGATCACCTGCTCCCAACTCCGAATACTTATCGTCAGGGCAACGGTGCCCCGGGACCTGCATACTGGCAACAGAAGGTCAGTTACACGATCGAGGCGACCCTCGACGATCAGGCCAAGATGCTCAAAGGGCAGGAGAAGATCAAGTACGAGAACAATTCGCCCAACGAACTGCCGTTTGTGTGGATTGAGCTGAATGCGAATCAGTACACGCCGAATGCGGATGGCGTTCTCTCGACGACTTATGATCCGAGCAAGGCGCTCACGGTCAATGACCTGCAGCGACTGATCGCATCGGCGACGTTCGAAGGCGGGATGAACATCTCGAAGGTGACGACTGCTGACGGCAAGCCGCTGCACCATGTTATCAATAAGGGTTTGCTGCGAGTCGACTTTCCGAAGCCGGTTCTGCCGGGGCAGTCGTATGAGTTCATCGTGGGTTGGGATTACAAGATCAACGACGTCAAGCTGCTGCCTGGTCGAACGGGCCTAGAGCATATGGATGACGGGCAGGCGATCTTTGGGTTGTCGCAGTGGTATCCTCGCTTGTGTGCTTACACTGATTATGGTGGGTGGCGGGTCAAGCAGTTTCTGGGGCGTGGGGAGTTCACCCTTGAATTCGGCGACTTCGATGTCACGCTGAATCTGCCAGCGGATCACACGGCGTATGCGACCGGCGAACTGGTCAATGCGGACAAGGTCTATTCGGCCGAGCAGCTGAAACGCTGGAAGGAAAGTGATACTGCCAAGAAGCCTGTCTTCATCGTCAATAAAGAAGAAGCAGAAGCAGCGCGTAAGGGATCGACGACGGAGCGTAAGACCTGGAAGTTCAAAGCGGACAATGTGCGCGACTTTGCGTTTGCTTCATCTCGGACATTCCTGTGCGATGCGATGGGGGTCAACCTGAATGGGAAGATTGTTCGCTGCATTTCATTGTATCCCAGCGAAGGGATGCCACTGTGGGATAAGTATTCGACGCATGCGGTTGCTCAGGCGATCGAAGTGTACTCGGAAGTGACTGGCATTGATTATCCATGGCCTCACTGCACGGCTGTCATGGGGATTCCTCCCGGGGGGATGGAGTTCCCGATGATCAACTTCAATGGACCACGTCCGGAGAAAGATGGATCTTACACTGAGCGGACCAAGCAGGGGCTGATCAAGGTCATCATCCACGAGACCGGTCACAACTGGTTTCCGATGATCATCAACAACGATGAGCGTCACTGGATGTGGCTGGATGAAGGGTTCAATACGTTCGTGCAAGGATTTGCTGAGCGTCGCTGGGAAGGGAAGGACTTCAGCGCGATTGGGATTCCTCGCAATATCGTGCGTTACATCACATCTGCGGACAGTCAGCCAATCATGACGGCGCCGGACAACATCTTTGATATCAGCGGGAATGCGTATCAGAAGACGGCGACCGGGTTGACGATTCTGCGAGAGACGATTCTGGGACGCGAGATCTTTGATGTGGCATTCAAGGAATACTGTCGTCGCTGGGCGTTCAAGCGTCCTGAGCCGGCGGATTTTTTCCGTTCGATGGAAGATGGCGCCGGGGTTGACCTCGACTGGTTCTGGCGGGCGTGGTTCTTCAACAACATTTCCAATGATCAGGAACTGGTCTCGCTGAAAAAGATTGAGATTCACTCGTCTGAGCCGACGGGTGATAAGGCGCGACATGATCGCGAAGAAGCCAAGCTGCCTCAGGATATCACCCGTGAGCGTGATACCGAGATGGAGCGTCGGATTGAGAAGTTCCCGGAGTTGACCGACTTCTATGACACGTTCGACCCTCATGCCGTTACGCCGAAAAAGGAAACGGACTACAAGAAGATCATCGATCGCATGAAGCCCGATGAGAAAGAGGCGATGGCGTACGACAAGCCGATCTATCAGATTACGGTTCGTAATAATGGCAAGCTGCCAATGCCGGTCATTATCAAGTTGAACTTTGAAGATGGATCGAGTGAGATTCGTCGTCTGCCAGCGGAGATCTGGCGAAAGTCGGCTGTTGAGTTCACGACCTACCTGCTACCGAGTAAAGTGGTGACGTCGGCGATGCTCGATCCATATAATGAGACCGCGGACACGAACTACGGCAACAATCGTTTTCCTCAGGAGATCGAAACTCGCGACGTCCCTGTGACGGTGCCGAAGAAGACGATCGAGAATCCGTTGCATTCTGCGATGGAAGCCGAGAAGAAGACGACGAAGAAGAAAGACGACGACGAAGAGGAATCAAAAGAGGACTGACTTTTGCGTCTGGTCCGATCTTGAAGACTCGAACCCCCGTCGAACTGGCGGGGGTTTCTTTTTTGAGGCGACTATGAATAACATTGAGATTGCGGCGTCTTTTGATCAACTGGCGGATCTGCTGGAAATTGATGGGGCGAATGCGTTTCGTGTGCGGGCTTATCGCAATGCGGCGAGGACGATTGAGGGGATTGCGGAGTCGCTGGCGGGGGTGCAGATTGCTCAACTGACGGAGATTCCTGGGATCGGGGATGATCTTGCGAAGAAGATTGTCGAGTTGATGACGACGGGTCAGCTGACGATGCTGGAGGAACTCAAGGCGAAGGTGCCAGCGGGGGTGGTGCAGATGCTGCTGCTGCCGGGGATCGGGCCGAAGAAGGTGGCTCAACTGCATAAGGAACTGGGGATTACGTCGCTGGCTCAACTGAAACAGGCGGCAGAGCTTGGTGGGGTGGCGTCATTGAAGGGCTTTGGCAAGAAAACGGAGCAGACAATTCTTGAGGGGATTGCGTCGCTGGATCAGCAGGGGGTTCGGTTTTATCTGGCGGATGTGGTGCCGCTGGTGCAGCAGATCGCGGCGGACTTGTCGAAGGTGCCGGGGGTGAGTCAGATTTCACCGGCGGGGAGTGTGCGACGACTCAAAGAGACGATTGGGGATCTTGATCTGCTGGCGACTTCGGAGGATGCCAATCTCGTCATGGATGCGCTGGCGGCTCATCCGCTTGTGGAGAGTGTCATTGCGCGGGGGCCGACGAAGCAGCGAGTGAGGCTGAAGTCGTTGTCGAATCCGATGACGCCCGGTGCGCAAGGACATAAGCCGGAGATGGATTTGCGCGTCGTGCCGGAGAAGTCGTTTGGGGCGGCGCTGCAGTACTTTACGGGGTCGAAAGAGCATAATGTTGTGACGCGCCGTCTGGCCAAAGAGAAGGGGTTGATGCTTAACGAGTATGGGCTCAATAAAGGGGAAGAGTATTACCTGGGGCGGACGGAAGAAGAGATTTATGCAGAGCTGGGACTTGTCTTTGTGCCGCCGGAGTTGCGAGAGAATCGCGAGGAGTTTGGCTGGAAGACGTCTGCGGATGTGCCGAAGCTGATTACCGAGGGGGAAATCCTGGGGGATCTACACATGCATACGACGGAGTCGGATGGGACGGCTTCGCTGGAGGACATGATTGCGGCGGCTCGGGCGCGGGGGCTGAAGTATATTGCGATTACGGATCACTCGAAGCGGGTCTTTATGGCCAACGGGCTCAATGAGGAGCGTCTGCTCAAGCAGTGGGAAGAGATCAGGCGGATTCGTGAGAAGTATGATGACATCAAGATTCTGTGTGGTGTCGAGTGTGACATCCTTGAGAATGCGACGATGGATCTTTCCGACGAGGTTTTGGCTCAGGCAGACTGGATCATTGGCGTCATTCACTTTGGACTCAAGCAGGCGCCGGATCTGATTACCAAGCGTTTGCTGACCGCGATCGAAAATCCGTACGTCGACTGTATTGGTCACATGACGGGACGACTGATCGGCAAACGTCCGGGAGCGCAGTTCGATGTCGAGACAGTTTTTGCAGCGGCGAAAGAGCATGGGGTCATGCTGGAAATCAACGCTCACCCGGCTCGACTCGATCTCAGCGATGTGCATGCGGCGAAGGCTCGCGCGATGGGGATTCCGATCGTGATCAATACGGACTCGCATTCGACGTATGGCTTCGAGATGCTGCAGTGGGGGATTGCTCAAGCGCGACGGGCTGGGCTGTCTGCGGAGAATGTCGCCAATGCCTGGGAGTTTGAGAAGTTCGAGAAGTCGTTGAGGCGGAATCAGAAGAAGTGAGAGCCACGTGTAGGGTCCGCTGTGCGGACCGTTGATTCGCAATGAACGTCGATTGACGGTCCGCACAGCGGACCCTACGGGAGCATCATAATTTCCTCAACTTCTACGGTTGAGCGGAGAGGTGGAGTTGGCCTTCGTCGGTGGGTTGGCAGGTGAGGCCGACTTCGGTGAGGAGGCGTTCGAGAGCGCCTTTGAGGGATGTCTCTTTCAGTTCGAACGGGGCGATCTTCTGTTGCAGTTTTTCGCGTTGATTCTCGGACAGCTTGTCAGCGTGAATCGTGCAGTTGAGCATCTCTTCGAAGTCGTACAGGAGTTCCTGCAACGTGATCGGCTCGGTGATGGCGTAACGATTGACGGGGATCGCGAGGGCTTTTTCGAGACGCTGCAGCGGTGTTGGCTCAGGTGGTTTGGCGAGAGCAGTGGGTTCGGGGGTTGGTTGCCCGACAGGGGTAGGAGGTGTCATCGCGACGGCGTCGGCAGCGGCGGGGGCTGGAACCATTTCAGGGGTGACGACCGGTGATTGCGCGACGTCCGTTGTTTCTGGGAGTTGTGGCTCTGGTTCGGATTCTATCTCGACGATGGCTGGCGTTATCGGCGGTGGAGGGATGATGCTGATGACGGGCTCATCGTCGTTGGATTGTCGCATTTCGTGCAGCAGCGCCTGAGTGCGGGCATCGAGGGCTGGCTTGACGATCGCGAACAGAATGAACACCGTCGCAGTGAAGACCAGAAGGAAGAACGCGGTCACGCGACTGTGGAGAAAGCCGGGGAGCAGAGGCTTGGGTTTGTATTTGGGGATCGGTGTGGAAACTGGTTGAGCAATGGGCTTTTTTTCGACCGGGGCTGCGGGTGAACCGGCGGTCTGAAGCAGAGGTTTGGCGCACTCCGGGCATTTCGTGTCCTCGTCGATGGCGTACCCCGGTTTGAAACGGAGAGCCGTCAGGCAGTGAGGGCAGGATTGGAGGGGGAGTTCCGACACGAGGCAATCCGGGTAGGCTGAAGTTAACTGGTCAAAGACTAATGATAGACTTTGAGGTCTGGGCAGACCATACGAATTCACGGGCCCTTTCTTAGCATCGGCTGTTTCGAAACGCGTCTTCCATGATTTGTGAAACCGTCTATGATGACAGGGTCTGCTTTGGAGTAATGAAGGTTTTGCAATGATGATGCGAACGGTTTTACTGGGACTGCTGATGATCTGGGGGAGTTGGGAGACTCACGTCGAGGCTGGTGATATCGTTCATCCCCAGCGTTACACGTACGAGCTGGTTGCTCAGTATCCGCATGACGAACGTGCATTCACCCAGGGACTTGTTTACTCCGAAGGGAAGATCTATGAGGGAACCGGTCAGTACGGACGATCTGAGCTGCGCGAGGTCGACCTGAAGACGGGGGGTGTTGTGCGTCTGCGAAAGCTTCCCAATGAGTACTTTGGCGAAGGGATCGCGATGTATGATGGCAAGCTGATTCAGCTGACGTGGCAGGAGCAGGTGGCGTTTGTCTTTCGGCCCAGTGACTTTCAGCACCTGGCGACGAACCGCTATGCGGGAGAAGGCTGGGGGATCACGGTGATGGGGGATGAGTACATCGTCTCGGATGGGACTTCGACGTTGCGTTTCTATGACGCCAAGACATTCCGCCTGTTGAGACGAGTCAAGGTCCGCCAGTCTGGTCGCGAGTTGTCTCAACTTAATGAGCTTGAGTATGTCGACGGAGTCGTCTACGCCAACGTTTGGCATTCGGATTACATTGCGATGATCGACCCGAAGACCGGTGATGTGACGGGGTTGATCGACCTGACAAACCTGAACCCGACGCGCGGTCCTTTGCAATTTGACCGAGAGAAATGCCTGAACGGAATTGCGTATAACGAAACTGCGGGTACGCTGTATGTCACAGGGAAGAACTGGCCGAAGTTGTTTGAGATTCGGCTGAATATGCAGGGAGGCAAGTAAGTTTTACTCATTGCGTTCGAAGAACGAACAAGGTGCTTCCCATGTTAGCCATGATGTCTCGACGTTGGTGGGTTCTGCTGGTTCGCGGAATTTTGTTCCTGCTCATGGGGATCCTGGCGATCGCGATGCCGGGTTTGACGCTGTTTACGATGATTGTTGTTTACGGAGCCTTCACAGCTGCTGATGGTGTATCGGCTTTGATGCTGGGCTTTGGTGGCGGGCCGAATGGCAAGACGATCTGGCCGATGGTGGGGCTGGGAGTGATGGCGTTGCTGGCGGGGATTATTGCGTTTGTCTACCCGCAGATTACGGCGTTCGTCTTTCTGGTGATCATTGCGGTCTCGATGATCATGCGCGGGATCTTTGAAGTGATCGCGGCGTTTATGCTGCGAAAAGAGATTGATGACGAATGGGTCATCGCGCTCTCTGGGGTGCTGTCGATTGGGCTGGGAAGTCTGATGCTGGCACGTCCGCTCGAAGCGCTTGAGGCAATTGTCTGGCTGGTTGGAGCGGTAATGATGTTTCTGGGAGTGATGTCGATCGCGTTGTCATTGCGTCTGCGAGGAGTTCATAAGAAGTTGAACCCACCAGCGGTTTGAACTCAGACGCAATAATTCCCTGTAGGGTGCTGGTGAGGCTTTGCGAACCGCACCAAATGTGGCATCGAGTGTCGTTTTGGTGCGGTTCGAAGACTCACCAGCACCCTACATTTCGTGCCAAGCATTAACAAGAAAACTGGATCTCAGCCTGCTTTTCGGGTGAGACGTTTGTAGGTGACGTAACGCTTCGAGCCGAATAAGCCGATGGACATGCCGATGGCGATCAGCATC
>SXPC01000280.1 GCA_005778225.1 Planctomyces sp. | reverse complement strand
GAAGAGGTTGTGGAGGTCGCCCAGAATTTCCTGGTAAGCACCGATCAGGAAGGCTCCCAGGTAATAGTGTGAGCCGTCATAAGGATGCAGTTCGAGAGTTCGCTTGACGTCTCTACGGTCGATGAAGGCGTCGACTTTGCCATCTGAATCGCAGGTGATGTCGCTCAGGACAGCGTGACGTGTTGGACGCTCGCCAAGGCGGTGAATCGGCATGATCGGGAACAGCTGGTTAATGGCCCAGCTATCCGGCATGGACTGGAACAGCGAGAAGTTGCAGAAGTAAGTCTCAGCCAGCATCCGATCGAGCGTTTGAAGCTCTTCAGGAACGTAGTCGATTTCCTTGAGATGCTTGCGAATCTTGTGGCACAGCGAGAAGTACAGGTTCTCTGCTTTAACGCGCTGCTCGAGAGGCAGATAACCCGTCGTAAAGAGGTTCATCGTCGTTTCAAGCGCCTGCTGGGCATCGTGATACGTTTCGAGAACATTTCGCGGAGTCGCTTCCTGATAGGCCATGAACAGATCGTGAAGAGGCTGTTCGTTGTCTTCCGGAATCGACTGTGGCACCGCGATGTCATCCCCCTGACTGGCCACGCCGAGGGTTCCGAAGATGAGCGCACTGTGGAAGGCTGCGATTGCCCGGCCGCTTTCCGAAATGATGTTCGGATGTGGGATCTGCATTTCTTCGCAGACCTGCTGAACGTGATAAACGACGTCGTTGGCATACTCCTGCCACGTGTAGTTCATGCTCGATTCGAAGTTCGTCTGCGAGCCATCGTAATCGACTCCCAGTCCGCCGCCGACATCGATGTATTCCAGGCCCGCGCCCTTCTTATAGAGATCAGCGTAAACGCGAACCGCTTCGTTGATCGCCCCTTTGACCTGACGGATATTGGTGATCTGGCTGCCCAGGTGGAAGTGCAGCAGCTTGAAGCAATCCGCCATCCCGCGTGACTCAAGTTCCTGCATCCCCTGCAGAATCTCGCCAACCGTCAGTCCGAACTTCGAACGATAACCCCCCGAGGCCTGCCATCGCCCAGAGCCCTTGGCCGCAAGTTTGACCCGCATCCCGATCTGCGGACGTACGCCAATCTTCTCGGCGTACTTCAAGATGAGTTGGAGTTCGGTGTACTTCTCGACGACCGGAATGACGTTGCGCCCGATCTTCTGAGCCAGCAACGCCATTTCGATGAACTCGTCATCTTTGAAGCCGTTGCAGATGATCGGCATACTGCGATCTGCAATCGCAATCACCGCGAGAAGCTCTGGCTTGCTGCCTGCTTCCAGACCGAACCCGAACTCGCGGCCGTATTCAACGATCTTGTCAACGACGTGTCGCTGCTGGTTGACCTTGATCGGATAGACACAGGCGTATTTGCCTTTGTAATCATGGTCAGCGATCGCCTTGGCAAAGCAATCGTGCAGTTCTTTCAGGCGATCTTTGAGAATACCGTTGAAGCGAAGCAGGATCGGCAGATCCAAGCCGCGAGCCTGGAGGCGGTCGATCAGTTCTTTCATGTCGATCTTACGATCGGGATTGCGGTCGGGATGACAGAGAAGGTTGCCATTCTCTCCGACGGAGAAATAGCCTTTGCCCCAGCGAGGGACATCATAAAGCTCAGCAGCATCGAACGTCGAAAACGAACGACTGTCATCAATCATCAAGGCATCTCCCTAACTCGCTTCTGAAGGCGAGCGGGGGGTATCAACCCCCTGTGTTTTCATTTCCAGACACGCGACGATCTCAAAAAACCGACGAACCGGCGAGTCTCGCGCGAACCGCATATTTTGTCAAGTTTCTGGCACAAGTGAAGACCGCAGGCAAATGATTCACGCAGAATTCGCAAACGCCGGTCTTTCGTCATTCCAATAAAAAACCCCGAGTGTTCGCACTCGGGGTGGGGAGAAGGCAGGTTTGGAACGGGGTAAAGCCCCGTCAGGATTACTCGTAATCAGATGAGTTCGTAATCAGCTGACCATGCTTGACGCCGTTTGGAGTCAGCAGGCGAGCATAAACTGAGTCATCAACGTTTGGAGACAGTGCCGTCACGTGACCATCACACCAGGCGACGTTCACAAGTCCACCAGTGTGGTTCGATGATGGACGAGGAGTTGCCCCTTCGCCGCGAGTTGGGCAGCTAATCTCACCGACGAGTGTGCGGGTAGTAGTGTCATCGAACTGGAAACCAGCGGTGTTGTAGCTGGCGAAGCTCAAGGCAGTTCTCACATTAGCTGTTGGACCCGAAACACCGATGCCATTTTTGGTCGTGTTAGCAGTTGGAATGGCAGTGTTACCCGTGTTGAAACCGATGCCGAAAGCAATATCGCCAGCGTGGCGGGAAGACCAGTTTTGGGCATCCAGATTTTCAGACAAGAGCATCGTTTGTGTCTGGCCATCACCAGTTGAGATATAATCCAGTGACATGCGGAAGTTACTTGAACCGACGGCACTGTTAAGAGGACGTGTCAGAGGGCTACCAAAGAAAACTCCGGTCGCATTGGAAATCGCGACATCAGCCATACTGGCCGAGCCACCATCAACGTCGTGCCAGTTGACGCGGTCGGCACGCCAGATGTTGGCGGTGTTGGCTTCGTTCGCCGCGTCCCAGCTGCTTGTACGTACATAGCCAGCGTTACCGACGTAGCTGAGGCCGCCGCCCACCTTCCAGGCGGTGACGTCATCTGGACAGGCATAGCCATTGACGTAGCTGTTACGAAGCCAAGCGGCTGAGTTGACAGTTGTAAATGGAGATCCATCGTCTTCTCGCTCGAGGAGTTCGCGAGACAGCGCGGCATTGTCCATCAATGGCAGAATCGCCGCTGGCCACCCCAGGGTGCCTGTCCCACCACCGGACAGTTTGTAGTTGGCATCGCCATCGAGGGCAGGAAGCTTATCTGCGTTTTGAGTCGCAAAGTTCATCACGGCCAGGGAAATGTTTTTCAGGTTGTTGACACATTGAATCCGACGAGCAGCTGCACGAGCAGCTTGAACACCGGGGAGAATCAGTGAAGCGAGCAGCGCGATGATCGAGATAACGACCAGCAGCTCGATGAGGGTAAACCCTTTACGACGCAGCTGAGCTTGCACGCGTCCGGCTTTCGTAACGACTTGTGACATGGAAACTTCTCCCCTGAGTGAAATAAGAACTGATGTGTATTTTGCGACTGCTGGACAATGAATCCAACTGCATGACTGGTAATTTCTGGCATTTCCACCAATTTTCGCTGCCTGCTCTGCTCTTATCGGAACGAGCAGAGACGACTTCGAAACACCTTACCTGCAGCAGAATCACACAAATGCCAGAATGTGTGCAATTTCGCAACAGTTTCTTTCGCCCCAGTTCCCATAAACAGTATTACGTTTGAACGAAAAACTGAGCGGGAGAATTTTCCTCAAGTCCTGAAAAATTCAGGAGTCTGATCAATTGTAGGGTTCAAGTTTTCGACGGTGAAGAATCAACTTGCGGAAATCAATACGTCCCGTCGTCGGGTCATACGCTTTCTCAAGCAAACTGCGATCCACAACAAAGAAGCCCCGGCGTTTTTTGAACTTCTCTTTCGCTTCATCGGAAAGCGATGGCTCGTCAGTCAGCTTCCGACCAATGGACCAGCTATCACCTTGTGGTTGAGCTTCGAAAAATTCCAAAGCAATGAAAACATAGAACACGTTGCTCACGGTTGTGGAGTTGTTATCGATCTTTGCCAGCAATCGGTTACGCGTGTGGTAGTCGACGTTGTCCAGCGGATTTGTTGGGTTGGCATCTGCAAATGTTCTTGCTTCAAACAGCGGCCGACGCTCAGAAGAGTTCGCAATATCATTGTCGGGAACCTTTGGAGACATTGCTGTATCGTAAGGCAAGCTTCGCAGGATCGTCTGCTGAAGACTTTCATCGGATGGCAGATAAGCACTGGTTGGTGGAGAAGAGTCCAGGAAGCCAAGCGGGCGAAACGGCTTAGAGCCAATCGCACCGGGCATTGGAATGTTGGCAACAAGTGTCGGTGAAAATCTCCACCCCGGGTCATAGCCGTCACGGGCGACGCGGAATTGTTTCCCCCAGTCGCGAGAGGTTTCGCGCGGGTCGACGAGGCTGAAGCCCGTTAATGATTGATGAACTTCGTCGTCGATCAGGGCAGCCAGTCCGCTCAGATAGTTGGCTTGAGGGTGACCTGACTGTCCCACAGTGGCTCTGGTTGTATTGAGATTGATGCGACCAGGAGTACGGGAAATGGAAAGAAGGTTCGCAATCGACTGGTGGATTTGAGGTTCAACTTCGAGAAATTCGAAGAGTCGATACCAGCGGTTCTGAGGGATGTTGAAGGCAATGATGCCGTCTGGATCAAGTGTCTCTTTGGGTGTGAAAAACCAGCGTGCCGCGATGTTCATATCCGACAACTTTCCGGTCACTGCAGGAGATGTACTGTGAACAGGTGTGACCAGAGCATGACTCACGCCACCAATCCAGTTCGAATTCTGTGGCTCGCTAAGTGGTGTCGGGCCAAATAATGGAATCGACGCTGCTTCGATGACAGAAGTCATGTTGCGATCAAAGTGTGGCTGCCAAGTTGTGAAAGCCGCAGGGCTGTTCGAGTTTGTCGATCCAATGCTGCTGGAGAGAACAGACAGGCTGCTTCCGTTGTCAAAAGCATCTGCGTGAACGCGTTCCCCGAAAAAGCCAGGCATTGAGGTCGGGGCTGCTGCGGGCTTGGTATCAGTGCCCGAGGCATAGAGAGGCTGCTGACGCTCTTTACTGTTCAGACGGAGAAGTTCGCCCCGCATCTGCGCAACAGACGTTGCATCTGGAGTTGCAGTCGTTGGAGCGTTGTTCGTGGTAACAAGTCCGCATTGTACTTTGATGCGGTCAACTTCAACCCATTCGTTCCAGGCTTCGTTATCAGCTTTCCACCCTGTGGCAGCAGTTCCGTAATCATCCGCATTGTTATTTGCAGCGGTGGTGCTAACTCGCTGAGTGGGATTGTAGGCATGGTTCAGATTCATGCGTCGTTCAAGGACAAACTCGACTGTCTCATCACCTGTAGGTGTGGTACCAAAAAAGTCAGGAGTTGGATTGAAAAATTCTCCATTGATTGTCGGCGCTGGAGCCGACATGGGGTCGAGAACATCAAGGTTCTGATCATTCGTGATCACAAAATGACTGCTGTCAATGATGTTGTTGGCCATCGCAGTCGAAACATCGGGACCATGGACCAGATCAAGATTGCAGGCAGGAGTTGTGACCGCTCCTCGCGTATTGGGCGGTACATCCGCAGCGCCGTCCCATCTTGTTGTGGGAGAGACGAGTTTGAACTGTTGCTGAGTTGTGGTATCGGTTGCGTCAAAGCGAGCGCGATAAGCCGAGGGGATGATGTTCGTGCCGTCCGCCTCTGTCGAATTGTGGGTGCCAATCGAGAACAAGCCGCCCGGAGCAACGGAGTCGTTCTTCGCATTCACTGTTCCGAGATTGCGTTTGGCAAGAACAAGACGTCGTTCGGGAACTGTCGGAGTTGTGGTGCCTGATCGTGAGACAGGTAGTCGGCGAATACGCCAGCTGCCACTCGATAAATCGACATACTTGGGCAGAGCGTTCCTCAGCTCGACGAACAAATAGTGACGATCTTCTGCATCAGTATCGAACGTATGCGTATTGGCAGGATTGCTGGTTTTCTTTCTCTGGAAGATCCACTGCGCCTCACTGAATGTCAGGCTCTGAGCTTCGACGCCATAAACAACGCGACTCGTGCTTCCAGGAACTCCGATTTGAGCATGATTAAACTGCCAGCCATTGGTCAGATCGGTGTCGTACTCAAACCGTGTAATGCAATCGTCCGGGTCAACAAAGTCGACGAAATTGACAGCGAACTGAGCCATTTTCTCGATACGGTCATCGACCGCATTGTTGTCGCTATCAATCAAGCCAGCGACGTCTGTGCCATAGGTATCTGTCGTCGGGTTCAAATCGTCTGGACCGCACAATGTATAAAGCAGGACATAAATGTCTCTCGCCATACGCTGGCGGTCATACCGAGCCCACCACTCCTGGGCAATGCGATCATAAGCGATATCAGAACGATCATAAGGCAGAGCAGCATTCTTCTCGGCTGTATTGCTGTGTTCGAGAAGAAACATTGGTTGATTGGCATTTGTGGCATCAAATACCGGGTGAGGCGTCAACGGGCGGGACTCAATCGCGTTTGTCTCGGTATTGAATTCGAGCACCTGGTCTGTCAATAACTTACGCTGCGGCAAAAAGTTCGTGATATCAGTCCGGTTCTTGACGATGCTGAGCCAGCGTCGCGTCGAGGCACGGAAAGGATCTTCGTCCGCGTAGGGCAATGCGGCAGGAGCATCGGCTACTGTATTCATTCCGGTACGCTCAGTACTCAAACCATAGGCAGGCGGAAACGTACCCGTATAGTCGGTTTGTGTGGAGGAATTTGTTCGGAAATTAATGTTTGTAATGTCGAGATTGAATTCCCATCGACGGTCCATCCAAAGGGTATCAGGTGTGCCATCACTGTTAGTATCGTAATTAATGGCAAACGGTGTCGATGGTGCGAATGAGAACTCGCGTCGATCCCAGCCGACCGTTGTAAACTGCTTGCGGATCGCCTCGGCGTCATTGTGATCTTCCAGGTTGAAAGCCATCAGCTTTCTCAGGCGTGAGACAACGGCAAGCTCCGGACGGTTGTAATCGCCGTCCGCGAAGTGAAGGCCTTCCATCTCCGCAGCGGAGAAGACAGAGTCTCTTGACTGGTCGATAAAGTCAGGTTCGAGCACGAGTTCATCGTCTTCGTTATACAGAAGTCCGATACGAGAACCATCGTTATACATGGTCCCTGCGACACCCTGAATCAAGGGGCCAGGGAGCAATGCTAAATCTTCAATCAGAAGATTGCTTATCGCCCACGGCAGGATTTTATAAGCAGGGTCGGTCGAAACTTCGGACCAGGTTGTCTGCCAGTTGCCTTCATAGTGTAACCAAACGGACGGATTCCCGTCGATCAATGGGACCCGAGCCGCCGTATTATCAAACAGACGGCGTGTTGCGCCCGAAGTCGTGAACTCAGCGTAATCGCCATCAAGGACATTCCCGGTTCCGCGAACGTCAACAGGGTGAACAGAAGGTGGATAAGCAAGACCGTAGTGGGTCGAAGATGTCAGTTGCCCCTGTCCTGCGCCCGTCAGGTTGTCATTGTCATCATCCAGTGGGCTGTTGGTAGAACGTGTTCCGCCCGCATTGGGGAAAAGTATCGACAACAGCGTTTCACGATCTTGAGGACCACTGAGTGGGCCGGTAGGGAAGGGCAACCCCGTCATCGGATTGGCGATGCCAAGTAAATCAGCGACGAGGCGGTTGCCTTCGCCGTAGCGTCCCGGATCGGCATCGTAGCCCGTGATATTCAGGTTCGTCGTGAACTTCGGCGCACCGGCAATCATGCGGAAGAGATCAAAGTTGGCTGTCTGGAACGTCGGTGTCGAGTTGTCGAGCGCGACGCCGAACATCCCTTCGTAAGGAGCAAAGACGTCGCTCAGAGGCGACGTGTTGGTGTAACGGCCAGGAGCCGCACTCGCGAACAAAGCCCGGGCAGGGTTGATTTCGAATGTCGTGTAGCCCTGATTCGAAGCGGAAAAGAAGTGGGGAATATCGGGTTGTGAAGCATAGAAACCATCGCGAGCGACATCGGCAAGAATCGCTCGCGGAATCGCTGCGGGAGAACCAGTCCCCAGATAATTGACGACATCTTCCTTGACGTGGTTCAGGTTCCCGGAAGCATTGAGGTTGATAAGACCTTCAGCGTCGAGAACGGTGAAGCCGAATAAAGGAATGAAATCGATGCCTTCGAAGTTTTCAACAGGGTAGTCGAGATCCAGATAGATGGCTTCTTTATTACCGTCGCCATCTGCATCAATGTCATAGTCATAATCGGACATATCGACGGTATTAACGAAATCTCGCCACAGCCCTTCATTAGGAGCATCGAAGAAATTCGAACTTGTTCCGTTGTAGCGAGGGCCAGCAACGTTGACTGGGGTTGTCGGGCTGCCAAAGTCCCAATACGTAGCTTGATGGCCGATGTGTGGTCGCAGAACGCGTGAGGTATAAGTCCCATCCGTCCATGGATTCGAAACTGTTCCAAGACGCCATTCAGGCATGTATTGAGGACGATGGAAGGATGGAATCCACACCGGTTTGTTGTAAACATCCAACGTCATATTGCCGTTGAGATCTTCACCCGGATCTAAAGAACCATTCCCATTTCGGTCCTCATTGACTGGAACCCAGGTCATGTGAGCCAGATAAGTGTTGTTGATGTCCGGATAGGTGTAATCGACATCGGGGTGATACTCGGTAGCTGGAACTTTGGGCAAACGTCCGGGGAGGACCCATTGACTAAATGCTCCCGCCGAAAGGTTCAAGACCGGAGGATCTGCAATTCCGTCCCCGTCGTAGTCAAACCCAATGCCGTCTGGAATGCCATCCGGCGGAATAACTCCTGTCGAGTTATCCACGAGATCGATGGGATTCCCGTCGTCGTCCATCGTGTAGAGAATCGTCACGCCGCGGCCGTTGTAAGGGTGCATGTCGGTGAGTTGTTGGCTGTCACCATTGCGATAAGGAGAGACATCGATCACGCCGTTGCCGTTGAGATCTTCCCACGGATCGGCAACGCCATCGTTATTGCTGTCGACTTCTCCAAGTTCATCGAAGATGTCGAGATTCCCGATCATATTCGGGACGAGACTGTGCTTCCCGCCGTAGAGAGCGCTATTGGTGTATTCCTGTTTTGGGCCCAGGAATAACTGCTCTAATGCGAAGTCAAAATAGGGATCTTCATCCTGGCGCGCCACTTGAAGCTGCGATGAGAACCAGGCTGCAGAGTCCCGGTCTGCGGAGACAAACGCGAAGAAGAAGAACCCCAGGAACGCGAGCGCCGTCAACAGAGAGATGACCATCAACATGACGGCTCCCCCATGACGCGGGGTCGCCGCTGATCCGGCAGACTCTGGTGTCCGGGAGACGTCGCTCTTCACAAGAGGACTTGTCGACATTGCAGTGTAAAGATTTGATTTCATGTCTGAGATCCACCAACAAAACAGCCCGCTTTGCGGAGGAGGTGATTTGTCTAACGATGTGACTTGAGAGAGGCGATTACTTGAATACATGGACGAGCGTCAGCTGACGTATCTGGTCGCTACCAATATCGCGAAATTGAATCGTCAACTTGACGGCCTTGAGCGGCTGAATGTTGAGAATTTTCTCCCACTCGATTGTGCCATCAGTGCCCGTTTCAAATTGTGTGGTCGGATTGCTGACCTGGTAGTTGACAGTGATCGGCGAAGCTGCGACGACATTGTTAGCCGGTGGCATGATCGAGGGATCGATCGTTGCGATATATCCGCCAATTTGATTCCAGAAGGGTTCGCTAGCAGCCGTACCAGTTGTCACATAGCCTGTCCCGCCGGAAGATTGAATGATTCGTTTGGCGCGAAATGCGATGATGTCGCGGTGTGTATCAGCAAGGTACCTATGTGTGAAGAGTTTTGGATTCGCTGGGTCTGAACTGTCCGTGTACTCGGTGTTATAAGAGGGCACAACGACATCGCCAGCTTGAATGAGCAAACCTGGCTGCCAGCGTACCGAATGTGTGCTGCGAATGGCTTGTTGAACATTCGTGAGAGAACCAGGAGCAGTTGTCCAAGGAGTCGCATTCGGTGTTCCGAAAGGTAGTCCTGTTGCCGATGGCGAACGGTACTCTGGATACTTCAATGGTCGAATGGGAGCCTGCGAAGAAATGTTATTGGAAGAAACCGCATCAGATGCTGCCGGATTTGAGGGAATATTCTCGCCGACGTTGCTTCCAATGGGCAGCCTGTTGCTCCAGGTGTCAAACGTGAAGTGACGCGAGCCCGCATTGTTATTGATGACGGTTGCATGAGGATCGCCATACAGCTTGTTGCCCAGCACGGGATCCATGTTATTGCCGGCCAGAAGTGCATTGCCGGTGTCATTGGAATCGAATTGGAAGTAGGCATAGTCGCCATCTGCGACGCCATCACCACCGGCTTGAATCGTCTCGTGAATATCTTCGGTCTCAATCAATTGCGTTCTGGCTGGGTTATAAATCCCGTGTCCGAGATCCATGAACTGTCCCAGCGCATCGTCCCAGACTTTGACGTCAAAGCTGAGGACATTGCTCATGAGAATATCTTCACCAACGCGCGGTCCTGGATAAACATTGTTCAGACGACCGCTAGTCTCATAGGCTGCAACCTGAGGACCATTGTACGTTCTGAGCATCGGATGCACGGACGCATTGCCGGGAGGGAGAACACCTTGGGGATACTTGAAGCTGACGTCCGATGTCTCCTCGTGCGTATACCGACCAAAGAATCGTGAACCGGTCCCTGTCCCAATGAATTCCCTGGCGAAACCCTGGGTGACCGGGGTTCCATCCTGCAAAGTCCCGCCTGCCCCGAGATAATGCCCAAACCGATTACGAGGGTCGGAAAGGTCCGCCATCGTGTTGAACTTCACATGCCCGGAAGGATCGAAACGTCCTGAGAAATCGAAGTCGTTGTAAAAATTGTTAGCGGCGGGATAAAGGTTCGCGAACAGGTCTTCGGTCGTCGGGGGAGATCCGGGTACAATACGAGTTGGCTGTTGATCATTATTGAGATCGAAGCCTGGGGCGCGAACAGCCATCACACGACGGTACAGATTCCCATTTCGCATGTAGTAAACGATCTCTGCCTGACGTGAGACAGAGGTCTCATTATCAAGGATGTTGTCATCAAAGTCAGGGTGATCGTTTCCCGTGACCGATGTCGTCCACGAGTTGAGCGCGGTGGCTTTCACATAGTAGGGTTCGTTATCAACGGAGACCTGTGTCGTAAACTGAAAAACATCGTCCGTATCGTTGTTGGGGTCGTTCTCAGAAATGTAGACATACCCCTGCATGTTGGGATGAGGTCCGACCGTTCCATCGAAGGCAAGTTGTGCATCGTTTTCGTTGAATGGGAGAGGGAGTGCATTATCAGCGATGAAGTCCCCGATCATCGGCGTGATCCCCTCTTCACCAGGGATCGGCTTGTACGAGATGTTGCTCAGGTCGCCACGAACGATCACATCGATCGTACGGGCTTTCTGATCGTTGACGCCAATCCCGCGCTGCTTGCGGATCGTGGTCGTCGCGATCGAGAAGATCTGGCCGAAGATGCTGATAATCATCAGGAGAAGCCCGACGGAAATCAGCATTTCCAGCAGCGTAAAGCCCGATCGAGATCGCACTGGCAGCGAGAGTGTTTCGTGATTCTTCATTATTGCACGTCCAGTTTCTGTGTCGTATTGCCAAGGTCATAAACTTGCATGACACCCCGTGGCAACGTGATCTTCAGGCTGTTGATGTCTTCTCCATCTGCATTCGTATCGAGCCCTTCTTCATGACTTTGATCAAAGTCACTCAGCTCGACCTGATAAATGCGCTTTCGGACGGGAGCCGTGTCAGCAGATGTAATACCATCAGTTGCCGATTCGTCTCGCAACGCATCAGTCACAATACCTTCTGAGAGAATCTGACGAATCTGGAACCAGTTCGCCCGGCGATAATCAAAGATCCAGTCGCCGGAACCAAGAGTGGTGGCAGGTGTTGTCGGATCCAAAATGATGTAGGGGAACTTACGTTGTTCCTGTCGAATCCGTCCTGGCTTGATGGCCTGAGCGTCGCGATAGAGAAGTTTGTGAGGAGTCTCAGAAGCGGGTGAAAAATCTCGACGGAAGAAAATCGCCAGATCAATGTGTGTACGAACTTCTTCAGTGCCAATCAGGGTCGTGCGAGTGGTCAGCATCCAGGTGTAACGCTGTTCGAATTCCTGAATACGAACCTGAGAAACGGCGTTGTAACGTCCATTGTTTGGCAACGGGCGATCGAGCGTAATTCGATTCGTGGCGTCGTCGATGGACGATATGCCCCGGAGTTGAGCAGTCTTTCCATCGCTATCCAAAATCAGGACACGCAGTTCCGAAGTTGCCAGTCGACCGCCCAGATCATCAAACAGATTTTCCAGCTGGGGCGGGTGTTCGATGACTGACAAATTCGGCTGGGCAGTCGGAATGAATGTTGTTTCCTGCTCAGTCACCCAACTGTCACGGAGCGGGACACGGGCAAGCGCCTGCGCCCTGTTCCAACTGCCGCCGATACGAACAGGAATACTTGGATTCGCGAAGCCGGGGGCAAAAGCAGGGCGAGGGTTGATCTTGTCCTCAGGAACTGAGGCATACTTCGGGTAGGAGAAGTCGTCATTTGACTCCATGACACCGACCGTTCCTGCGCTCGCATTGTCACCATACTCATAAAAGCCCATTGGGTCCACAATTCGAACGACTTCAATATCACGCCATAGCGTCAACGGCACATTCGGACCATAGGGAAACAATGACGTGGTGGTCACACCGGCAGATTTCTTGCTGTAATCCTGCACGAACTTGTCGTTGATCGGAATGAGTTCCGGGTGGACCTTCAGCATCTCAATCACCTGCTCGCGCAGGATCTGCGAGTTGGTTAATTGTGTCGCTTGAACCGCTCGCTTGAGGGCCAGAGGAAACAACGTTGCTACCGAGACGACGCCGATCGACATGATCATCAGCGCCATCAGCACTTCAATCAGCGTTGCACCCGTGCGCTGTTCAGGAGTGGAGAGAACCGGCTTCATTTGGACTCTCCTCCATCGAGGGCAGATTGGAAGGGATTGTCGGCGATCTCGTCCGAACCACTCACTCCCGTTGCGTTGATAATCACATCAGTAAAGTCAGGCTCGTTCGTAATGACTGCTCCCGATTGCAAAAACAGAGTGCAGATCCGATGCTCACCCTTGAAGAAATATTTGCCATCGGGCTGTTTACGCACGTCAAAGACTGAATTCAATGCGATGTTCTTCGTTGTGTCGACAGTCTGAATGTCGGTGTCCCGGCGATAAGCCAGGCCAAAGTGAATCAGACCATTGGTGGAGACCGAGCCAATTGCACTCCCGCGCGGCGAGAACATCAGATCCAACTGCGGCGAATCGTAGGCTCGCCAGTGGGCGCTCCCGTCGGGGACAATATCGGGAGGAATAAAGTTATCCCAAAGCGGCTCGCTCGCTCCGGGCCTACCATAATCAACGCACTTGAAATACCGACCATTCGAATTGTTGTTCTTGGGATAAATCCACTGTCCGACAGAGTATGTCACGCCTGTCGCATTGGACCAGCCAGTAGCAGATGTAATCCTCGCCCATTCGCGTGGATACCGCGAGCTGTCCCAATCGATGACCACACCTTGTGGGAAGACCAGCGGCTCTTCATTTTGAAGCGGAATAGCCGCCGGAATGATTTCAAAATCGAGACTCTGGACGACTTTGCCACGCGGGTTCGTGTAGTCGACTTCCGTCGGCGGACTACCGGGACTATGAAAGCGTGGGAAGATGAAAAATCGACCCGTTGACGGCGAAAACGAATCCGTGTAGGTGACAGGAGCGTGGTCTGCTGGATCTCCGGTTGTGAGATCGTTGTAGGCCTCCAGGTTTCTCGAAACGATCGTGTATTCACCGTAATCAGTGCTGCCACCACGGATTCGGATTGTCACTCCAGGAGTCAACAGCCCTGAATTTTTCGCAACTTCCAACAGGCCCATATCGCCTTGGCCGCCAATGCTGTCATAGTAGCCATCGCCATTACCGTCGCCATCATCATCGATCCCATCATTGTCGTAATCGCCGTCTGGCGGTCGACTGTCATCAGGAGGCTGATTGATGGACCAGATCTTAATCTCACTACAGCCGTAGCGGTCTGGAACATAGTTACCACCGCCATCATCCACCAGCGACGGCCCTCTGACATCCAGCTTCCCGCGAATCGGCTCCAGTTGTTGAACGTAGATCATCGACGGGCTGACGGTCGGATCACTGGGATCGATGTTGAATCGCAGGCCAATCGGTCGCTGTAATTTGAACGCCCGGCTGCGCGCTCCTTCCACCGCTGACTGGATCTGGCGGGCAGCACCAGTGATCTTCTCGCGATCCTGGCCGACGTTGAACGCCGAAGCCGTGATCGCCAGAAGAATGACGAAGATGCTGATCGTGACCAGGAGTTCGACGAGCGTAAAGCCACGTCGATTCCCAGGGATCGTTCGTTGAAGTTGTGTTTTTCTCATCACTTCACCTCAATGTTGAGATTGGTGACATTATCGTTCATGACGCTATTGAGCGGATCAGCGAAAACTTCCGCACGAGGCATCGCAAGATGCCCGCGTCGAGTGCGATAATCCGATAACTCAGTGTCTTCAAAAATCCCGTTTCCATTTGTGTCAACGAGTGGCTCCAAACCCGTATCCCCATCTGGCCCGGGAGAAATCACTAAGAGCATGTGATACGTCCCCTTCATGTCTTCATTGCCAGAGGTCGCATCACGGTGGTGCATCGTGTGGTAGGCCATTTCGAGTTGATCCAGGGTCATCACGCCGCCTCCACGCGTCTTGTATCGCATATCCAGATCAAGTGGATTGTCAGGATCGCGATTCAAGAGATCGCTAGTCGGTATGTTCGTCATGATCAAGGTGAGAATGCCTTTGGCATTCACGTCCGTTAAGCCTCCCTCAGGCCGAATCAATCGCGTTGGCCAGCGATAGAACTGAATCGGATTTCCCCAGGCATCAATAATCTCAGGCAGCCCGTCGTTATCGGCATCCCCGAGTTCGCTGGCATTGAACTCTGCTCCCTGTACTTCATCACTGCCGATCGTGGCCCCTTTCGAGATCGTGGCATAGAGAATCTCACCAGGGAGGTTGTATTTGGCAGGATCAAGCTGCGGGGCTTCTCCGGGCAGTTGAGGGAACCAGCGTCGGAATTCTTCCTTATAGGCGCGAATGTTATCGGAAGTCATATTCGCCAGGGCGGTCGAGGAGGACTGAGCAACTGAAGTCCGCGCAACTGCTTTTTGACGCTGCTTGAGAACCGCGTCAACTTTCAAGAGCGTCGTCTGTGTGGCACGGACTTTGGCAACGGTACTCATGCGAAACAACGCACCGCCGATGATTCCAGCCAGAATGGCCATGATACTAATCGCCACCATCAACTCGATGAGCGAGAAGCCGGCCGTCGATTGGCATTTTGATGTTGATGAGTTGGAGATCATAGGATTCCGCCTGTCGAAAGACGTGAAGTGCAACGCGATAGAACGAAACTACTTGAGTTGACCGCTGACAAAGTTGGTCAGGTTATCAACGTCATTGGTTCGCCCGTTGATGAATGTGTCCCATTCCGTCCCGATGGCCGGGTCAATGGTTGGCTTTGCGAAACCTTCCCGGTAATAGCCACCCTGGCCGTACTCACCATCACGTCCTGGCGAAATGAGCTGGAAGGTCTTTTCTTTCCAGGGCGTATTGGGATAACGCGAAGGAGAAAACGCGAGTGAGGCATCGAATGACCACGCTTGCCGGTAGACATCCTTCATACCAGCTTCGACGGCTTCCGATGGTTCGTATCCTGCACCTTCATAAGAGCTGAAGTACGCAATTGGTTTCGACTGGCCGGGGTACTTGTCCAGATAGGCAGGAAAACCGTCCGGCGTGGCCTCTCCTTCAATAAAACGTGCCGTATCGAATTCAAAGAAGTTCTTCTTACGATTCTGACTCGACCGATCGAACGGATCAGCAGGATTCGCTGAAAACCCCAATGGCTGATAAATCGGAGCACTCACTGTACCGACGTTTTTGATCGGACCAGCCAGAAAGAAAACAAGACACTCAGCTGGCGAAAGAACATACGAATCATCAACGGGATCGTCAGTTAAATCGCCGTTGCCGTTATCATCGAAGATGCTTTTCCCAGCCGGTCGATCCGAGAAATCATACTTGGGCCACATCGATCGAATCAGCGATTTACTGCGAGGATCCCAGTCTGCGGCTTGTTCATACAGTGTGATCTTGCTTGGCGGGTAGGTTCCAAACTCCGCACGAAAGCTTTCCAATGCGGACTCGATCGCTGAGAGTTCGCTCTTCACGCTCGCATTGATCGCTGCATTTCTGGCAGATGAGACACCCGCTAAAAGCAGCGACGCCAGGATCGCAATAATGCTGATCGTCACCAGCAGTTCCACCAGCGTAAAAGCTGCTCGGGAATGCGTAGACGGGATGTTCTTGGCTTCGTTTGTCTGGAACATGATCATCACCCTTCTGATAGAGGGGCTGGAAGTGAGTGTGGACTTGGAATCGGTGGCCCGATGTCGCCCTCCGCCAGGATTGACGGAGGACGGGGATTTTGAAGTGACTTACGACAGGTCGTTGAGCAGCTTCACGAGGGGAAGGAACAACGCGATGACAATAAATCCGACGATCAAACCGAGCACGACGACCATGATCGGTTCGAGCATGCTGATCAGCGATTCGACGAGAACTTCAACTTCTTCGTCGTACACGTCAGCCACTTTGTAGAGCATTGTATCGAGGGCACCGGTCTCTTCGCCGACGTCGACCATGTTGACGACCATGTCGTCGACGATCTTCGTCTCACGCAGAGGAGTCGCCATCGATTCCCCTTCGCGGATGGCGGCATAGATGTGATCGAACGCATCTTTGAAGACCGCATTTCCGGCGGTGTCTCTCGAGATCGACAGCGCCTCCAGGATCGGCACCCCTGAGGCAATCAGTGTTCCTAATGTTCGACAGGTTCGCGAAGTCGTTGACTTCTTGAGAATCTGGCCCATGATCGGAATCTTGAGCATAAGCCAGTCGAGAACCCAGGCACCAGTTTTGTTCTTCCGGATAATCTTGATCGAGATCCACCCGACCAGCGGTACCAGCGGGAACAGATAGAAGTAGCGGGCGACGAAGTCCGAACAGGCAATCAGCGCCAACGTCATCTGAGGCAGTTCGACGCCGAAGTCCGCAAAAATTTCTTTGAACTTCGGAATGATGAACACCATGATGAAGCCCACGATCAACGTCGCGACCGAAAGGACCGCGACCGGGTAAATCATGGCCCCCTGAACTTTTCGTTTCAGCGACTGAGCTTTTTCTTTGAACTCGGCTAGACGCTGGAGAATGACTTCAAGAGCTCCCCCCGCTTCACCGGCTTTCACCATGTTGACGTACAGGTTGTCGAAGGCTTTGGGCTGTTTGGCCATAGCTTCTGACAGCGTGTTTCCAGACTCGACGTCATCAATGACCCCGATGAGCGAGTTCTTCAAAGGTCCTGGTTTAGACTGACCTTCCAGAATGCGAAGACTTCGCAGAATCGGCAGACCGGCGTCCTGCAGCGTCGACAGCTGTCGCGTGAACGTACACAGCTGCTTGGCTTTGACTTTCCCGAGGGCAAAAGTCTTCTTTTTCTGAGGAGTTTGAACTTTCGCGGGTGCGTTCTTGTCTTTTTTCTTCTTGGCCGCTTTCGTCTTTTCCTGAATCTTGGTGACGAAAAAGCCCTTCTCACGGATCTTCGACTGGGCTTCGGCTTCCGAAGTCGCATCGATCGTTTCCTTGACCTCAAGCCCGGTGTTATCCATGGCTTCGTACATGTATGTTGGCATGCCGCGTATCTCCGTCTTCAGGCCCAGGGCCAGGTTCCAGGATCAGGATGAATCGATCCGAGATAATGGTCCGTAAAAATGAATCTATGATGTGTTTTTGCTGTGTCCTGTATGAAACCAGGCACAGCGTCGATCTTCTCTTCGTCAATGTTCTCTTAATCCCCGTCTTCCATGACGGTCTCACGCACGACCTCATCGATCGTGCTGACGCCATCGAAGATCAGCTTCAGGCCCGATTCACGCAGGGTGGTCATTCCCTGGCTGCGGGCCATGTTGCGGATTTCATCGACGGACGAGTTGTTCGAAACCAGGTCGCGGATGTCGTCGCTGACTTCGAGCAGCTCGTAAATCCCCGTTCGCCCTTTGTAACCGGAGTTGTTGCATCGCTCGCAGCCACGACCGTAGTAGAAGCTGTACTGACGGGCCTGCTCGACCGGCAGTTGGAGCTCGAGAAGCAGTTCGTCAGAAGGATTGAAGTCGGTTCGACATTCGGTACAGATCTTTCGCACGAGTCGCTGAGCCTGAATGCCCATCACGGTCGCCGTGATCAAGAAGCTCGGCACACCCATATCCCGCATCCGTGTGATGGCAGAAGGGGCGTCGTTCGTGTGCAGTGTCGAGAACACAAGGTGACCGGTCAGTGCGCTTTGAACAGCGATCTGGGCCGTTTCCAGGTCGCGAATCTCGCCGATCAGGATTTTGTCCGGATCATGACGCAGGATGGCACGCAGCACGTTCGCGAACGTGACATCAATGTCGGAATTGACGGGAACCTGGATCAGGCCGTCAATGTCGTATTCAATCGGGTCCTCGGTCGTGATGACCTTGGTTTCAATATCATTCAGCTCGTTGAGTGCCGAGTACAGAGTCGTCGTCTTGCCAGATCCCGTTGGTCCCGTCACGAGCACAATGCCGTTAGGCAGTTTGAGCATACGTCGGAACTTGGCCAGGATCGACGGATCCATCCCGATCTTATTGAGGTCCAGCTGGATGACGGTCCGGTCGAGAACCCGCATGACGACAGACTCGCCGTGCATCGTCGGCAGGACCGAGACCCGCAGATCGACAGGGTTACCGCCGACGTTGAGCTCGATCCGACCGTCCTGAGGCAGACGACGCTCAGCGATATCAAGATCCGACATGACCTTGATCCGGCTGACGATCGCATTGGCCAGGTGTCGAGGCGGAGGAACCATTTCGTACAACACGCCGTCTGCTTTGACGCGGATTTTGAACTCATCTTCAAATGGTTCGAAGTGAATGTCGCTCGCCTGATCCTTGATCGCCAGCAGCAGAACCATGTTCAGCAGCTTGCGGATTGGAGCCGCGTCAGCCATCGCTTCCATGTCGCCGATGTCGTGCGCTTTTTTCTTGTCATCGCTCCCGTAAGCATCTGCCATCGAGTTGATGACTTCTTCGATGCTGTCATCCGTGTTGGCGTAGATCTGCTCAATCTTCCTCTCGACGTCTTCCAGCGTCGAAACGGCACCACGCACATCGACACCAAGGAAGTTTCGCAGATCATCGAGAGCCGCGACGTTGTTCGGGTCCGCCATCGCGACCGTCATGACCCCGTCTTTGAGGGAGATCGGAACGATCTTGTAGATACTCGCCATGGTCTGCGGAACCATTTCGAGCACCTTGGGCGGAATGTTCGTATCGAGCAGCTTGACGACAGGCATCCCGTGCTGCTCAGCGAGACCTTCGGTGACCTGGGCATCCGTCACCAGACCCATACGGATCGCGACCTGGCCGATGAGCTGACCGGGAGACTGCTTCTGTTCTTCCAGAACGTCCCACAGTTGGTCATCCGTCAGATAACCAAGCTCAACGAGAATTTTGCCAAGCCGCATTTTGGCCATCGTTTCAACCGTTCCTGGAAGGGCGGATGAATTCCGCCCGGGTCTACACCACAGGGTTTAAGAAATGACTGATGACTGGTTTGTATGACATGGGCCCGCAACCGCGAGCCGCACACCATGATGTTGTCTTGACGATTTCCGACCGACGCCGCTCCGCGAGGGAGCAATGTTTCTTATTCGTCGTCCTCTTCCTCCTCCTCGTCGTCTTCTTCCTCCTCTTCATCCAGGAGACCACGTTTGGCGGCTGCAATCTTCGCCTTCAGTTCGCCCGGATTGTTGGACTTGAACATGACATCTTTCTCCTCGCAGAGCCCGTTCTTCCAGAGATTGAAGAGGGCATCATCGAGAAGCTGCATTCCGAACTTACGTCCGGTCTGAATCATCGAGTTAATACGGAATGTTTTGGCTTCGCGAATCAGGTTCGCGATGGCAGGCGTCACGACCAGCATCTCATAGGCCGCCACCAGCCCCTTGGGTTTCTTGGGGAGAAGGGCCTGCGACAGGATGCCGATGATAGCATTCGCCAACTGGGTCCGGATCTGGTCCTGCTGGCTGGTGGGAAACACGTCGATAATACGGTCAACAGTACCCTGGGCACCGGTGGTGTGCAGCGTTCCGAACACCACGTGACCCGTTTCCGCTGCGGTAATCGCCGCTGAGATGGTCGCCAGGTCCCGCATTTCCCCCACGAGAATGACGTCCGGGTCCATACGCAGAGCACGACGAAGGGCTTCCGGGAAGTCCGGCACATCGACGCCGATTTCGCGCTGGTTGAAGGTCGACTTTTTGTGTTTGTGGTAATACTCGATCGGGTCTTCGAGCGTAATGACGTGGTGGTCCATCGTGTCGTTGATGAAGTTCATCATCGATGCCAGTGACGTCGTCTTGCCCGAACCTGTTGGTCCCGTCACCAGAAACAGGCCCCGTGGACGGTGCAGAAGTTCTTGGCAAACGGGAGGCAAGCCGAGCTGCTCGAATGTAAGGAACTCGTTGGGAATCCGTCTTAAGACCATCCCGATGTGGCCACGTTGTTTAAACACAGCCACACGGAAGCGGGCCTTATCGCCGAAGGCAAACCCGAAGTCTGTTCCGCCCATCTCCTGAAGTTCTTGTTGATTCCGCTCAGGCGTGATCGACTTCATCAGCGCAACGGTATCTTCCGCTTCCAGGGACTTGGTCTCCAGACGAACCATCCGCCCACCCATTCGGACGACAGGAGGTTGTCCGGTGGTAATATGAAGGTCGCTGACTTTCTCTTTGACCACGGTCTCGAGAAGTTTGTCGATTTGCACAAAGGCCATGCGAGATCTTTCCAAGGTGACGAACGAAGAAGTCGGTCGACAAGCCAGAACGTACCGCGAGAGGAACCCTGCTCGGAATCACTTCCGCCGACAAATCAGCAGGAAATGTTTTCGCTGGAGATCAACGCCTGTCCAATGTCACGAACGCATCGCTCGTGCACAAGCAGATCCAGTGAAAAATCGAACAAGACGAATGAAATCTGCCCGGAAGAAACTCGAGTTCCTATGACGCCCTGGTGAAGTGTTCCTGGTGTTGGTCGAATTCAAAAGATGTGAGATCAGGTGATGTGGAACGGTGGTCGAGGCCGAGTTGACCACATGTGACCGGCAAACGAAATGACCGGCAAAGGAATTTGGCACCGCGAAGTCAGGCTGCATGTCCCGTCGTGAGGAAAAATTATGAGAGAAAAATCACGACGTGAGTTGGGCTGACGTCTCATTATGAGACATCTCCCGACAAAATGGCAAACGATTCGGGAAGATTTCCCATCCTGCGACGTCACGCGGATATGGTCGCCCGTGCGCCTAGTGACCGCCGGTCTTCAGCTTATAGGCCTCTGACAATGTGGTCACTCCCGCCAATGCCTTGTCGACGGCATCCTCCACCAGGGTCTTCATCCCGAACAGGCGCGCCTGTCGACGAATGTTCTGAGTTGGCTCGCTGTTGAAGGCCATTTCACGGATGGTGGAATTCATAACCATCAGCTCGTGACAGGCTTTACGTCCACGATACCCTGTGTGCTGACAGTGGTTGCAACCCTTCCCGCGATGCGCCTGAGCAGTTTCGAGCTGAGTTTCTGTGAGCATAAACTCAGCAATTTCAGAGGGATCTGGCTCATAAGGATACTTGCATTTCGGACAGACCACCCGTACCAGACGCTGGGCCAGCACCGCCATAATCGACGAAGCGACCAGGAACGGCTGAACACCCATGTCAATCAATCGTGTCACAGCACCGGGCGCGTCATTCGTGTGAAGAGTACTGAAAACTAAGTGTCCAGTTAAAGAAGCTTGAATTGCCATGTCCGCCGTCTCGGTATCACGAATTTCTCCGACCAGGATGATATTCGGAGCCTGACGAAGCATCGCCCGAATAATCCGCGAGAAGTTCAGCCCGATCTTGTGACGCACTTCGCACTGATTGATCCCTGGCAAGGTGTACTCGATCGGGTCTTCTGCAGTAATGATCTTCCGATCAGGTCGGTTCATTTCCCCGAGTGCCGAATACAGTGTCGTCGTTTTTCCCGATCCCGTTGGCCCTGTCACCAGAAAGATTCCGTTCGGACGACGGATGATGGTTTGGAACCGCTTGTAATTTTCCTCACTAAAGCCGAGGTTTCGAATCCCGATCTTAATGTTGTCCCGATCGAGAATCCGCATGACGATCGCTTGGCCGTGGTTGGTCGGCAGGATACTGACTCGCAGGTCAAATTCTTTTCCTCCGATGCGTGTTTTCACTCGACCGTCCTGTGGCCGGCGCTTCTCAGCGATGTCGATGCCGCCCATAACCTTGATCCGCGAAACCAGCGGCCCCAGCAATCGGCGAGGCGGGCTGTCGCGCTCAACAAGGGCTCCGTCAATCCGGTACCGAATCCGGACACGGTCTTCAAAGGGCTCAATGTGAATATCGCTGGCTCGCAGCTTCACTGCTTCACTGATGACCAGGTTGACCAGGCGTACAACGGGTGACGAATCGTCCGCATCCGCCTCGGCTTCCGCTTCCGAAAGTTCCGACTCGGTGAAGTCGATCTGGGTTTCGGTGAACTCCGAGATCATCGAATCGACCGACTCGGACTCGTTTTGCCCGTAGTGACGGTTAATTGCATTGACGATCGACTCCTTGGACGCCATCGCGACCTTGATGTCTTTATTCAAAATGAACCGCAGCTTTTCGAGAACCTCGAAATTCATCGGATCATGGACCGCCACAACGAGTGATTCTCCCTGGGTTTCCAGCGGGATCACCGAGTTCTCGCGGGCCACCGATTCTGGTACTTGATCAATGATGTACGTCGGGATTTCGACTTCATCCAGATCGATGAACTCATAGCCAAATTCGCGAGCCTGGTATTTAGCGATCGTGGCCTGATCGACGTAGCCCAGTCGTAAAAGCGCCTGCTCGATCTGGCCTCGGGAGTTTTTAGCAACGTCTTCTGCTTCCGCGAGCTGATCCGCGGTAATGAGTCCCTCATCGACAAGTCGATCCAACCAGGTGTAAGCCATGCTGTTCCCATCTTGAAAGGCGTTGCTCAAAGACGTTGATCGTCTCGGATCGGCGCAAACGAACCGGCGTAGAACGCGATACGGAAGCGCGGGCGCACGATTCGCGCAGTAGTGACGTGATACGGATAGTTTCGTCCGAGAAGCCAAGAATGACAAGAGTCGACCTGTATTCGCCCGCCGTATTTACACAACCCGCGCAGATTATAGCGCCGAAATCACGCGTCCTCAGTTCGGTTCTGCCTCTGCTGCAGCCAGGCCAGATCGACCCCATGCAAACGCCAGATTCCGCCTGCCGTACAAACCCCGCCAAAACACCACAAATGCCAAGTCTCCGCCCCATTGGCTAGTAGATCTCGGCAGTCCCCAACGCCATCAAACGATCCAATCCCGATATAAAGCCCATTAGCAAGCAGGCAGAACGCTGCAAAACTCCCCAGAAAAAGGCGTAAGCTTACGTTCCAGGACCAACATGCCGCATCGAAAAGCAACGGCAATATTGCCCCAACAAATGGCCCCGCAGCGGCCACAACCAGCGGAGAAGGGTTCGGATCCACATCAGTCCGTGAAATCGACCATGGAGTCCAAATAACGGTTTGGACTGTCCCGCCCGTCGCCCACGCCGCCAGGACATGCCCCAATTCGTGCACGCCCATCATGGCATAAAAAAACATCCAGACGATCAAGACCGTCTGGATGGGGTTATTAACACACCAGCGTAACATGAAGACGCATCCTCGCAGGCAGCGTCCTGAATCTGTTTACGTCAGAGGTTCGCGAAAGTCGACGCTGCCATGAATATCTTCGTCAATTTCCGGCTTCGTGCCACTGAAATAGGCCTTGCTGGCTTCATAAAGATACTTCATTCCGCTCGTCCCACTGTTGTCCCAATACTGCCCCTGGTCCGGCTCGACGCAGATGAGGGCCAGTTCAGGATCTTCCTTACCACCCGGGAACCAGGTCTTCCACGATTCATTCCAGAACTCTTCCACCTTGGCGCGATTACGGTCAATCGTCGCTTCACCACTCAGTGATACATACTGGCTCCCATTCTGCAGGGCGACATTCACATGTGGATCTTCCAGGAATTCTTCCACCTTCCCCGAATATAGGTTGGTGATGAACCACAGGCGGCAATCGTTTTCTACTTTCGCAATGACCATCGGACGTGATCTCAGCTCACCATCAAGCGTCCGGCTGACCAGCATTGCGGAATCGAACTTTTCCATGACGTCATGGAACTTCTGAAATTCTTTGATCGTTTGAGTCGACATAGCGCATTCCTTTCTCGCAGGAGTAAAGCTCGGAGGAAGGACCTGATTGCGAACGCTATGCCAAGCGTTGGAATCTGCAGAAACTCCAGTCAAATCTGCCCGCTGAGACAACAGTCCGCTTCTCCCGCGAGCGAAACTTGCCCGAATACCGAATCATGATCACACTACCTGACGAACCTTCAGCCGATGTTCGTGTCGGCTAAGTCTTCCATGCGTTCAGGAGACCACCCCATGAGCTTAGAATTTCGCCCGATCCGAGATGATGAAGTCGATGCCTATCTGGATGTCATGGAGCTCGCCTGCGGAATTGAGATCAGTGACGTTCAGCGACCTCGATCCCGAAAGAACATGGAAGTCTCTCGGATGCGGGGGGCGATCGATAACGGCAAAGTCGTCGCGACATTCAATGCCTATCCGATCGAGCTGACCGTCCCCGGAAACGTCATCCCTCTCTCAGGGGTTTCGCAGGTCACCGTCGCGCCGACACACAGGCGCCGCGGCATCCTCACGAAGCTCATGACCTCTCACTTCGAAGAAGCCCGCGAGCGTGGGGATCTGATGGCGGGGCTGTGGGCTTCGGAGGGGCATATTTATCCGCGCTATGGTTATGGTGTCGCGTCCTACCATCAGGCAGCCAGGATCCTCAAGCCGTTCGCCAAGATGAATCTTCAATCGAGCCCCGACGTTTCGATCGAGATGGTCAACACCGCACAAGCCCGGGACGTTCTGCCGGGGATCTATGATCGCGCACGCCCTCGCATCCCCGGCATGCTTTCCAGGACTGCCAACTGGTGGGAGTTCCGCATCCTCGCTGACCCGCCACAGGGCAGGCAAGGCGCCACGCCGTTTCGTCATGCCGTCTTGAGCCGCGCCGGCCAGCCTGAAGCCTATGCCATCTACTATCACCGCCTGCCCAATGGTTACGGTTCACTCGAGCTGCATCTGGTCGAGATCATCGCCGTCAATGACCAGGCAGAGCTCGCGCTCTGGGACTACCTGTTGAACATCGATCTGACGGTGCTTATCTCGTATTGGAATCAGCCAGTCGACTCGATCGTTGTGCCACGCACAATCGAATCCCGACGCTGGGAACTCTCGAAGCAGGATTCACTCTGGCTACGTCCGGTCGACCTGCCTGCGGCCCTCTTAGCACGTCATTACTCTTCATCCGGGCAACTCGTCATCGAATGTCAGGATGATCAATGCCCCTGGAATACCGGGCGTTTTCTCCTGAGTGTCGATGAATCGGGAGTTGCAGCCTGCCAGCCAACATCACGTGATGCACAACTTCACATGACGCCTCGAGAAATCGGTGCGCTCTACCTCGGCGGAGTCTCCGCCTATGAACTCTGGAGAAGCGGTTTATTGCACGGCGATGAAAAGTCCGTCATCGCAATCGATCGCCTGTTCCGTTGGCATCGGCAGCCCTGGTGTCCTCATATCTTTTAAGCAGTCATCAAGGTGGTCATGGAGGACAGACCAGGCCGAATTCAAATTGTCTGAAGGTTGAGTCTTGCTGGCTTTTGTATCGATGCTAGGAAGAAACTTCAACATGCACGAAAGTCTTAAGGCTCGATGAGCTGGTGACGGATTGCGAATCTCGCCAGCTCAACGCGGTCATGGATATTCAGTTTGTGCATGATTCGATACTTGTGGCTGTCGACTGACTTTGGCGACAGATGCATGGTCTTGGCAATTTCCTTGACGCTGTGTCCGATCGCTAGTTGCTTCAGAACTTCCACCTGACGCATGGAAAGATCCATCCAGCGTCGGCTCGGGCGAAGCTTATAGCGGTCATGCTTGGCATCGAAAAAGTAGACCTTGTTTTCCCCTTCGTGTGGATAGACAGATCGATTTCGGGCAATCCGGCGCAGGTTGTCTAGGATCGTCGCGAGTGGATCGGTTTTGAGCAGATACCCGTCGTATCCCATCCGGACCGATTGGGCCAGATGGTGGTCGGCATGGGTGTCCGTCAAGACAACGATCTTCGGCTGAATCCCTTGAGCTCGCAGCTTCTCGGTGGCAGCAAAGAGATCGATCGAACCGAGATTGATATCAGAGATCAGGAGGTCGCAAGGTTGTGTCTTCAACTGGTCGACGAGGTGTTGCCCATCGCTTTCTGTCCCGGCGACACGGAACGACGTGTTGGCTTGAATCGCGTAAGCGAAGGACTGGGCGACTGAAAGATTTCGGTCGCAAACGTAGAGTCGGAAATCAGTTGACATGGAAGCGGCCCTAACAAGAAGCGATGTGAAGATCGGCGTATCTCGACATGTTGGCTATCGGCGGACGAACATATCAGACTTGCTAGAATTATTCGCACACATCGGTACACGTGCCGTTGCATTGACAGGAGAGTGTTGCTCTCTCAGTGAGCATGAGATGCTTGTCCAATAGTGTGCGTACTACTAGTTGTTACTTTGATTTTTTACGCGCACATGTGCAAATTGCTGTCTTCGTAAGGCGTTTGTTTTAAATATGTTGCATAAAACATTAACGGCGCAAATTGTTTTGTGTGCAAGCCAAAGTGCTAATTCGCACAGCCCCGAAACGGGGTGTACAGTGAAACTACTCTTTTTCCAATATTCTGGATTCTACCCCATAGGTACTTGCCGTTTCAGATAGATCTCTGATCAGCGAATGAACTCTACAAAACCTTCGTTACGAAATGTTCGGTCCGTACTGTTTCCATTGCGCAGGATCGTCGAATTGAATCGGAAACCGCCACGAACATAAAAGCCCGGTGTCTCAGGAATGTAAGGCGCCCGATACGGGGTGCGTGATTGAGGCAAGTCTGGATTGTCGTAGTCGGCGGCCGAAGCAATGTGGCTGAAATAGCTACGGCGAAATGCCCACGTCTCAGCGAAGACTGAGGTTGTCTGACTGACAGCCAACACAAACAGACAGGTTGCGATGATGTTCGTTCTCATGGGATTCTCCCGGGGCAGTGGGCGACCAGTGATGATGCTTTCCCGCGTCGATGTGGACCTCAATGAGGTGAAAACTCAACAAAACGCCCGGTTTTCGCCTGTTTTTCAGACCACAAAACACTCAGACGCACCTCGCGTACCGAACCGTCCTGTTCTGAAGATTGACGTTGGATCTGGCGTCGTAATGCCTATAATCCCTGCAACGAATCCCAGCAGGAAATGACTTGATGCGAATTGTATGGTTTCTGTTTGCCCTGGCCTGTTTCTGTCGTATTTCGCAGGCCGATGAAGGTGAGACTCTGACTGCAGAGCGTTACCGGCAATCCCGAGTCCTGGCGCGTACCAAGACGATTGGAGTTCTTCAGCATTGGCTTGACCTCCGCGAACAGGCCGGCTGGCGTATCCAGAAAGACGTTCGCAACGACCAGTTTCGCCTGATCGACGAGTTCTATCGCGTCGAAACCACCGGCACGCGAGAAGACTGCCTTGCCAGACTTGCAGCCATCAATCCTCAGCTTCCCACAAGCGATGCCGATCGCGAAACCGTCATCCTGCTGCACGGACTCGGCCGAAGCAGCCTCGGCATGGAGCACTTCGCGAACTCCTTAGAGAAGAACGGCTACCGAGTCGTCTGCTTTAACTACCCCAGTACCCTGGTCGATATCGATACCGCTGCCCAGGGATTACGTGAGGTCATCGCAACACAGGTCAGCGACAACCCGATTCATGTCGTGGCCCATAGCCTGGGAGGACTCGTCAGCCGGGCAGCCCTGACGGACGAGCCGCTTGATCCTCGCGTCAAACGCCTCGTCATGCTCGGAACTCCCAACCATGGCGCCGAGCTCGCGGATCAGTTACAAAACGCACCCCTCATCCCGGAAATGGTCGGACCAGTCGGACCACAACTCCTGACGGGGCCCGATTCGTATGTAACGAAGCTAGGGGTCCCGAAGATCGAATTTGGCATTATCGCAGGCGCGATGGGAACACCGTTCGGCATCTCCAGTCGCGTTCCCGGTGACGACGATGGCACTGTCAGTCTAAAAAGCGCTCTGCTGGACGGTGCAAAGGATGTCATGGTCATTCGCATGATGCACGCGTTTCTGATCTATGATTCCACTCCGCTCGAAGCAACGGCCCGGTTTCTGAAGACGGGGCACTTCGACGAAAGTTAAAAACTGTTGTCGAACTGGTGTCATCGCGACACTCGATTTGTTCATTGTGACGGCGCTGCTTGCGGTCGTCTTTTAATAGTATTTTGCGATAAACGTTTGTCTGGTAATTCTTTACGAACGAATCGTATTCGTAACGCTGTGACCGGCACTGCAACTGCGATTAGGGAATGTCATCAACAGTTGAATGAATTCATTCAACTGGTTCTTCATAAAACATTCCCTCAGATCGAGTTGCTGCCATGAAACCTTCCATAATCCCTTTTCTTGTTGTCGTGATGGCCTTGGGTGTCGGTCGCGCTCAGGCAGCTGGCTATGGCCAAAATCACTATCACAACGATCCCTACTCCAATGTCACTTCCGGGATGCTGCTGGGCGTTTATGCTCAGGCCGACGGCTACGGACTGGAAGTGACGGGTTTGATCCCCGGTTACTCGGCAGTGGGTCGTCTTCAACCGGGAGATGTTCTTCTTCGGATGAGCGATGATGGCTTTCGCGTCTTCAACCTGACGTCGATGGCTGTCATGGAACAAGCCAAAGCCGCTGTTGGCCCGAATCGCGATGCTGCCGTCGAGTTTTACCGTCCGGGTGTCGGTCTGACTTACGCCTGGGTCACATTCACTCCGATCGCAGGACCAGCTTTTGCCCCAACAGCGACAAGACAATTCTCCGCCCAGTTCCGACTTGAATCGGAAAAACCTGGCTGCCGTGCGATGTTTGACCGCATCCCACGCAAACAAGCCCTGCCAGGTTCATGGACGGTTCCCAATAAACCTGGACACATTTCTCACCCCTCAGGGCCGATTCGTATCCAGCCTTACCCTTACCCGATTCAAACCAACAAACCCGGCGACCACTTTCCTGATCGCCGACCAGACAACAACAACCACTGGAACGATCGCAACTGGGACAACAACAAGTACGATCCTCGTTTCACGACTCCTCACCCATCTGCTCCTCGTCCCGCCGTTCCACGCCTTACCAGCCCCTCCGATCTCTTCGGACGCCGCTGATCCCGATAGCCTGAATCCGAATTCAGGACACCGCAGCTCGAAGCAATTCGAGCTGCGGTTTTTTGTTTCTCCAGCTCAATTCTTGGCGAACAAAATATTTCCCGCCTGCCCCGATGCCAGATACAGCTTCAGCACGTCCAGGCTTTGCATCGGTTCGACAATATCTTTGACCCGCTTCCAAAACGCTTTGACCGACTTCTCTTTGGTGATGTCGAACGATACATCGGTCGACGCGACATAAAGAATTCGCCCGAGTTCATCAGCCGTGCAGCCAATGAGGCGCCGGGGTTCGGTGACGAAGAAGAGGCGTTCGAGATGTGGTTGTGAGGCGTCCGTCCGTGCGAACAAGTCAAATGAACGTTGGTTGAATCGGTAAGTTTGCCCGGCCTGTTGGTGAGTGACGACCCCTTTAAAGTGGCCGTCCGGGAATTGGTCAGTGCGGTAGAGTTGCGGGTCATATCCCCCTTCCACGCCACAGAACCAAGCAAGATTCTCCTGACGCATGCGAAAGCCATGCGCGATATCGTTGATGTTACGTTTGGCTTCGACGATCGCGAGCACATCATAGAAATCGTCGTCTGAGCGGCGTGTCACGACAATCTGATCGAGTTCGCCACGGGCACAGCCGAGGGTCGCGCCGTTGAGTACTTCGCAGGAGGTCGGCGTCTTCGAAACCGCGGGGGCAATGAACTCGATGGTCTCCCGTCGCGAGACTTCTTCGTAACGGTCGCCGGAACTGCTCGACTGCAAGCCCCGTTCTTTCCCAAAGCGTTCCAAAGCGGCTTCTGCATCTTCAAGGCCGATGTCATGCCGGAATTTCTCGTAGGACGATCTCGCAGCCGCGAGTTTCTTCGCAGCTACGCTGGCCTTCATCAGCGTTTCATAGCGAGAGGTGGCATCCTGCTGTCGCTGTTGAAACTCGGCGAGTTTCTCTGCGGACGCATCGTTTCTTGCGACCGCAGCCGCTAAACCGGTCACGGCTTTGTCGAGGTTTTCGAGTTGAGCCTTGAGGGCATCAATCTCGGCCGATTCCGGCGCAGCGTGATAGGCTTCCTCCGCGGCGCGGAGCCGATTCATACGATAAGTCATCGCGCGACGGTTGCGGTGAAGCAGGTCGCGGATGACTAATCGCTGTCGAAACATTTCTTGACGAGAGGCGTCTTCGATACGATACGACAACCAGACACGAAATTCTTCCAGCGTCATCGTCGCGAGATCAACCTGATTCTTCTCCAGGTATTCTTCCAGTTGCGACGAAGACAGTGGCGGCATGGAAGGTGGTCTCGGAGTCGAATCAGGTCAATGATCACCCTGCTGCCACGGCTGTGGCGTCACTACTCAGGCGATTTTGGGAAGATGCTCGAGAACAAGCTGGCCATGAAGCCCAGCATGAGATAACTCAGCAGCATCTGCGTGAGCATGACACATCGTCCGTACGTGTCAACTCCACGATCGACTCCGAAGTCCAGCGTGACGAACAGCGCCAGGCTGTTCATGCAGTGATCCAGGAACGTCGGGTTCTTATTCGCAAAGCTGAACGATTCCGGACTGACTGCCATCAGCCCCGCAAACAGCAGGACGAACGCGATTCCCCAGAAGACCAGCAGGTAATTCCGCTTGCCACATCCCAGGAACATCCACCACAGATTTCCCAACATCGGATGACGCTTGCAGAACTGCCGGATCGTCAGCTGGTGAGCCGCATCGGTGACTCGTTGACGCAGGGCCCAGTTCGTGCCGAAGTCGACGCCAATGGTCTTCGTCGTCACGAATGTCGTGGCATCATCCACATGAGTATCGATGACGTCCGCCATCGATAGGTCGGCCCCATCGAAGTTGACACCCTTCAAATCGGCTGCACTCAGGTTGACCCGGTTCAGGTTCGCCTGTTGCAGTAGCGTTCCGTTCAATTGAGCCTTGACGAAGCTCGCCTGCGTCAGGTTGGCCCGTTGGAACCGACCTTTCGTGAAGACCGCTTCTTCAAACCGGGCGGCCGTCAAGTCGGCTCCGTTGAAAGACCCGCGATCGAAGGTCATCTGTGTGAAGTTAGCGCTTTGCAGCTGCGTGTCCGGGAAGTCACACAGCGTCAGCTTGGCGCCGGTCCAGTTGGAAGCCTTCGCCAAAGCCGCTTCGAACTTCCCATTGTTGATGACTGCGGATCCGAAGTCCGCTGACTCCAGTCGGGCATTGTTGAAGCGGCAGTGAGACAGCTCTGCCTTGTTCCAGGTCGATCCATTGAGGAAAGCCCCGAAGAAGCGAATGTCTTCCAGCTTCGCGTTCGAGAAATCGACGTTCAGCATCCCTGCTGTCCGAAAGCTGATCCCGGTCAACTGGCTCGACGTAAAGACGGCGTGGTCGAAGCGACACTTATCGAACTCGATGTCTTTCCAGACCACCTTATCAGCTCTGCAGCTCTGAAAGTTCGCGCGACGCGCCATCACCCCGCTCAGCTTTGTCGCTGAGAGAAACACATTCGACAGATCGCAGTCGTTGAGGATCGCTTTTTCAAGGTTCGTATTGAACAGCTTGGCTTTGCGCAGGCAGGACCCGCTCAGGTCGATCCCGTTGAGGTCGAGGTTATGCAGATCAACGCTGCTGAGATCGACGTGAGGAAACTTACGCTCACCCGCAGCGTACCGGGCGACGAGTTCATCGCGCGTGATCGTGGTGAGGGTTTGTTCGCGAGGGATGGTTGCTTCGATTTCTGTCGACATGGGAAAAATTCCGGTGAGTATTCAGACACGAGATTGCCATCAAACGCAAAATCGTCTCAAAAGGATCATGAGAGTTCAAACAGTTTGTTTTGAAATCTATTGCGTCCAGCCCGTTGGCAAGGAGATCATCTCTAATTAACATAAACGAAGTCTTACGTATCTTTTGAGCCGATGAAATTCCGCAAGTTCCCCTGGGAGCAGACTTCTATGACTTTTCTGCAGCGCCTGTCGGTCAGCGTTTTCGTTCTTGCACTTTCGCTGACGAGCTTCACTGCGAACACCAGTTTTGCTGAAGAACCCTCGCTGACACTGCGAGATTCCGAAACCATAGCCCTCATCGGCGATGCCCTCATCGAGCAGGAACAATACTCCGGCTGGATCGAACTGGCCCTCACGGCATCGTCTCCTGAGAAGAACCTCAAGTTCCGCAACCTCGGCTGGAATGCCGATACCCCCGTCGGCGATTCCCGTTTCGGTCTCAGCCTGCGACAAGCAGGGAACGAGCCCGCTGACGAAGGCTGGAAGCAACTCCTCGCGCAGATCGAACTCGTCAAACCGACCCTCGTCATCTTCGGCTACGGCATGGCCAGCTACCTTGAACTTGGCGGAGACGACACCAAGACCTTCGCAGACCAGTTTCAAAAGCTGATCGCAGAAACCAAACGCATCAACCCTGAGGTCCGCTTCGTCTTTCTGTCCCCAATTTCCTGGCGAGCCGATGGGGCAGGGGAGCATGAAGACCTCGCGAATTACCGTCGGGTGATTCATCGCATTGCGAATGCCCACAACGCCCCCTTCATCGATCTCGGTCAGATTCCCAATGATGGCCACTTTCACCAGGACCCGATTCACCTGAACGAGGCGGGCTTCAAAAAAGCTGCAGAATTGATCTGTCAGGGCTTGAACCTCGATGCCAAAACCTGGCAGGCCAGCCTCCAGGCCGACGCGCTGCGTCAAGTCATCGTCCGGAAAAACGAATGGTGGTTCCACCGCACGCGCCCCTCGAACATGGCCTACGTCCTCGGCTTCCGTAAACACGAACAAGGCCAGAACGCTGTCGAGCTGCCTCAATACGAGGCCCTCATCGCTGACGAAGAAATCATCATCGCCAAACTGCGGACCCTCAAGTCTGCGGACGTCGAACAACCCAAGCCACGCACCGAATCAAAATTCGCCAAGTTCACCCCACAGCCACATCCCGAGTTCACGATGAACAACGAGCTCGAGGTCAAACTCTGGGCCGAGAATCCTCAGCTGAACAAGCCGATTCATATGAACTTTGATGCCAAAGGCCGCCTCTGGGTCGTCAGCTCAGAAGCCTATCCCATGATCGAAGTCGGCCAGTCCCGTCCCGATAAAGTGATCGTCCTCGAAGACACCGACAACGACGGCGTCTCCGACAAATCCACCGTCTTCGCCGACGAACTGCTCATCCCGACGGGCGTCCTGCCGACCACGAATGGGGAGGGAGTTTACGTCGCCCAGAGTACCGACCTGCTTTATCTCAAAGACACCAATAACGACGGCGTCGCGGATGAACGGACCCGCGTCCTCTCGGGCTTTGGAACCGAAGATACGCACCACAACCTGCACACACTCGTCCGTGGCTACGACGGACGAATCTACATGAACCAGTCGGTCTACACCCGCACCGATACCGAAACCCCTCACGGCGTCGTTCGTCTCAAAGCCGGCGGCGGGTTCCGCTTCCAACCCGATGCGCTCCGCATGGAGATCGTCTTCCGTGGCCTGTGGAATTCGTGGGGCCACCAGTTCGATCAATTCGGCAACTCCTTCCTGACCGACGGAGCAGGGGGTAACGGCGTCGCCTACACCTTCCCCGGCGCAATGTTCCACCCAACTCCTGGCGCCGCCCGTCAACTCGAACTCATCAGCCCGGGACGTTGGCCGAAGTTCGCCTCGGCAGAGATCCTCTACGGCGATTCGTTTCCGAAAGACTGGCAAGGCTCGATGATCACCTGTGACTTCCGCGCCAACCGCGTCGTCCGGTTCAGCTTTGAAGAAGATAACGCCGGTTTCGTCACGAAGCAGGAAGACGACCTGATGCGAACGTCGGCGACATCATTCCGTCCGATCGATGTCAAACAGGGACCCGATGGGGCACTCTACATCGCTGACTGGTCGAACCCGATCATCAACCACGGCGAAGTCGACTTCCGCGATGCACGACGCGACCGCTGGCACGGCCGGATCTGGCGCGTCAGCTGGAAGGGTGCCAAGAAAAAGGAGAACGTCGACCTGACAAAAGCCAGCCTCAGCGATCTCTTCAACAACCTCACCTCGGCCGACCGTTACACCCGCGAGCAGTCACAGGCCCAGCTCGTCTCCCGACGCGATCAGACAGTCTCCATGTTGCCAAAGTGGACATCCTCACTGACAACCGACGAAGCCCGCTTAGCGGCTCTCTGGCTGCACGAATCCGTCGACCTCGCCAACGAAGACCTCCTGGCGAAACTGCTCGCCTCAAAGGTCGACGGCGTCCGCACTGCCTCGGTTCGTGTCCTCAGTCACTGGACCGGCCCGAACACCGATGTCGACAAACCGATCACCGTCTCTCGCGCGATGGACCTGCTGGGCAAAGCGGTCAATGATCCCTATCCCCGCGTCCGCCTCGAAGCCGTCCGCGCCCTCGGTCAACTCGCAACCGCAGACGCCGGTTTACTGGCCCTCGCGGCCCTCGATCACCCGATGGACCGTTTCATCGAATACGGCCTCTGGCTAACCGTCAACGAAGCCTCCACACCATTGACGACAGAACTCGCCAAGGATGATGCCCTCAACAAGATCAAGCCCGCCCACCTGCAGTACCTGCTGACCTCGATCAATCCCAACGTCTCCGCTCAACTCCTCGGACAATACCTCGCGACCCACAAGATCGAAAGCAATGGTGCAGGGCCTTGGATCGAACTGCTGGGCAAAGCCGGAAGTCAGGAACAGCTGACGGAGTTGTTCAATCGCGCGGTTGATGGTGACTTCGCGACGGAAGCACGCGTTCGTGTTCTGAAATCACTGTTGGACGCCGATCGAACTCGCGGCGCCAAGCCCGCTGGGCACGACAAGATTGTTGCCTTGGTGGCCTCCGACAACGATGCCGTTCGTACGTCTGCAGCGGAACTGATCGGACAATGGAAGCTCGGAGGAGCCACCGCTGCACTCGTCAAAGTGGCCTCCGATGAAAAGGCGACGCTCGAAGCTCGTCGCGCATCCCTGATGGCGTTGCGCCAGATTCAAAAGCCTTCTGCTAACGAACAGCTGTTCGCGCTGGCAACAACGATCAAGACCGAACCCCTCCGCACCGACGTCCTCAACGCCATCGCTGCTGTCGATCTGGGACGCGCCCTCCCGACTCTCTTCGCAGCCATGAAGACGATTGAAAGCGAAGAAGCCGCGCAAGCCCTCTGGCGTTCGATGCTCGTGAAGAAAGATGCGGGCATACTGATTGCGTCGAAACTCCCGGACAGCGGCATGACCGAACTCGTCGCCAGAGCAGGCTTGCGTGTTGCTTCCGAAGGACGCAACGAACCAGAACTGACCGCCGCCCTGCTGCCGCTGTCTGGTCAACTGATGACACCGGAGAGCCTGACCCCCGAACGGATCGCCGAGTATGTCAAAGCGATCACCGAAACCGGCGATGCTTATCACGGCGAGCAGATTTACCGCATGAAAGAACTCGCCTGCGCCAACTGCCACGCAATCGGCGGTGTCGGCGGCAAAGTCGGTCCCGATATGACGAGCTTAGGAGCCTCGGCTCCCGTCGACTATCTCGTCGAGTCGATCTTCAATCCCAACGCCAAGGTCAAGGAAGGGTATCACTCGGTCGTCCTCGTGACCGAAGATGGTCAAGTCGTCACCGGGATCGAAGTCAAAGCCACCGAGGCGCAGACAACCATTCGCACCGCTGACAACAAACTCATCAACATCCCGACCCGTGAGATCCTCGAGAAAAGCAACGGCTCATCGCTGATGCCCGTCGGTGTTGTCGATCGACTCAAGATGCAGGACCAGGTCGACCTGATCGCGTTCCTCTCCAAACTCGGCAAACCAGGTGACTTCGATTCCAGCCGCGGCGGTGTCGGTCGCGTTTACGAAGTCCTCGCCGGCAGCCATGTCGTCGAGCAGAACAACGGCCCACAGATCATCGACGGGACGCTGACCAAAGGCTGGAACCCGGTCCTCTCTCTAGTCAACGGCGGTCTCCCTCGCAAGACGCTGCAGGAACTGACTGTCATCCCCGCTCACGTCAGCCTGGTCCACGTCTACCTGCGAACCGGCTTCACCACAACGGAAGACAAAGCCGTCACCTTCACCGTCCTGGGAACCTCGACTGCCGCCGGCTGGATTGATGGCCAACCCGTCGAAGCCAAAGCAACCACGGTCGACGGCCAACCCGCCACACTCCTGACGGGCAAAGCCGGCAGCGGCGCTCACCGCCTCCTCGTCCGTCTCGATGCCCGACAACTACCAGACAGCACCATCGTTAAGTCCGGCGACGTCACATTCGCGCTGGAATAAACACCCGTAGGGTCCGCTGTGCGGACCATCAATCGACGTTCAACAGCAGGATCGTCGACCGCCTGCTAAGTTCCGTTTAACGTGTGTTTGTGGAATCGACTCGATTGACGGTCCGCACAGCGGACCCTACCCGCAATGCGCTCGCCGCCTGCTCCGGCATGACGGTATTCAAATGGCAGCCAAACCCACATTCCAGCCCCGCCAGTCCGTTCACTCGCGGATAGAGTTCCAGATGCCAATGGTAATGCGGCACCTTTTCAAGACCGAGCGGTGCAGTATGGAGCGCAAGGTTGTAAGGAACGTGGGGAACGATGCTCATAAGAGAATTGAGAACGCCGTGAACCTGACGGGCGAGTTCTTCGATCTCCTCGATCGTCGCATTCAAGTACGAGGCATTTCGCCGCGTCGGAACAAACCACGTTTCATAGGCATACCGACTCGCGTAAGGGCACAGCGACACCAGGTCGACCGAACGATCAACGATCCTCGAGTCATTTTGATTTGACAACTCGGCATCGAGCAGCGACTCAAACCAGTTCCGCCCCTTCGATGAGCCCTCGGCCTCCCAGTAGCGGTGCGTCGCGTCGAACTCGGCCTGCAGAAATGGTGGCACAAACTCCAGCCCCATCAACTGCGAATGTACGTGCGGCAAAGAAGCCCCCGCTGCGGCCCCTTCATTCTTGAAGTACGCCAGTGAGCGCAATCGCGAATCACTCTTCATCGCGATCATCCGCTGCTGCACAGAGACAAAGACATCCGCGATTTCCATGATGCTCAAACGTGAAAACATCGATTCACCTCGCGGCGTCTCAATGATCACTTCGTGATAACCATAAGCAGCAGGCTCTTGGGCGAGACCATCTGACTCCAATGTGGAAACCGCCGGATAACGGTTCGGCACAATGCGAAGATCCCATCCCGGATGATTTGGCTGCGAGCCATCGCGTCGGATCGCGTACGATTCACCCGGCGTCTCATGTTCGTTTCCCGGAGCGAAGGGATCATCCGCAGGATCGACGCTCGGCGCAGCAACAGGCTTCGACAGACGGATCGGACGATCGCCTCGTGACGTCGAGAAGATGACCCAGTGGCCGGTGAGCGGGTCTTGTCGCATCACAGGTTGAGTCATAGGCGAAGTACGCGTCACAGCGGGAAGACAGGCGGGGAAAAGAAAAGCCCTCGACATCTCGTCGAGGGCAGACACATTTAACAAACAGCAACATTAACGAACATCAACCGGTGTCGTCGGTGGAGTTGTTGACGGAGGATTCTCAGACACTTCGGAAGAGGCGGGCGTCGGGCGAATCTTTTCAAGGGCTCGCTGATAGACATCGACATACTGATTGGCACTGCGTTTCCAGGTCCAGTCCGTCGACATTCCGTTTTGCACGATCTTCTGCCACGTCTGCTTGTCCTCGAAGACCCGGAGAGCTTCCTGCACCGTGAAGATGAACGCCGACCCCGTGTAATGATCAAACGAGAAGCCGTTGGCCGTCCCCGCACTCAGAGTCGAGGTCGTGACGTTGACGACAGAATCCGCCAGCCCGCCCACGCGGTGCACAATCGGCACCGTGCCGTAAATCATCGAGTACATCTGATTGAGACCACATGGCTCGAATCGACTCGGCATCAGGAAGATATCCGAACCCGCTTCGATCTTGTGTGCGACCTCTTCCGAGAAGCCGATGTAAGTCGCGACCTTGTCCGGATAACGATCCGCGAGGTCGTCAAGGAACGTTTCGTAACGTCGATCACCCGTCCCCAGGAAGACAAGCTGGATATCCATCTTCATCAGCAGTTCGCTGGTTTCGATGATGAGATCAAACCCCTTCTGATCAGTCATGCGAGAAATCATGCCGAGGATTGGAACATCATCCCGGACAGGCAGCTTCATCGTTTCCTGAAGATCCGCTTTGCAGATCGGCTTGCCTTCATCGATCGATTTGAGCGAGTAATTGGATTCGATCAACCAGTCGGTCGCAGGATTCCAGTCGGCATGAGAAACCCCGTTCAAGATCCCGGCCAGCGACTCACGTCGATTGCGCAACACCGTTTCCAGGCCGCATCCATATTCCGGAGTCTGAATTTCGCGGGCGTAGGTCGGACTGACCGTGGTGATCATGTCCGCGAACGTGATGCCCGACTTCAGGAGGTTCAGTTCGCCATAGAACTCCATCTGTTTCCAGTTGAAGTACTTCCAATCGAGGCCGGTCAACGGCATATCCCAGTGCCAGAAACGCCCCTGATAGTTGATGTTGTGAATCGTCTGAACGGACGCCACCCCCGCAAAACGAGGATCTTTTCGCAGCTCTTCGCTGACGAGGACTGGCACTAGACCCGTCTGCCAGTCATTGGCATGAATGATATCCGGTGGGGTCGTAAACTGTCGCGCCAACTCAACGACCGCACGACTGAAAAACACGAACCGCTCGCAGTTGTCTTCGTAGTCCGTTCCATCCTGCAGGTACAGCTGAGGGCGGTCGTAATAGTCGGGTTGATCGATCAGGACCACCGACAGCGATGTCTCCACCATCTTCGCAGACAAGAACCGCCCGGTTTGCAGACGCTTGCCAATCTTGACCGCAAACGGATGTCCATAAGGCTGAATCTTGAAGCGGCCGTTGTGACCTTGAGGCATGACCTGCGGGTAATGCGGGAGAACAAGGGTCACATCATGACCGAGGTTGGCAAGCGCTTCCGAAAGACTCGTCGCCACATCCGCAAGGCCCCCGGTTTTAGCAAATGGAACCGCTTCCGAGGATGCGAGAATAATATTCATGTGACCTGCCCGATCGATCGCATTAGAGGCAAGATATTCTGTTGACTACTTTTCCGTCGACTCGCCAGCATCCCTCTCCTTTGATTATTGGTTGGGAGGGGGAAAAGGGCGCTGAAAATTCATCAGATTTTCAGAAACGTGGATCACCTGAGTGAACTTCGTTTCACAAGGGACTTCCTCGCGACGCGCGCCAACTCACCAATCATGTCCGCGCCAGAGGGCCTCTGCAACTCGATTTCCTGAAATATCTTGAGTTTAAGTGACACGAAAGCACCTGATGGCGCACAGATTTCGAAAGACGCGAAACCTATCTGACCCATATAGATTCTTTGACCCTTGCCGTCCATCCCTGTGACATCTCTGTCGAGGGAAAAGACCGACAATTGTCCCGAGACATCCATCCAACCACTCCTCGTCATTCACTCATCCCACTCTTCAGCCCGATCCTTACAAAATGTGCAAAACCCGCTGATCACGGTTCATTGATGTTCTCCCGGACCGGTCAATCGAATACTAAAACCCCCTCACCTCAATCCCTCACATCTTCTCACCTCCCCGGTGAGTCTTTTCTGACCGACTCGCGACGACACTCTGCTGCCTCGCGAAATGAATGAGCCCTCATTCATCCTCGGCCAACTCCCCCCTCGACGGCAATAACCCCCATGACAAGATCCAGGCTGCCCCTACGCCTCGGCGTGATTGCGCTGATGATACTGTCCATTCAGATGAGTGGCTGTTCGCTGTTTGTCATGGCTGGCAAATTCCTCATGGGCGACCCCGTCGCCGAGTCTCAGTTCAAGCAACGTACCGGCGTCGACCTGCGTAAAGACAAAAAGAAGGTCGTCGTCGTCTGCTCTGTCCCGGAAATGCTTCGTCAGGAAAATGCATCGATCGACCACGACCTGGTCGAATCCATCGTCCGACGTTTCCGTGTCCGCGATATCGAAACCATTCCCCCTAGAGATGTCGATCGCTGGCTTTCATCCTTAGGAGGAGTCTGGAACTCGCCTCAGGAAATCGCTCAGAAATTTGAAGCCAACTACATCATTCACGTCGACCTCGAATCGGTTACTTACCGCGAACCCAACAGTCCCAACATGTACCGCGGAAACTGCCTGGGCAATGTGTACGTGTATGAAATCCGTGGCGAGAAGAAAGACAAGAACGCCTTTCTCGTCTTCCAGCACGAATTCTCATCGACCTACCCGCAGCTCCATCCTGTCTCAGTCGACCAGTCGTCCATGCGTTCGTTCCAGGAAAAGTACATCACACGAGTCAGCGACGAACTCGCTCGTCTCTTCTACGACTTCAAAATGACCGAAGAAGTCTACTAACGCGATCGCGGATTTGTTCTTCGGTTCCCTCCCCCAACCGTTCATCACGATGCACTTCACAACGAAGCCACTCGTTTCGAGGTTCCCTATGTTCCAACGATTCACACCCCCTGCATGCTGGAAACTGGCCTTGCTGGTCACAGCTATGATGATCTCGCCAGGTTGCAACTATTTCATCCCCCTGGCCTATCTCATCGGCGGCCCTCCCAGTATCGAGCCAGACTTCGACACGATGACTCATAAGTCCATGACGGCCAAAGACGTGACGGTCGCCATCGTGGTTTATGCTCCTCAGGAAGTCGAGTGGAACCACCCGAAGATCGCTCACGAGGTCGCGCGATACGTTTCGTTCCGCTTCGTCTCGAACAAGATCAAGGTCATTAACCCGGATCAGATCCGCGCCTGGCTCGATTCGCACGATCAGGATTGGGACCGCCCCGAAGAAATCGGCAAAGCCTTCGATACAACCTATGTCGTCTACATCGACCTGAGCAAGTTCTCTCTGTTCGAAGAAGGCAGCACAACCCTTTACCGCGGACGCTCCGAGTCTTACGTCACCGTCTATGAAATGGACGAAGAAGGCCACGGCGAAAGCATCTACAGCAAAGAACTCATCTCGCAGTACCCGATCCGAGCCCCTCGCTCAACATCCGAAGAAACACTCACGACCTTCAAACGCAGCTACCTCACCCGCCTGAGCGAAGAAATCGGCTGGCTCTTCTACGAACACTACAACGGCGACGAAATCGGCCACGCCACATAACCCGCATCTCGTCTAAAAAACGGGTTCGTCCGGGATATCCCAACCCAATTTCTTAAACGATCGGGGTAGTCCGGGTTGTCCCAACACGGACGGCAAAGCCGCTAGAAACACGACCAGCGCGCATGGGACTTAAAACTCTCTCACTCACCCTGCTCCGGCAATCGCATTAGCTCAATGTCGTCATAATAAAAATCCAGAATCTCCTCTGCCGACTTCCCCTGCTGCCCCGCCAGATTGGCTCCCCACTGACACAACCCGACGCTGTGCCCGTGTCCCTCTCCTTTGAAGATAATCGCTCCATCCCTGGCTTCGACATCCAGAAAAGAACTGCGCAACGAGAAGAGTCGCTGCAGACGTTCCGCGCTGATGGATTGCCGTCGCCCCGGAGTCAGTTCAACCTCGAATGAGCCCGACTCTCCAGACCCGCTCCGCTGAATGCCTTGGAAGACCGCTCCCCAGTTTCGCTTCGGCTCAGCACGACGCAGTTCCTCCAGAAACCGCTCCTGGCTGACAGTCTCAACCCAGTGATACACGGGAGCATCTCGACAAAACGGATCCTTCTGGCGGTGATAAGCCGAGGAAAAGTCACGATACATCTCGGGCAGTCGGTTATTCGTTCCACCACAACAGGCTGAAAAGTAAGTCAGCAACACATCTCCCCGGTGGACGCAGATGATCCCTTGGGTACTATCTGCAATCGCACGCCCGGATTTGGTTTCCCCTGCAAACTTGCGACCGTCCTTGCCACGATACTGATAACCCAGATACCGCTGATGGCGCGTCGTATCGTTGACATCGCTGACCGCCTCTCGGGGAGCCGTCAGAAGATGATACAGGGCATAACTTCGAGCCACGATCGCCTGCGCCTGACGTCCCCGTTGAGAAAACGTCGCTGGCATCTCGCTATCGACGACACTGGCAATGTAATCCTCCAGACCGACGACATTGACCATCCGGATCTTCCCATCCACCAGCAGGAGACGCAAACTGCCACGATAGCAATGCTCACCAACCCAGATCGTTCCGTCTTCCCGCGGCGTGATCTCCAGCAGCGACTCCGCGCGACCAAGGGGAGTATCCAAGGTCGACTTGCTCGCGACATCGCCCCCATACCGAACATCGGTCGCATCCAGGAACAAGCCACCATTCTCGATTTTGGGGCTCGCATTGCTCATCGAGCGATCACGGATCGTCTCCACCCGGTCTCCCGTACTCGTGAACCGGGAAACAACGCAGCCCTTCTCGATGCTCAATGACGACTCCAACTTCGCCGGCGTGACATCAACCCGAATCAACCCCTTCCAATCCCTCATGCGACTCGACAGCCGCGGGGCTCGCTCAGGGGAATACGCGATCGCGTTCACAACCGGCAATGGCTCGGGTCCAGGCCGCTCGGAGGACTTCTCGTCGCTGCCCGCCTGATCACCGCGATTCCTATCCGTCTTCATCGCATACCCGAGATACCCGATGATCGCAATCATGATCAGCAACGCGAATCCCAGCCTTGGAAATAAACGGCTGGCAGCCTGCGGAGATTTCGGAGTCGACATGAGTTGAGAGCCAGTTGGATGCGTGGACGAAGCAGATTCGGTATCGTGGATAGTCTCTCAGTCTAATGATTTCCAACCGGGTAACGACAGACATGAACGCCATGACGATTCAAGGCAGCGCCGTCTATACGCTCGCCATCCGTGAACTGACCCGCTTTTTCCGACAGCGTTCCCGCCTCATCGGCGCCCTTGGACAGCCCATCGTCTTCTGGATTCTCTTTGGCACAGGTCTGCGCGGGTCCTTCGATGTCCCCTCCTGGGCCCCGGAAACCCTGACCTACCAACAGTATTTCTTCCCCGGCGTGATCGCCCTCATTCTTCTCTTCACAGCCATCTTTGCCACGATCTCCATCATCGAGGATCGCAAAGAAGGCTTTCTTCAGGGTGTCCTCGTCTCCCCCGTCTCCCGGACCTCGATCGTCCTGGGAAAAGTCCTCGGCGGCACGATGCTCGCCATGATCCAGGTCGCGTTGTTCGTTGCCATCGTGCCTCTGCTATGGCTCGTCGGCATGGCCCCTCAAGTCTTGCCAGCCATGGACCCGCTCACCGTGATCGGATTGATCGCGTTCATCTTCGTCTTCGGCCTCGCCCTCACCTCCCTCGGCTTCCTGCTGGCGTGGCCGATGGATTCGACTCAAGGCTTCCACGCAGTCATGAGCATCGTCCTGATGCCGATGTGGCTCCTTTCCGGCGCCTTTTTCCCGACTGAAGGCGCCGGCTGGCTCAAATGGGTCATGCTCGCCAATCCCATGACCTACGGCGTCGCCGGCCTGCAACGCCTCATGCTCCCCGGCCTCCCGTCCGGTTCTGCCCCCGGTCTCCCCAGTATGCCCCTCTGCGTGACAGCAACCATCGTCTTCGCCACCATCTGCCTGGCCATCTCCGTCCAACTCGCCAACCGTCAGGCCATCCGAAACTCCCGCGCCGCATAAGTCTCGTATAGTCCATGCCCCTGCTCCCAGGCGATCAAACTTTCCCCGTGTGCCACGGCTGTGCCAGCCGTGCGATCGCGCATTAAACGTCCATTCCCCCACTGCCCCAGCCGTGCCATACGCACAACTCCCCGTAGGGTCCGCTGTGCGGACCATCAATTCGCTTCCATAACCAAGTCAACCCAACTCACCTTCAACACCCAAACGAACACGAAAAAAGCCACGCATCACTCTTAAGTGAAACGCGGCTTTTCCTATTTTGTTGCCATCAGCAGTCTAAGCAGCCCGACGTATCGGCAACGTCTTGGCTTCGGTCTCTTCTGACCAGCGCCCAACCTGATTGATACGGGCGAACATGTCATTCAGAATCCAGTGGAACACAAGCAGGTGAATACATTCCACCATCCCCATGTCGTCCAGCGGGACGTGCAGGTTATGCTCGGCTTCGTGCATCAGCTTCCCGCCGGTATAGCCCGTAATACCCCAGGTCGTCAGACCGTGTTCGCGAGCCCAGCTGTTGGCTTTGAGCACGTTCGCAGAATTGCCCGAACCGCTGATCGAGATCAACAGATCTCCCGGAGAAGCAAAGTTCTTCAATTGCTCGACGAAGATACGATCGAAGCCTTCGTCGTTTCCCCATGCCAGAATGTACGGAGTGTTGTCCGTCAGGCTGAGAATCTTCAGACGCTTGCGGCTGTCATTGTTGAAGTCCTTGGGATCGAGCGTGCTCTTTCCGAAGTCCTCACAGATATGCGACGAATTCGACCCGCTCCCGCCATTGCCGCACACGAAAACGAACTTGCCGTTTTCGTACGCCTGATACAGATGTTCGCTCAACAGCAGAATCTGATCTTTACTGACGCGATCCAATTCGCTGCCGAATCGGCGGAGATAGTCGCCAGCCGAAAGCGTTGTCCCGAGCATAGTGGCATCCTTGCGTACACTTCATCGCCGCCCGTCTGGCTACTTCCTGGCCCGGCGGCGATCAAGGCAACTGTCTGGTAATAAGACAATGTCTGATAATACGACGTCAATCATAAACGACCGGATCAACCACGTCGACACGAGTTTTCAGACCGGTTTCCCCCCTGCAAGTTTTACACGCCCCGTCCCCAATCCCCTCCTTATAATGCCGTGAAAACAAACTGCCCCAGGCAGGAATAACCGTCACAACCGATTCAGTCGGAAAATCCGTCAAATGCGGAATAATCGCTACAGCTTAACACTCTGGAGGTCCGATAACACGGGACAGATCATCTCTTCCACGCACCAAAACGGTCGCGTTCTCACTCGAAGACAATGAGAGTCAACCATGCGTCACGGAAAAACCCAAACGCGGAAACGCCAAACACTTGCATCCGTCATGGGCGCGATGTTCTTGTGTGCGACCGGTTCCAATGCGTTTGCACAACAGCCCTCTCCACCTGACGCGAGCTACTACGCCCAACCGAGCTACCCAGGCTACGTCGCGTCTCCTGCCAGCTTCTCCAGCGGGGAGTCGTGGATCGGTCACAGCCATGCCTCACAGGCGATTCAACAGGCGTCCTTCCAGCCCACGGTTCAGCCACCACCAGAACTCATGGCTCCCGGACCAGGTATGCCTCCAGGCATGGGACCCGGCATGGGGCCTCACTACAGCCAGAATCCTGACGTCCTGACACCTCCCGTCGCCGCCGGTGGTAACTTCCACCCGTACCCAGGCGTCGAGCAGTACCAGTACGCTCAACAACAGACCAGCTATAAAAAAGGTCTGTGGTTCAACGAGAAATTGAACGCCAGCCGAACCTACAAAGGCAAGGCGGAGTACATGTACTTCATCCACGACAACATGCCCGATACCCTCTTCGGGTACGATGGCGGCAAGGGTGGAGTCGGGCCTGACTATAACTCAATGCCTCGTATTCAGGATGAAGTTGAAGTCTCCGATGGCGATCTGCCAGTCGCCTTGGATAACGATTTCGGTTTCCGACCTCGCAACGTCAGCAGCTTAGTTGGCGGCAATGAGCGAGCTCCCGGACTGCGAGTCGAATGGGGTTGGGAAAACGAAGATGGCACCGGCGTCATGCTCAACGGATGGTGGGGTAGCCAGACCGTCGGCAGCTTCACCGCTGGAACAGAACCGTTTTCAACCTTCGATGACGCCAACGTTATCGAACAGTTTCTCTTCCCATACACCTTGACGGCACTCAATCCAGGTATCTCTGTCAATGATGGGACCGGACAGGCATTCATTATTCCTTTCGACCAATACTTTGACTTCAAGTCCTATCAACAGGTCTATGGAGCAGGATTCCTGGCTTCAAGTACTCCCTGGTACAAGGGCGACTGGTACTCCTTGAAGCCAGTCTGGGGCCTTCGATACATTAACCTCAAACAGGGATTCAATTTCAACGGTTTCGATTCCGGTGCTTCGTACACCTACCAAAACCGCAGTGGCGCCGATCAGGCGGCCTTCCAGGACTTGTATAGCTTCATCGTTCGCTTCCGAAATCGAGTCATCGACGATGGAACTCCCGACGAAGTTCCTCCCGGAACGCCTTTAGACGGTGAAATCATCACTGACCCAACTGATCCCGATGGAACCTTTGTTTCCGATGATGGCGACATCTTCGTTCCGACTTCAGCTTACCAGGCATCAATGAGTGCTCAGACCGATGCCTTCATGGCTGGCCCTGAACTCGGTCTCCAACTCGATCTGGGCAGCGATAACTTTGGCCTGATGTTGAAGGTCACCGGGGGCGTTGCAGTCACCTATGAACAAACGAAGCTCGATGGCTTCGGGTTCTACAACCACTTCATCTCGACCTCGGGCCAATTGATCTCGGACAGCGACCTGCTCGATATCAACTCTCAGTCCGGATTCGAAGACACTGACAACAGCACCCATGCCTCACCTTTCATGGATGCCAGCGTCAACCTGCACGCGAAGATCTTCAGCGAGATGCCCTACATCGAAGATACCATGTTGCAGGATGCCAATCTGGTCCTCTCAGCCGGTTACATGGTCATCGGCAACGTGACAAGTCCTTACCAGTCGGTCAACTACACCACCTGGCCAATCAACCCCAGCATCGACATCGAACGACGCATGTGGGAATTGAAGTATCTGACAGCCGGACTCGAATTCACGTACTAAAATTCGCAGATCATCTGCACACTTCAAAACCCCTGCCGAACGCTGTTCGGCCGGGGTTTTCTTCGTTGATTGACCCTGCAAATTGGTCGCTCATCAAGCGAAAAATGTCGACGGTTTCGTGCTAACCCCTGAGAATACGCAATTTGCCCAGCTTTGGCACGCCGGCTGCGAAGTAGTCCTTTCGTTACATCAGTCTAGTTTTGAAAGGACACGAAGATGAACAACCTGATCCTCACCTCCATCGCAACAGCCCTGATCGGAACATCAACCCTCTTTGCAGGGACTGAACCAGTGAGGCCGGTGGCTGATCCGTCCGCCTCCGCAAGAATCAACCACACAGAAGAAGCCCGCGTTTATCGCGGTCGATACCGTCGCCCTGTCTATCGCGGGCCCGTCCGTGGGTACTGGGGCGTTCGACAAGATCTTCGCCAACTCGACCGCGGCATTAACCGCACATTCCGTTACTGGGACCGACGCTTCGACCGCCTCGACAACCGTTGGGACCGACGCTGGTAATCCATTTCTAACAACCAGAAATCAAGCGACGCCTGTCTAACCAGACAGGCGTTTTTTTACGCCCCATCAGAGCCGCGCCCGACAGGAAGCGCATTCACCCATTATAAAATGCAGCCCCCCATCTGAGCAGCTTTTTCAAAACCGCACCCCACCAGTCAAAACCCTGACGCCTTCTATCCGCAAACAAGATATCGTCCACGCACATCGACTAGGCTCGATGACCCTCCCCCCCACGGACACCTTTATGCGCCGCATCACAAATCTGCTTCTCATCACCTGCCTGCTCGCAACCACTTTCACCGAACTCGGCTGCGCCCGACGACGAGCACGAGTCCAGCACCGTCAGCAACAACGCGAAATCAACCAACTTAAAAATCAGGTCGAAGAACTCAGCGCTCGACAACCCGGCGCCTGACACATTGCAACGTGCTTACTCGTCATCGCCATTTGGATCATACATGACCTCGTCAAACTCATCCCCTTCCTCCGCCCGGAGAAACGCACACGGCGTTTCATATTCCAGGAAGGGAATGATCGCAGGATCGTAATTGCAAATCGCATTCAGCGTATGAAACCCATGGTTCTGCGGCAGCTGCAAATACAGATCCGACTCATCCCCCGCGAAGAACCGCCACCCCGAGTCATTTTCACTCAGCGGCTCTTCCCGCTGCATATAGCCAACGAGCTCCCCATCAACGGTAATCCGATCCGTCGCCAAACACCCCTGCGTACTTTCAATCAACGACTTCATCTGGTCTGGCGTGAGACGGTATTGCTTGTCCATGATTCTTTCTTCTCTCTGCTATTAAGTTGATTGTTATCGGGAGGGCGAACCTCCGTGTGAGCCGCTTCTTTGCATTGCGAGACAACAGCTGTGATCTGAACTCTGATGGCCTCAAAATCGGGTGACTGGGGTCAGGATCGTTAGCTGACCCCAGTCGAACGCGCATCAAAACGCCAGACTCGACGAATCCTTTTTATCCTCGATCACTCGCGAGATAACAACCGTTACTCCCCCCTCGACCTCTTCACCGACTCCACAATCTCGTCCCGCTGCTTCATCCACAACGCCTCCAGCTCCTTCACCCTCTCCGGCTGCTCCCCCGCCAGATTCTTCGTCTCCGCCCGATCCGTCGACAAATCATACAGCTCCCACTCCTCCCCCTTCGCAGCAACCAGCTTCCAGTCCCCCTGCCTGACCGCCCGGTTCCCCTCATGCAACCACCACAACGACTCCCGCTCAATGACGACATCTTCCTTGAACGACTCCACCAGACTCTTCCCCGGCGCAACGGGAATTGCTTCCCCCTTCCACATCGTCGGCTTCGTCACCCCGGCCACCTCTAACACCGTCGGCACGATATCAATCAGATGCGACGGCGTATGACGCAACTCCCCCTTTGCCTTGATTCCTTTGGGCCAGTGGACAATCAGCGGCGTGCTGATCCCTCCTTCATGCACCCATGTCTTATGCCGACGAAACGGCGTATTCGCTGCACTCGAAAATCCAGGGCCCAGGCACAGGTAACTCTTCTGGCTCCCGGGCTCCGCCTTCGAATCATGTCCCCCGTCGCGAACCATGATCTCCGCACTCGCCCCATTGTCCGAGGCAAAGAAGATCAACGTATTCTCCAACTCCCCGGTCGTTTTCAACTGCTCAACGATCCGCCCGATCTCACGATCCATTCGATCGACCATCGCCGCATGAATCGCCATCTTCATCGCCTGGAACCTCTGCTGGACTTCATTCAGTTCGACCCACGGCAACGGACGATTCACTTCTCCCGGCCCCAGCTTTTCAAACGCATCCGCAAAGTGATACGGCGGCCCAACCTCGACCTCCAACTTCGACAGAGATGTCGTCATCAACCCCAGCCCTTTTTGCTTCGCATAGCGCGACTCTCTCAACTGGTCCCACCCCGTCGCATACGCACCCTCATACCGCGCAATATCCTCCGGCATCGCATGCAACGGAAAGTGAGGAGCAATGAACGCGATGTAACTGAAAAATGGCTGGTCGGCATACTTTTCCTGATGCTCCGTTAAACAATCGATCGCATGATCCGCAACCGCGATCGTCGAGTAATACGGCTTCGACTCATCCACGTCCTTCACCGGCACATCATCAATCGCGTTCCCCTTCATCGTGAAGAAGTTCCCCTGATTGCGCATGTCCAACGACCGATCAAACCCCGCCTCCAGCACCTTCCCGTCGATATGCCACTTCCCACTGTGATAACAGCGATAGTCCTTCCCCTTCAAAAACTCCGGCAACAACCTCGCCCGCTCGGGACGCGAATTCTTCCCTCCATTCCCGCCTCCAAACCCCGGCAACCCATCCCGATGCACCTGCTGCGCATAATACCCCGTCATCAAAGCCGCCCGTGAAGGCCAGCAACGAGCCGTGTTATAAAACTGCGTATAACGCAACCCATTAGCGGCCAGCCCATCCAACACCGGCGTCGCAATCTCCCCGCCATAACACCCCAGATCCGAATACCCCAGATCATCCGCGAGAATGAAAATAACATTTGGCGACTTAGTCTCCGCACCAATCGCCAGCCGCCCCACAACTAATACCATCACAACAGCCAGAATTCGCATTGAACCTTTTCTCCTCACAATAACTCAACCCTCTCACACCGATCGTAACGGCGACGGGTCTGAGGAGATAGTTTCAACTTTCATACACACGATTTCTCAAACGGGCAATTTCCCATTAGCAATAATTGAGAACTCATGCCTATGATCCTGCGTGGTTGATTTCTCAACCCAATCAACCCTTCGCCACGAGGACGAAAGCCCGCCCCGAATGACGAATCGCACCCGATCTCCGCTTCACCTCCTGATCGCCGCGTTCGCTATTCTCGTTTCCCAGAACACCGCATTCAGCCAGCCCCATCCCGCTCCCATCAAAGTCCGCGTCGTCGTTCATGCTTACGACCAGGTCGTCATCATCCAACCCGACGGCAGTTATGCCGGCCTCGAAGTCGACGCCCTCCGCGCCGTCGCCCACCGGCGCAATTGGGAATGCGAATTCACCGAGGTCCCCGACCTCGAAACGCTCATCCAAACCCTCGAAAAAGGCGAAGCCGACGTCGGCCTCGCTGGCCTCACACCTACTCTCGAACGCGAACAGCGGATCGACTTCTCCTACCCGTACCTCAAGACGGGTTACTCCGTCATGTCGCCGCTCGTCGACCCCGTCCCGCTGTGGGAACGCTGCCTGATCATCCTCCCGCCCGTCTTCGGCATGGTCGCCATCACCGTGATCATCGCCATCTTGGCCCGCTTCACGGAACACAAAGAAGGTGAACCCTGGTGGGAACACACCTGGGACGCCAGCCTCCGCGTCCTCCAGGTCATGCTCGGCGGCGCCCCCACCGACATCAAAAACGACCGCGTCGACCCCAACGCCAAAGAACTCCGCATCCTCGGCCTCGTCACCGTCGCCATCGGCTGGCTCATGGTTACCACTGTCGCCGACAGCTGGGTCCGTTTCCACCGCGCCGCCGACCGCGTCCCGATGTACTCACGCCTCGACCAACTCCAAGGCATGAAAGTCGGCACCAAAGCCTACAGCTCCTCCGTCGGCCTCCTCCAACGCAACGGCATCGAAAAGATCCGCACCGTCGCCCACATCGACGACCTCGTCACTGGCTTGAAATCTAAGAACTTCCAGGCCGTCGTCTTCGACACCCACGCCCTTACTCACATCCTCGAAAAACACAACGCCAAAACCGACTTCGGCGTCGCCGACCCCTTCACCTACCAATACGACGCCATCGCCACCCGCCCCGCCTGGCCCCACTTGGAAGAACTCGACCAAACCCTCCTGGAATTAGAAGAACTCGGCATGCTCACGATGCTGCAGGAACGCTACTACCCGGAAATGCAAGTGCGATAATTGACACTATCTTCCCTCATGTCCCTTCTCCCCCGGGGAGAAGGTGGCGGCGCTTCGCCGACGGATGAGGGACCTCTGCGAAGTTCACAAAGCGACCATGCACGCTAATCAGATCCCGTAGGGTCCGCTGTGCGGACCGTCAATCCGCATTCGATGCCGAATCACCCTGCAACTCCATCCGCGACACCGGCGGTCTCAACATCAACCACGGCAATGGTGCTAGAACCAAAAAGATCCAGCACAGATAGGCTGGATAAAAAAACTCTTGCATCGACCACACAGACATCTTGAAGCGTGGCGGAAAGATCATTTCCCAGGCAAAAACAAAAACAGCTGTCATCAGAACATAGACGAAGACAAGTTTCCACGCAGTGGCAGGTCGTGAAGGCGAAGCAAAGCGAACCCACCCCAAAAGCGCGGATACAAACCCAATGAGGATGACCAGTCGTATGTCTCCCAGCGCTCCCCCAACAGCCGCGGCGGCCCCGAATCCACAGAATCCCATCATCTGGGCCGCTTGCAGCCCCTTCTTCACTTCAACCGGCGGAAAGATCTCTTTTGACATCCCCATCGACTCTCCTACCACCGACAACCCTCCAGAATCACCCCTGCGTGATCCTGATAAACTCGCAGCTCCACCCCTTCAAATACGTCCCCCGCACCAACGGCCGCAAAGCCAAAATATCCTCCTCGGACAAAAACAAATGCGTCGCCCGCACCGACGCTTCCCAGAGGGTGGTCAGCGTGTCGAAGTCGGATTCGTAGATCGTGACAATATTTCTCATGTCAAACTGAGTTCCATATTAAACCCACACCGCAATATGGACCAAAACAAAAGCCATATTCAAGCCAGGCCTGAATATGGCTCCAAAGTCCTTCCTTATTCAAGCCACGCTTGAATAACCCCCCTCACTCATCCGTCACACACCCCTCATTCGCCTGCTTAACCGTCCGGATATACCGCGCCAGCACCCCCTTCGTCACCCGAAACGGCGGCATCACCCATTCGCTTTGTCGTCGCGCGAGTTCTTCATCACTGACATGCAGCACGATCTCGTTCTTGATCGCATCGATCGTGATCATATCCCCAACCTGCACCAGCGCGATCGGCCCACAGATCTGGGCTTCTGGGGTGACGTGGCCGACGATAAAGCCGTAGCTGGCTCCTGAGAAGCGACCGTCGGTGATCAGCGCGACGTCCTTGCCCAGTCCCGTCGCCATGATCGCTGACGTCGGCGCCAGCATCTCCGGCATCCCCGGACCACCTGTGGGACCTTCGTAACGAATCACGACGACATCCCCCTTCACGATCTCCTTATTATGGACCGCCGCGAGCATGTCTTCTTCGCAGTTGTAGACCTTCGCAGGTCCTGTAAAGACTTCCCCTTCTTTTCCGGTAATCTTAGCGACCGCCCCCGTCGGCGAGAGATTCCCGAACAGAATCCGCAAATGCCCCGTCTTCTTGATCGGCTTGTCCAGCGACCGGACAACATCCTGTCCCGGCTTCAGATTCGGCAGAGCAGCCAGATTCTCGGCCACCGTCTTGCCGGTCACCGTCAGACAATCCCCGTGCAGCATCCCTTCTTTCAGCAGATACTTCATTACAGCAGGCGTTCCCCCGACATTATGCAGATCGATCATCGCATAACGCCCTGATGGTCGCATGTCCGCAATCAACGGCGTCTTCTCGGAAATGGCCTGGAAGTCCTGCAACGTCAGGGGAATCTCTGCTGCACGGGCGACGGCGAGCAGGTGCAGAATTCCGTTGGTCGACCCACCCAGCGCCATCATCGCTACAATCGCGTTCTCGATGGATTTTCTTGTCATGATGTCGAGCGCACAGATATTGTGTTCCATCAGGTATTTAATCGACGAACCGATGCTCGCACACTCCTTCGGCTTTGCCTCATCCTCAGCGGGGATCGACGACGAATAAGGCAGCGTCATCCCCATCGCTTCCATCGCAACCGCCATCGTGTTCGCCGTGAACATCCCCCCACACGCCCCCGGTCCCGGACAAGAACTTCGGTTAATCGCCCGACGTTGCTCGTCATCAATCTGACCCGTGGCATACTTCTGATACGACTCATTCGAGTCCCCCACATCCAGCGGCTTGCCGTTCAAGCACCCCGGCTTGATTGTCCCGCCATAAACGATCAACGTCGGTCGATTCAACCTGGCAGCCGCCATCAGACACCCCGGCATGTTCTTGTCGCATCCGGGCAGCATCACGAGCCCATCGTAATAAAACGCGGAAGATTGCGTCTCAAACGAGTCCGCGATGGTGTCCCGCGACGGCAGAGAAAACGACATCCCCTCCGTCCCCATCGCGATGCCATCGGAAACCCCGATGGTCGAAAATCGCATCCCGAGTAAACCTTCGTTCATCACGGATTCGCGACAAAGGTCACTCAGACGTGACAAATGCATATTGCACGGGTTACCATCATAGGCCACTGCCCCGATGCCGACCTGTCCCTTGCTCATGTCGTCATCTTTTAATCCCGCCGCATAAAGCATGGATTGTGACACCCCAGCCGTCTTCGGTTGAGTCAGTCGAGAGGAATAACGGTTCAATCCGGAGTTCTGAAACGGCTGGATACTCATCGATGGGCGTCTTTCGATGTGGGGTGGAAACAATTGCAGGGATTTGAAAGATCATAACAACGAGTTAAAGAACGTCGAGGATTCGCATCAGGGCGAACCGATCAAAGAGGCGGGCTGCCTCAAAACTGTCGTCAGGACGATGCTGGATTGAGTTCAAATCGGTGCTAATGCCACGTCCTGGGACTTGTTGCGGGCGAATCTATGAGTCAACGAATTGCTAGTACGACAATCTTCCGTCGCTGGGTCATGCCCGGCTTGACCTGTTTAATTCTGATTGTCGCGATCATCTTCCTCCGCAAGGAGTTGAGTTCCGTCTCTCTCGAGCAACTGCGTGAAAGCCTCACCCGCATCACCCCGATGCAACTCCTCGCCTGCGGCGCCCTCGCGCTCGTCAACTACGGCATCCTCGTCATCTACGAATGGCTCGCCAACCGCGAACTCGGCAAGAATCTCTCCTGGGGCAAGACCACCATGGTCTCGTTTCTGGGCTATTCGATGAGCTATAACTTCGGCCCGCTCCTCGGCGGTTCGACCATCCGCACCCGCCTCTACGGCTCATGGGGATACTCCGCGACAGAAATCGTCGCCATCATCGCAATGCTTGGTGCGACGTTCTGGATCGGCCTGCTCACGCTCGCAGGCGTCCTCTTCGCCTGGGATCCGATTGCGATGCCCCAAGCCCTCGCTCTCCCCTGGTCCGTCAGACCGATGGGTATCGCCATCCTCGCTGGTGTTGCCCTCTGGCTCGGCCTAACCGCCTGGCGACGCACCCCCATCACCCTCGGCAGCTTCGAACTCAAGCTCCCCTCGCTCTCGTCCACGATTTACCAGATGCTTGCCTCCGTCGCAGAAATGCTGACCTGCGCCGGTTGCTTGTACGTTCTCCTGCCCCCCGGCGCTCCCGTCAACTTCATCCACTTCACCGAAGTCTTCCTCCTTGCCGTTCTCGCCATGGGCGTCACCCAGATCCCCGGCGGTCTGGGGGTCTTCGAATTCGTCGTCATCAGCCAGCTCCCCGGCATCCAGCCCGACCAGCTCCTCGCAACGCTGCTCACCTTCCGCCTGATGTACTTCATCATCCCGCTGGCGATCTCTCTGTTGACCCTCGCCGTCTACGAACTCGCCGGCTTCCGCAGTTCCGTCAGCAAAGCCTCTGCAGGCATTTCGTCTGCTTTGAGCATGATCGGCCCGACCGTCGTCTCATTCGGAACCCTCGTGGTGGGTGCGATCCTCGTCCTCTCCGGTGCAACCCCTGCCCTTGAAAAACGCTTCGAATTCCTCGTCGGCATTCTTCCCCTGCAAGCCGTCGAAGCCTCCCACTTTCTCTCCAGCCTGACCGGCACCTGCCTCCTCGTCCTCGCGCGACCTCTCCAGCGCCGCATGCGAGCCGCCTGGTGGATCACCGTCGGCCTCCTCGTCGCCGGAACTCTCTTCTCACTCATGAAAGGGCTCGACTTCGAAGAAGCCTTCTCTTCCATCTTTTTGCTGACCGTCCTGCTGGCCTGTCGTCGCGAGTTCTACCGCGTCGGCTCGATCATGACCCCCAGCTGGACGACGCAGTATATGCTGATGGTCGCCGTCGTCGTCATCTCCTCGATTTCCCTGGGACTGTTCGCCTATAAGCACATTGACTATTCCAACGCGCTTTGGTGGCAATTCGAATTCGATGGCCACGCCTCCCGCTTCCTGCGTGCCGAACTGGGGGCGATCCTCTTGTTGCTCGTCTTCGGCTTGAGCAAGCTTCTGGGCAGTGGACGGGTTGATGAAACCCATGCTCCCACGATCGATGAGATCTCCAAAGCCACTCCGATTGTCGCGAAGTCGCGAAGAGCCGCCTCGAACCTCGTCTACCTGCGAGACAAAGCCCTCCTGTTCCACCCCACTGGCGAGTCCTTCCTCATGTACGCCGTCAAAGGCCGCAGCTGGGTCGTCATGGGTGACCCGGTCGGCCCTCAGGAACAATGGCCCGAACTCATCGGCCAGTTCCGCGACCTCGTCGACCGCTACGACGGCTGGCCCGTCTTCTATCAAGTCTCCGCAGAAACCATGGGTGTTTACGTCGACCAGGGCTTCTCCCTCCTCAAACTCGGCGAAGAAGCCCGCGTCAAGCTCGCGGACTTCAACCTCGAAGGCAAACGACGCCAGGACTTCCGCACCGCCCGCAACAAACACACCAAGCAAGGTTTCACCTTCAAAGTCCTCGCACCGCATGAAATCACGCCTTACCTGGCGCAACTCAAGTCCGTCTCCGATGCCTGGCTGAAGTCCAAAAATGGCAAGGAGAAAGGGTTCTCTCTCGGTTTCTTCGACGAAGACTATCTCCGACGCAGCCCCTGTGCGATCGTCGAGAAAGAGGGCGTCGTCCATGCGTTTGCGACGCTCTGGATGACCGATGATCCGGAAGAAATCGCCATCGATCTGATGCGCTACATCGGCGACGATCGCAGCGGCATCATGGACTTTCTCTTCACGGAAATGCTGATGTGGGCGAAGGGGAAGGGCTATGTCTGGTTCCACCTCGGCATGGCTCCCCTCTCGGGGATCGAAGGTGGGAAGCGCTCGCCGTTGTGGAATCAGGTCGCCTCGCTGATTTACCGTTATGGCGAATCCTATTACAGCTTCGAAGGCCTGCGCAACTATAAGAACAAGTTCGACCCGGTCTGGACCGCCCGCTATCTCGCCTCACCCGGCGGCCTGGCGCTGCCCGGCATCCTTCGTGACCTGACGACGATCATCAGCCGGGGGCGCAAGAACCGCGCTGTCGTCATTGATCAGAACGATTCCGGCAAGTCGTCCAGCAACGATTCAGAAATCAACCCTGCCCTCAAAGCGAGTCCCCTCGAGACTCCAGCGGATCGCCTCGTCGACGAGCCCTTGAAAGGCCGGCCCGGCGCCCCCCATATCATGCAGCGCAGTGGGAAGTTCGAATCGTCGGTACGGAGTCTTTAACGCCTCCAGCCATGCAACATCCCCCATCGGATCCAGCCCCGCGACAAACTGAGCCACGTGCAAACCATCTAGCCCCGGCGCCATGTCCGTCATCGCAAAGCTGTCGGGCCCGGTGGGGAGAACTCCCAACAGGTCGCTGGTCTCCAGCCCAAATCGACCACGCGACGCTGGTGCCGCGAGCAACAAGCCGATCAGGTTCTCCGGACGCCTCGGAGACGATGCCGCTGCCACTGATTGCTCCGCCCCGGTCGACCACCCGCCATACCAGATCGGAATATCCTGATCGCACCCCGTCCGCTCATAGACCGCCTCGACAGCCGCGACGAATCCGTCAATCAGATCATCATGCGCGAACTCACGCGTCGTCACGTACTTGCGATAGTCCCAGCCAATCACCGCAAATCCCGCTTCCGATAAATGCGTCGCCGTCTTCTCTTCCCAGTACGACCACCCCCCATTCCCCGTCCCCAATACCACGATCCCCAACGGCTGCTCACGCAGACAATAAAACAGCCCCTCAAACTCCGGCTGCTTCGGCGGCAACTCAATCTCCAGCACCTCACCCCGCGCGTCATAAGTCCGCGGCAGCACCAGATGCAGCACAAATCGCACCCCCAGCACAAGAATCAGCAACATCAGCCCCAGTAACACCCGCGTGGTCAACACACGACGTGACTTGGCTTTGGCAGACAGTGATCCAGCAGAGGCAGATTCAGATGCGCTCATGATTCAGCCGGTGGGAAGAAAGAGGGAGGGCAGGTTGGCTCGGGCAAGGCTTTCGATCATAAACACTTACTTGTATTCAGAAAAGCATTCCGATGCTTTCTACGTTGGCACAGATATTCCTGCCTGTGTAATCAATACGCTCCTGACTCAAAATTGTACTTTTCCACCGAGGAAAATCAGGCGGATGGCTGAGGTCAGGATTACTAGCTGACCCCCAGTTTCTTCAAACTCTCAATACGCCATCCCCATCATCGGCGATAGCGTCAGTCGATCTTCCCCACTCAACCCGCTTGTCAAAATCCGCTGGCCTTCCATCGTCAATCGAAAATAGATCTGCCGATATCGGACCTTCACCGGGGTTTCGACGCAAGTCTTCAAGTAACGCCCATCCTCAAGCTGTGCCCACTCAGCTAATCGCCACAAAACACTGTCGTCGCCAACCAGATAAACAAGCTTCGTCGAACTTCGTACGACATCGATTGCTGGACTCCATTTCCGAACCCGAAACGCAGAGAGTATCGTCTGGTCACAGAGACACAAATGAGCGCGCTTTCTCCTCGGAATGAATAAGGAGTATTCACTCCATAGACTCTCCGTCTTCCAATAATCTCCCGCGTCGCGATTCAGCAACTGACGGATCGTTTTGTGCTTGCCCGCAACATACGACTTCCAGAAAGTGGTCAGGAAAGACCTCTGGTTCTTCGTCAGCAGATGGGAATGCCCCGTAAGGTTGAAGCAACTCAGGAGATCGACGGTGATGGGAATCTCCCGTCCATACCGCAAACCAATCTCATCGATCCAGGTCGCAACAAACGACGCAAAGATCAGATCACGAATCAGAATGGGTTCAATCAGAATTCGTATGCCACTCTTTTGTTCGAGAATTCTTTCGGTCGCCTCCGCGATGACTTCAGGGCCGTCTTCCATAAGCATCAACATCGGATTAGGATGATTCGCTTTTAAGAATCGCTGTTTTTTCAAATGAAAGTAGTGTCTGAAACTCGCATTGATTTCGATGTAATAAGTCCGGCGTTTTTGTAGCAAATCTGGAATCGATTCATGACTCAACTCGCCGTATAAAAACGGATCGCTCACATGGATGACATCATCGAGTCTCTTGAAGTCACAAGCCTGCACCAATCGATTGATGAAAAACATTCCTGATTCCGTCTGCCAAAGCGATCACTGACAAATCCCGACTGCCACATTACCCCGACTGCCACTGGCTCCGCCAGTCCTCTTGAATTTCTCACCTCTGACGGGTGCCACTGGCTGTGCCAGTACTCTTCAAATTCATGCATTCCGACGCCAAAACCACAACCGAAGTTGACGCCAGAGTTTGATAAGCCATCCCGCTTGATATTCAGACTCGTAAGCATCATCTGGTTCTTCATAAAGCTCATAACGTTCCTGAACCTCGCCACTTTTGAGATCGATTCCAAGTGAGTACCACTTTCCACACGCATTCACCGTGACACAAACAAGTCCCCCTTTGAAACGAATCTCATCAAGATCGTAGAACGTGCCATCAATCCGCCACAGCCTGATGTCTTCTCGAAATACCTCGACAAATTCACGACTCACCAGAATGACAAGTTCACTCGCAGGGTCATAAACAGCAGAACCGGTCCTCACATAGGTCTCGACGGAATAACAGGTAGGCTCGGTGACATCGACACGATAGAGCAAACCATCACTCAAGATGGAAACATAATTTGTCCGATCATCGGCGAAAGGTCCGTCTTCCATCTGTATTCCATGACAGTCGCCATACGCAAAAACTCCCACCCAGTTCTGACCGCATGCCGGCTTCACCAGATACAGCGATCCGCCTTTCCCGCCTTCCAGACTTGCCCCAGGATAATAGTAAACCGGAACTCCCGGCATATTCGGCAACTGAACCAGCGGGACAACTTCATAATCGCGATTGAGTTTGCTCATCCCCAGCTGACAATTCAAACAGCCCCAGGTTCAATCATAGGGTGCCACTGGCTGTGCCAGTGCTCTTCGAGTTTCACAACGAACATCAACTTCACATCCTCCCTCCTCCGCGGTTCAAAAAACTGATTCTCAGACTGACTGTCTTAAAACTCCCCACCGAATCCCCGTCTAAAAACAACCCTCACCCCACCAACACGTTACACCAACACCCACTCTGCAACCCACTTTCCAGCGACCTCAAAACCTCCCCAAATGCGCAACACTTTCCCGTATAGATAGAGGGACCCTGCGGAGTGCACGACCACATAGTCCCGATCATTTTAAATCCAACGACACTCGATCCAGGAGAACAACCATGCCCTGCGCAACAAAAAACGCCCGCAGAAGCTTTCACTCCCCGCAGGCGTCTTCTACTTTTGTCCCTTCTCCCCCGGGGAGAAGGTGGCCGAGTCTTCGAGGTCGGATGAGGGACCTCTGCGAATTGAATAACGCAGTCGATCTCGTTCAAATCCCCGTGTGCCACGGCCGTGTCGGCCGTGCGGTCGCGCATCACGCGCCCATCTCCACGGCTGACACAGACGTGGCACACATTCAGAATCGCATCAAGCTTAGTCCTTCAGCGGCATCACTTCCGCTTTGCGGATCTCAACCTTGCTGCCTGGATCGTGTTGTTGAAACGCGAAGTGGCCAGGGCCATACGTCTTGTCGAAGTCGTAATACTCATACAGTTCTTCACCATCGAGGGAGAACTTGATGCGAGTCATGTCCCGGCCACGCCATTTGTCGTCGCTGACTTCGACTTCATAAGTCATCCAGGTGTCTGGCTTGGCGAGTTCTTTGTAGATGTGGCACATGCCGTACAGCGATCCGGTGCGGATCGGGTCGGTGTGGCTGCTGTTGATTTGCGCCTCGTATCCATCCATGAAGCCCGGTCGGCGGGTCGTGCGGAAGTACAGACCTGAGTTCCCTTTATCATTGATTTTGACTTCAGCGCGGTACTTGAAATTCTTGTAGGGACCAGTGGTGTTGACGAGCATGGAAACATCGCCGGTACCGACGATGACCCCATCGACAACTTCCCACTTGCTCTTACCTTTACCACCAATCTGCTCCCAGCCATCCAGGGTCTTGCCATCGAAGAGAGTGATCCATTCCTCTTTCTTCTCTTCTTGAGCAACAGCATTGGTGATGGTCGCGCTGCTGGTGATGACCAGTGCAGACAGAACAAGAACGAGCGAGCGGAGGGAGAGAACGGGGCGCTGCATAGCGGGTTTGCCTCATCGAAGGTTTGTAGGAAGAAGATCGTTGAACTCTCTCTAGCGAGAGCAGACGCGGTCGCCAGACTGTCGCGCGCGGAAGGTCCAAAAACAAGACGACACTGACAAAATCTGACACTTCCGTTGTACCATGTTATCAGGGACGACGGTAGCGTTTGCCTCGTTTGACATAGACACAATGACACATTCGGATTTCTCGATCTCGACCACCCTGCAAACATTTCACGGTACGATCCTGAACTTTCAATCAATATTTCACCCGTTTTCCAATAGCGAGCCGGTCCGTCTCGTGTTAATTCATAGTTCCTGCCTTCCCTTGTCCTCCTGCCTGGAACCCTGCCTGTGATGACCTCCCGATTCTTCAAACCCCTCCTCCTGCTGGTTGTGATCACAACAACTGCAACCCGCTGCTTCGCCGTCACTCCCAAAGAAGCCGACGAAGCCTTCGACGCCTTCAATAAAACATTCTGGGACGCGAAAGAGAAAGTCGTCCGCAAAGACCTCCGTGGCGAAACAAAAGCCGACTTCTGGTTCACCGCCCAGATCTGGGACGTCGTCATGGACCAGTACGACCGCACGGGCGATCCCAAAGTCAAACAGCAGATCGACGACCTCTACGATGGCTTCGTCCGCGATAACCCAGACTGGACGAAAAACAAATTCAACGACGACATCATGTGGTGGGCCATCGCCTGCACCCGCGCGTACAAGATCACCAGCAACGAGCGCTACCTGACCAAAGCCAAGGAGAGCTTCGATTTCGTCTACGATAACTTCCTCGACGACAAATACGGCGGCGGCCTTTACTGGATCAACGAACGAACCTCGAAAAATACCTGCCTCAACGCCCCCGCCGTCATCGCCGCGGTCCGCCTCTCAGTCCTCCTGAAAGACCCGTCGTACCTCGAGAAAGCCAAGAGCCTCTTCGCCTGGCAGAAGAAAACTCTCACCGACGGCACGGGCAAAATCTTCGACAGCATCGGCCGCGACAAAGCGGGCAACGATAACCATGTTGCGAAATTCTCCCTGACCTACAACCAGGGAACCTACATCGGCGCCGCAGTCCTCCTCTATCAACAAACCAACGACCAGACCTATCTCGACGACGCCATCAAAACCGCCCAATGGACCAAGAACCATCTCTGCCGCACTGAAGAACGCATCCTCCAACCCGAAGGCTCCGGCGACGGCGGTGCCTTCAAAGGCATCTTCGTCCGCTACATGAAACTGTTGATTGAAGACTGCAACCGCGAAGAATTTCGCCCCTGGATGGTCACCAACGCCAACGCCGCCTGGAAAAACAAACGTGGTAACCTCTACCTCTTCGGCGAAGACTGGGCCCAACCAGCCGGCAGACGCATCCAAAGCCACACCTCCGCCAGCGGCTTAGCCGTCGTTCTCTGTTTCACAGAAGCAACTCCCTCCCCGTAGGGTCCTCTGTGCGGACCGTTGTTTTCGCGAGATTGAAAAAAGGCGAGGTCCTCATCATTGGGAAGTCATCACACACGTCAGTCACTCAGCGTCGATTATTGGTCCGCACAGCGGACCCTACGCAGCCTCAAACGTAATCACATCCTGAGCAGGACGTTTCACGATTCGCATCACCAGGTATCCAATACTCCCTGCGATCAGCAGCCCGCCGACGATGTAGGCATTCGTTTCGCCGAGCGTTTCCGCGATGGTGACGAGCAGGCGTTTCAAGCCTTGTCGACGTCCTGAGATCTCGATGGCTTTGCCAGCCGCCAGGTCGCGAGCAGTTGCGATGACAGCCAGTGAGAGAATCGTGACGACGACCATCACAATTCCAGGCGCGGTCGCGGCTTCCAGGAAAGAAACTTCCTGACGAGTGACCTGACTTGGTCGATTCACGGCGGCAGCCAGAGAGACTGTCGCGTTCTCCAGTTCTTTCCCATCCTTCAAAACAAATTCAAAGTGATCGAGCTTGCCGTTATCCGGACGAAGATAGGTGATCTTGATCGCGTCAGAGTGTTTCTTCGCAGCGATCGACTGAATGTTCGCGAGGGGCGCGACTCTGGTTTTTGCTCCCGTCTGAGCAATCACGGGATCAATGCTCTCCCCGTTGAGCAACAGTTCCATCGCCTGTTTGGCCTTCTTGCTCCCGCGATCGAGCAGACCGGTAAAGGACATATAGAAGAACTGCGATTCATCGAACCCGAAGAACGCAGTTGCCTTTTCAATTTGAACGGTCCAGATCGAAACCATGAAAATCGCCCTTATCGTGAATGAGGAAGTCCTGATCCTGAATAGGTCGACACATTAACAGTTAGGTGTGGGGTTCTCAAGAACTTTTTTTGAAGAATCGTCGCAGTGGAGAACCACAGCCTCCCTCGTTCCGATCTCGCTTGGACCAAAGCACATCGACGATTGAGCCGGTTTGTGGTGTTTGGTCAACATGCGGAATTGTGCGCCGACTGATCCCTATTTACCCGCTGGCGAATTACGTCATAGAATTCACCCGTGAACAGGCCGTAGTGGAGGGGCGAGACCAGCGATTGCTCCCCTCTTTGCCCAGTTATCTTGAACCGAACTTTTCAGCCGGAAGCGGATCGATCTATGTGTGGAATCGTCGGGTATGTGGGCCATCGGGATGCACCGTCGTTCTTGCTGGAAGGACTTCATCGACTCGAATACCGAGGCTACGACTCCGCCGGGATGGCGACGCTGGAAGACGGCGTCTTCTCACTGCGTAAGAAGACGGGTCGTGTCCTCGAACTCGGCGGTCTGCTCAAAACCGATCCTCTCAAAGGCACGATGGGCAGCGGCCACACCCGCTGGGCGACCCATGGTCAAGTCACCGACATCAACTGCCACCCGCACCTAGGGGGTGATGGGGAAGTCGTCCTCGCGCACAACGGGGTCATCGAGAACTACACGAAACTCAAAGCCAAACTCGTCGCACTCGGCTACAAGTTCATCACAGAAACCGACACCGAAGTCGTCGCGCATCTTCTGGCGCACCACTATCGAGATCAGAAGAAGCTGACTCCCGAAAACGGTCCCAAAGAGAATGCGACCCTCGCCCTCGAGCATACGATCCTGATGCTCAAGGGAACGTACGGTCTGGCGATCATGTTCCGCGATCTGCCGGAGACGCTGTTCGTGGCACGTCAGGGAAGCCCGTTGGTCATTGGGGTCGGTGACAAGGAGTTCTTCGTCGCGTCCGATCAGACGCCGTTCCGTGGTTACACGAATGACGTCGTCTACCTGTCGGATCGTGAGATCGCGATCATCGAGCCATCCGGTTTCGAGATCATTCACCGCGATACGGGCGTCACTGCTCCTTCGATTACGACTCTGCAGAACGTCAGTGAAGATAGCGATCTGGGCGACTATCCCCACTACATGCTTAAGGAAATCTTCGAGCAGCCGATTTCGATTGAGAATGCGCTCCGCGGTCGACTCGATGAAGACGAAGCAACCGCGGTCTTCGGCGGTCTGAACCTCACTGCTCAGCAACTGCGACGGATTGATCGGATCGTCCTGACGGCTTGCGGAACGAGCTGGCACGCGGCGTTGGTCGGGGAGTATCTGCTTGAAGAGTTCGCCCGTATCCCGACGGAAGTCGAATATGCCAGTGAACTGCGTTATCGCAATCCTCCGATGTCCGACACGACGATGGTCTTCGCGATCACCCAGTCTGGGGAGACAGCGGATACCCTGGCTGCGATGCGGGAATGTAAACGCAAAGGGCACCCGACACTGGCGATCTGTAATACCGTCGGCTCGACGATTGCCCGCGAAGCAGATGGCGGGATCTATCTTCACGCTGGCCCGGAAATCGGCGTCGCGTCGACGAAGGCCTTCACGTCACAGGTCACGGTCCTGATCGAACTCGCCTTGTTCCTCGGACGCATGCGTCACCTCTCTTATCCCGCGGGTAGACGCCTGATTCGTCAGCTGAAAGACATGCCCAATAAAGTTCGTCAGACGCTGGAGTGTCACGACAAAGTCAAACAGATCGCCGAGAAATACGCCGGCTTCAATAACTTCCTCTACCTGGGCCGACTGTATAATTTCCCGGTCGCCCTCGAAGGAGCCCTCAAGCTGAAAGAAATCAGCTACGTCCACGCCGAAGGCTACCCGGCAGCCGAGATGAAACACGGCCCGATCGCGCTCGTCGATGAGAAAACACCCAGCGTCTTCGTCGTCCCTCAAGGCGGGATCTATCCGAAGATCATCAGCAACCTGGAAGAAATCAAAGCCCGCGGCGGGCCCGTCATCGCCATCGCCTGCCACGGCGACGAACAAATCGCCAAGCTCGCTGACGACGTCATCTTCGTCCCTGAAGTCGAAGAATATATGCAACCCATCGTCACCAGCGTCCCACTCCAACTCCTCAGCTACCACATCGCACTCCTACGCGGCTGCAACGTCGACCGCCCGAGGAATCTCGCGAAAAGTGTGACGGTGGAGTAGGGAGTCTGGCTTTCTGATGTATCAAGGATGATAGGAATGGATGGGTTCACGGATCATTTGATTGCCTCTTATCGGGATGATGTTGATCGGAGCGATCTGTTAGCGTTGTGGCAGATGTGTGGGTTGATCCATCCGCAGAATGATCCGCATCGGGATATTGATCGGAAGCTGGGGGCGGGGAATGGGGATATCTTTGTGGTGAGGGATCCGGGATCGCAGGCGTTGATCGCGGCGGTCATGTGGGGATACGAAGGGCATCGGGGGTCGGTGAATTATCTGGCGGTGCATCCGGAGTATCGGGGGCGTGGGCTGGGGAAGAAGTTGATGCTGGCGGTTGAGGAGAAGCTGTTATCGCTGGGATGTCCGAAACTGAACCTGATGGTGCGAAGTACGAACACTGCGGTGCTCGAGTTTTACCGTCAGCTGGGGTTCGTTCAAGATCAGGCAATCCCGATGGGTAAGCGACTGATACGTGATGAACCAGAGACAAGCTGAAAACGCGGCCAGCTGCTTGATGCAGGGTGCCTCGTAACATTTCTCGACTATAACCTTGTCAACGTGACTCTGACGTCATACAACCAATGCTTCGCATTCCCGTCATGCTTGAAAGCACAGATCCATGCAGATTGATTTCTCGACCGCTTCCCTCAAAGATGTTTCCTCTGACTGGCTGATCGTCGGCCTCTCATTCGTCAGCAGCGAGGGTTCCGGGGCGAAGGTTTCCAGTCTTGAATCTCAGCTGGATGAAGTGACCGGTGGTGCCATTGGACGACTTCGATCACGAGGGGATTTCAAAGGCAAGCTTGCAGAGTTGATGCCTCTGTATGATCTGCCGGGTTTGAAAGCGTCGCGCGTCCTGCTGGTCGGGTTGGGGACACTCACCGAACTGATTCTTCCGAAGCTGCAACGTGCTTGTGCGGCCAGTCTTCGCAAAGTTGCTGAGCAGGCGAGTGTCTCGGTGGCTGTCGCGCTGCCTGAGGGAGAACTGGCTGGGAAGTCCAAAGCTGACATTATTGAAACGCTGACATCAGCAGCAGTTGTCGCGGGTGTTTCTCAAGGGATGTATAAGCAGGAAGCGACCCGCTATCCGATCAAGCAGCTGACGGTTCTGTCGGCCACTTCGGATCAACTCACCCAAGCGGCTACTCATGGGCAAATCATTGGGGAATCGATCAACATTGTGCGCGAGCTGGTCAATCGCGGGCCGCATGATATCTATCCAGCCACCTTCGCTGACCGCGCGAGTCAACTGGCTGCCGAGTACGGGATCTCCTGCGAAGTCTTTGATGAGAAGCGACTGGCGGACGAGAAGATGTTCTCGATGCTCGGCGTGGCTCGCGGTAGTACACAACCTGCCCGCATGGTGATGCTCGAATACAAAGGTGGTAACCCGGATCAGCCGCACATCGCGCTGGTTGGCAAAGGAGTCACGTTCGACTCGGGTGGATATTCACTCAAGCCAACCGATGGCATGCTGACGATGAAATGCGATATGGCGGGGGCTGCGACGGCTCTGGGAGCCATCATCGCGGCGGCTCGGATGAACCTGCCGGTCAATGTGCGGGCTTATCTGGGACTGGTCGAGAACATGGTCAGTGGCAACGCCTATAAGCTTGGCGAAGTCCTGACGGCTCGCAATGGAGTCACCATTGAGGTTTGCAACACCGATGCAGAAGGCCGTCTCGTTCTGGCGGATGTACTGTGTTATGCCGTCGATCAAGGTGCTGAGTCGCTGGTCGATCTGGCCACGCTGACCGGGGCCTGCGTGATCGCGTTGGGCGAAGATTATGTCGGGCTGTTTTCAAACAACGATGATCTGGCGATGCACATTCAAACGGCGGCCAGCGAGGCAGGTGAACTTGTCTGGCGTATGCCGATGGATGACTCGTTCAATGATCAACTCAAAGCGGATGTGGCTGACTGCAAGAACGTCGGGACACGCTGGGGTGGTGCGATCACGGCTGCGAAGTTTCTGGAGAAGTTCGTCTCGGGTAAGCCCTGGGCTCACCTGGATATCGCGGGGCCTGCTTACATCACCACGGGCAAGGCGTACCGTGAAGGGGGAGCAACGGGCGTCATGGTGAAGACGCTTGTGGAACTGCTGGCGAAGTAGTCATGTCGCTGCGACTGCAGGCCGTTTTAGTACATCCGGTACGCAGGCTGGTTAACGACTTCCATCGTTGTCAGATCAACGAGTTCGAAGACGAGCGATGACTGATCTCCGACATGGCTGATCATCTGGGTGCCGTCTGGGCTGATCTTCAATTTGATACATTCTTCAACCGGAACATTCTTGCTGGTTCCGCCTGCAAGTTCCCACACGGTCACGCCAGCATGTCGACCTGCCAGTAACTTGCCATCAGGAGAGAACTGGACCTGGTGAATCAAGCTATTGACGTTATCAGCGACAAGGGTCGTTTTGAGGGTCTTTGTGGCTGCGTCGAGAAGTGCAATCTGGCCGCTCCGTAAGCCGACGGCGATCGTCGAACCATCGTTACTGACAGCAAGTGAGCGAACATCGCCCGCGACGCTGAACTCACCGAGTACTTTTCCAGCTGGATCGAGCTGACGTATCTTTCCCTTATCGTTTCCGAAGAGGACGTACTTGCCATCATGCCCAAGGCAACTGGCTGAGGTATTTGGAAAGGGAGCACCGAGGACTGCACCTGGCTTTTTATTGGTGTCGAAGAAATAGTAGTTATGCTTCAAGTCGACGGCGGCAAATGTCGTCTGGTCGCCAGAGGTCGAGATCCCTGACAGTCCTGCGACAGCACCGAGGGATTGCTTGCCGGATGAGTTCACCTCGTAGATGCCGTTTACGGAAGCGACAATCTGCTCGCCACCAGCGAGGACAATGACGTCGATCAGTGAGGCAGGTTCGACGAGCACTTTGGATGTATAATTGTCATCCTTAGGAGATTCCCATTTTTCCAGGGAACCACCCGCTGTGGTGATATAGATGCTTTTCCCATCGGGAGTGAAGCCAGAACTGGTGATCTGGCGACGTAAGACAATCGTTTCCGCCGGATTGAGCGTGAACAACAGGCCGATTCCAATGAGTGGCAACAGCAACATTGCACTCATGATCCCAATTGAGACGTATCGCCTGGATGGGTCGTCGGGCCACACGATGCCACGCAGGCCATCGGAGAAGAACTCGGAAAAATTGAAGCTGCTGCCGGTTGTGGAGGATATTGCGGTCTTGACCAGCTTGGTGCGTTTTTTCGCAGCGGCGATAATCTTTTTTTCTGGACGATCGTCGCCAAGTTTCTGGAGTGCCTTGAAGGCTCCGCGAGAGACCATCGGAACTTCATCGACAACGAGTAACTCAATCTGATGGACTGCTTTTTTATGATCGAGTTCAGCCAAAGCCTGAGTGGCGTGATAGCGGAGTTCCGGGGCCTGATCTTTCAGAAGAGGCATCAACGTGGGGACCGCATTGATGTTCTTGATGGCTCCTAAAGCGATGATGGCTTTGACACGGACATTCAACGTGTCCTGAAGTGCATCGACGAGGGCGTTGAGTGATTCGGTGTCTTTGAGTTCGCCGAGTGCTTTGGCAGCTGCGGCGCGGACTTCGTCGGAAGCATCGGAAGCCAGGACATGTTCGATCTCTTCGGCAGCGGATTTCTGCTTGCATTGGCCGATGGCTTCGACGGCTTTGAGGCGAAGATCTGCGTTGGGAGAACGGAGCAATTCCAGAAGTGCAGGGACCGCAGCGGTCGCCTGAAGGCGTCGAACGGTATCGATCACTTTCAGGACGAGGTTGGTATGTTCGTTATTTTCCGGGATGACAAGAAACTGAATCAGTCGGTCGATGGCACCGGGGTCGCCCAACCGGCCGAGCGCGTCGCAAGCAGCGGCGATGAGTTCCGGGTCGTTCTCATCCAGGAGTGGAGAGAGTGCAATCGCGGCGGATTTATCGCCCATTAATCCGATGCTATTGACGGCGTATAGTCGGACTTGTCTGTCGGAATCTTTCAGGCAACGAATTAAGGGTGCCACGGCGCGTTCGTCAGGAAGTTTGCCCAAGGCTGAGATCGCGCTGGCGCGAACATTGGATTCTGGATCTTTCAAGGCGGCTAAGAGGATCTTGACCGCTTTGGTGTCTCCGAGTTCGCCGAGGGCTTCTGCGGCGTAACATCGGATGGTGGTGAGATTGCTTTGCAGCAAGTTGGAAAGACTTTCCAGGCAGCGGGTGTCTTTCAGCTTCCCCATGGCGATGCAAACGATGAGTTGCTGCCCTGTTTCAGGACTGCCTGCGAGCTCTATCAATCGAGGGACAGCATCGCTGCCGATGTCGGTCAAGGAGTCGACCACTCGCATCTGATACTGCGGATATTCGCTGCCGTAGGCGACGAGAATGCCGACCGCGCGTCGATCCCCGAGGCTGCCGAGTGCAGACAGGAGGGGGCCTGATGAATCAACAGGAGCCTTTATCAGCTGCGTGGCCAGTGGCTCGAAAGCTTCCGGACATCGTGTGCTACCCAATGCTCGTGAGGCAGACTCAGGCAGGCTGGGGCGTGTGTCATCGAGAAATTTGGCGATGACTGGGATGACGGAGGCATGTTGCGCGGCACCGAGTTCTAACAGCGTTTGTCGCAGTGCATCGATGGCGGGCTTTGTATCATCGGACTCAAATTTAGGAATCAGCTTATTGGCTTTGACGAGAAGTTTCTGAGCGGCGCGCGACTTGGCTGTCGCGGCCTTCGGGTCGAGTTTTTGAAGGACGGGAGCAGGCTGCTTCAATGCGAGCCGAGTCGCGGACAAGATCGCGGGTGGCAGGCTTGACCCGGTTGGATTGGAGGCTGATTCTGAGCCACGCCTTCGTCGGGGGGCTGTTTGAGCAGTCGGAGCGGGGGTGACTCCCGAGATATTACTACGCTTGGGAATGGGAGCGGGAGTGCGTGCGTCGGACTCATCCGGGCTGCTGGTCGTCTGTGTCGATTCAGTGACGGGAGATTCAGGTCGTTGCGAGAGAGACGATGATTGTGGCCCTGGTGCTTTGGGCTCTGGTGTTCTCGGAGAGGGTGCTTTCGGAGCTTGTGCCTTTGGTGGCGGCGTTGTGTTTCTGGTGGGCGATGGAGGAGAGGTTGACTGGGCTTTGAGTCCCTCTGATGTTGCGATCACGAACTGGTTGATATCGTCTTCGCCGATGTCCTCAGCTGCAGAGAACATATCATCGATGCTCAGCGCTTTTTCGTCGGAACGGGTCGCTGGTGTTTTCAGCACGCCGGATTTGTGGCTGGATGGTGTTTGTGGTGGACTGGCGTTGCGCGGCGTACCGCATTCACGGCACCGGACTTGTGCCTTAGCCAGTGGGGCGCGACATTTCCAGCAGAGGAGCGTTTCTTGATTGGTCATGTGCTTTACGGAACTCAGAGTTGAGGTTGATCGATGTCTGAGTTGACGGATGATCGAGACAAGCGGGTCGCTTGAAATACGAAAACCCGGAGACTGGTCAGGTCTCCGGGAACGATCAAACTATCGCGAAAGAGCGGTCTTGAAGATTAACCTTCGAAGCCAGTCTTGCGGATGGTGTTGTAGTTGAGAACTGCACCATTGTAGCACTCGAAGTATGGCAGTTCGATCTTGTTGCTGGTGTAACCGTCTCGTTCCTGAGTACCACCGTTGGCAGAGAAGCCTGGGTTCAGGAAGTTGTCTTTGTCGAGGTCGACGAAGGTCTTGACAGAACCGTCAGCCATCAGCAGGTTGCAGCGACCTTCGTGAACTGCATACCAGTCGCGGGTATCTTGCAGCCAGATGAAGGTATCAGTACCACCGTAGGTAGCGCCTGATGCACCGTTGACGAACAGGGTGTCGTAGTCAGCAGTTGCAGCGGCTGCAGAGATGTTGGCATCGTTTGGAGATGGCAGAACGTCACCAGAGATTGCGTTAGAGAAATCGAAGTCTGAAGAACCGTTGGTGACTTTGTCGCCGAGAACCCACATGCTGTTGGCGGTGGTCCAGTATCCAGGACCATCGTTTGCGGTTTCTGCGAGACGCTCACCGGCAGAGACGTGACCTGGGAGAGAAGCGTCGAGGTAACCATCTTTGGCGTCGCCAGGAGCAGCATCACCGAGGATTGGAATGTTCGAAGAAGAGGTTTGAGCGTTGGTCATTTCGCCCATCGTCATCGGGCCTTTACCGCCGCGAAGGTCTTTCACAGAGAAAGAGACGAGGATTGAGTTGATGGCAGCGTTACCGCTGACAGACGATTTGACAGTTGAGCGGCTGAGGAACCAGCTGCAAGCGTAGTTCGTGCCGAATCCCTTGTCCAGGAAGTTCTGAACAACGAAGTTAGCGCGAGCAGCAGCTGTGTTTGGAGTGATGGCTTCCAGTTCGGCACATTTACCTTCGGTCTGACGTGCGCGAAGGCTTGCGAAACCAGCAGCAGCGTAGACGTTGCTCGTACCGGTTGAGGTCGAGCGACCGAGAAGTTCGTTGTACTTCTCGCAACCGCGGAGGGTGTTGGTTGGGCACAGCATTTGAGCGACGTTACCGGCGCCCTGGTTGACGGTATCGGCAACCCAGCCGTAGGTATCAACGCAACCATCGCGTTGCAGGTCGTATTGACCTGAACACAGACGGCTTTGTGGATCGGCTTCAGCGAAGGTGTGCATAGAGATACCGAACTGGCGCAGGTTGTTCTTGCACTGAGCGTTGCGGGCAGCAGCGCGAGCACGTTGAACAGCTGGGAGGAGCAGAGCGGCGAGAATCGCGATGATCGCGATGACGACGAGCAGCTCGATCAGGGTGAATCCCTTGCGAGTGACTTTAGCCATTGTGAGATGTCTCCGAAACAATGTGTGGCTGAGAGAGAAACAGTTCGCCGGAACACCCGGCTTCAAAAAACGAAATCTGAGGTTACGAAACCAGAGCTATGAAATTCAGGACAACGCTTGACCACGACGTGTCCTGATCTTCGTTTTGTTGTCGATCAGGGAGCAAACCAGATACGAAGTGAAATCCAATCCAAATACCGCCAACTTGATCGAGATGAGCCGGTTGCCAGTCGATCCTGTCGAGTGTGTGGATCACTGGCGAGTTTTGACTGCTCTATCAATCGTACAAGAGATTGTGATGTTTTGATGAACTGACGGCGAAAAGTGAGTGAACATTGATAAGGATGGCTTCTCGCGGTCGGTTCGCCAGATAACGCGATGCGTTACCATCACCGACTCAGGCCTGTCGAAATAATTTCGTTTGGTCAGGGTTGAGTTGGAGGCGATAAAAGAAGTATCCAAAGTTTTGTTAGGTGAAGATGTACGCCGCATGAAAAAAGGTATAAAAACGAGTCCTTTGTTTTTTGGCTCCGAAAGTGCCCTAAGTACATGTGGAGTAGTTGGTTGCAGCCTATTATGAGTTGCAGAAAGTCAAATATGGATCGTTTTTATAGTGGCCAGGAAATCAATATTGTGGACCTAAAGTCACTTTCTGGGCAGTTTTTGCTCCATGGGGACGAGGCTCACCACTTGGTTCGAGTCCTCAGAGCCAAGCCGGGGCTTCAAATCGAGCTTTTCAACGGGCAAGGGATGGTTGCTGAGGGAGAGGTCATTTCGGTCAAAAAGAATGAAGCGGTCATTCAGTTGACGCGGGTCTGGTTTGAGGAGAGAGAGCGTCCTGCATTGACGGTGGCGGTCTGTTTTCCGAAGGGAGATCGGCTGACGACGATGATTGAGAAACTGTGTGAATTGGGAGTGAGTCGGGTCGTGCCGCTGATCAGTGAGCGGAGTGTGGTGGATCCCGGGGAGGGGAAGCTGCAGCGGCTGGAGAAGCTGGCGATGTCGGCTTGTAAGCAGTCGAAGCGGGCCTGGCTAATGGAGATGGAGTCGCCTGTGGAAATTGCCGCGTATCTGGAGAAGGATGAGAACTGTGTCCTGCTAGATCCTCGGGCGAAGAAGAGTTTTTTAGAAGTTGCGGTTGAGAGTCGACGGGCGGAAAAGGAGTTGACGTGTCTGATCGGGCCGGAGGGAGGGTGGTCGACGGGGGAACTGGAGATGTTTGAGCGCAAGCAGGTGGTTGGATGCGTCCTGGGGAAGAGTGTGTTGCGGATCGAGACGGCGGCGATGGCGGTGGCGTCGGTGTGGGCGTCGGCCTGAGGAACACAGACAGGAATGTCTGTGATACCGGGAGAACGGAGCGTTTTTTGTTTTTTGAAGATTGATGTCGAAGTTCGAAATCGTCGCGCGACTAGTTGATGAGAACTGAATCGCAACGCTGACACGCGAGCCTGAATCAATGGCTTGTCAGTTGTTGTTCGTTGCTGTTTATGGAGTCGTTGTTGACTCTGTTTTTTCCTGTCCCTGATTTCTGCGAGAAAGGTGCGCCATGACTACGACTTCAAATGCCAAGACTGTGAAAATCATTCCCCAACTGACGCTGATGAGAATCGATGAGAGCTGCGGGGAGGGTTGCTGCGAAGTCATTCGCTATGCGACGACAGAGAACTTTGCGACGTTTCATCGTGAGTTCGGGTGGGCGCGAGAGATGAATGTGCCCGTGCGACGTGTGTTGGTGGATGCGTTGTTTGGGGTTGTGGGTTTGGTGGGGATGGTGAGGTTGGTTTGAGCGGCGCTGATCCCGATGGTGTCAGAGGACGTTGCCGGTGATTGCGCGCTGGGCGTATTCGGCGATAACAGGGTTGGTCGGTGGGGTTTGCATGAGCCATTGCTTCAGGATGCCAGACGCCAGATTGGATTCGGCGGCCCAGTGTCCCAAGCCGTGGATGGCGGAAACGCAGGAATTTTCGTTGGGGGAGCGCAGGGCGAAAGAGAGGACTTCCAAGCCGGCAGTGATCATTGACGGGGTAAGCTTGGAGGGAAGGAAGCTGAAATCAAGGATGTCCCAGAACATGTAGCAAAGGTAACCCATGGTACCGTCGTGCTGCCAATCGTTGCCGATGGAGGTGACACTGGCGTGGCAGAAACGGTCGAAAAAGTTTGAGTACAAAAGCTTCAGATCGAGGATGGATTTGATGCATTCGTCCTCGAATTCGTGTTCGTTGAGGGCGAATTGGAAGTCACTCACTCCACTATCGAAGATGATGCTCCAGCCCAATGCGAGTGATTCTTTTGGGGTCGAGTTAATAAGGAGATCGTCGCGGAGTGCGCGGCTGATGAATTGTCGTGTGGTTGGGTAGTCGACGTCCCAGAGGGTAGCACGGCGGTCGGTGACGTGATTCGTTTCCTCACAGGTGGTGAAGCTGAAGAGGGCGGTGGTCCATTGTTCGTAGGTCATGGAGATGTAGACCGAGTTTGAGTGAGGGGGGAATGGTCCGCACAGCGGACCCTACGGTAAGTGATGGGGTTCGGAGGGTGAGTGAAATTCGCAGAGGTCCCTCATCCGTCGGCGAAGCGCCGCCACCTTCTCCCCGGGGGAGAAGGGACATGATACCGGGCAAAGAAAAAAGCCTTCGATTCGGTGAGGAATCGAAGGCTTTTGAAAGTTGTTATCAGGATTCGCTTCCTTTCGGTCGCGGCTCTGATGGTTACTTGGAGTCTGGGGTCAGGTCGAGGACGTTTGGTGTGTTGCCGTGCTGGTCGTAGTTGCCGCCGCGTGGGGAGCTGGCGAGCATATCGAGGCGGGCGGCGAGCATACGTTCCTTCTCGGCCTTGATCTCTTCGAGAGCTTCTGGCTTGATGCGGACGTCGGCGTTCTGGTGGATCCAAAAACCGGTACCGGCTGGGATCAAGTGACCCAGGATGACGTTCTCTTTCAAGCCGACGAGGTTGTCGGACTTGCCAGCGATCGCAGCTTCGGTGAGGACCTTCGTTGTTTCCTGGAAGGACGCTGCCGAGATGAAGCTCTCCGACTGGACAGCTGCCTTGGTGATCCCGAGGAGCTGAGTACTGGCCGAGGATGGGCGTGGTTTGCCGATCTTGGCTGACTTGCCGCCGGAACCTTCGACTGCCGAGTTGACTTCATCGATCGTCACCAGGTCGACAACGTCGCCCAGATCGAACTCGGTGTCGCCGACGTCGGTAATGCGTCCGCAGGTCTTGAGCTTCTCGTTGACTCGCTTGAATTCCTGCTTGTCGATGACAGAGCCGGGGAGGAGGTCGGTATCGCCGACGTCGTCGACGCGAACCTTCCGCAGCATCTGAGAGACAACGATTTCGATGTGCTTGTCGTCGATTTCCACGCGTTGTGCACGGTAGACGTTTTGAATCTCGTGCATCAGGTATTGAGAGACAGCCTCTTCCCCTGAGACGCGGAGAATGTCGTGCGGGACGAGAGGACCGCGGACGAGGGCATCCCCGGCTTTGACGATGTCGCCCGAGTGGACGAACAGCGGCTTACCGTGGGGAATGACGTGCTCGACTTCGGTGCCATCCTGACCACGGACGACGATGATCCGCTTGCCGCGTTTCTTCTCGGCGAGGAGTTCGACTTCGCCATCGATCTCTGCGACGACGGCTGGGTCTTTGGGCTTGCGAGCTTCGAAGAGTTCGGTGACTCGTGGCAGACCCCCGGTGATGTCCTGGGTACCCCCTGCATCCCGTGGGTTCTTGGCGATGATCGAACCGGCTGCGATCTGCTTGCCGTCTTCGACTTCGATACTGGCCCGTTCAGGCAGGTAGTAGAAGTCGAGGATCTTGCCCTGGCCGTCTTCGATGATGATCTGCGGGTGCAGGTCGCCTTTGTGCTCGATGACGCTGAGACGTTTGTGACCCGATGGGTCGACTTCGGTACGGACCGAGCGGCCTTCGACGAGGTCTTCGTAGCGGACGGTTCCGCCGACTTCCGAGAGAATTGGAATGGCGTGCGGGTCCCATTGGCAGAGGACTCTGCCTGCATCGACCTGTTCGCCTTCGGTCACCATGAGGACGGCACCGTTCGGGATCGAGTAAGACTCGATTTCGCGACTCTTGGAGTCGACGATGACGATTTCCCCGTTTCGGGTCAGAACGACGTTGTGACCTTCCTGGTTCATAACCGAGCGAACGCGTGCGAAGCGAACCTTACCGGCTTTACGGCATTTGATTTCGCTTTCTTCCACTTCACGCGAGGCAGTTCCTCCGATGTGGAATGTTCGCATGGTCAGCTGGGTACCTGGTTCGCCGATCGACTGAGCGGCGATGATCCCGGTGGCCAGACCTTCTTCGACCATCGAACCGGTTGAGAGGTCCATTCCGTAGCAGAGACGGCAGAGGCCGAGTTCGGCTTCGCAGGTCATCGGGCTGCGGACCTGGATCTTTTCGAGTCCCAGTTCCTGAATCTTACGGGCCTTCTCGACCGTGATGAGTTCGTCTTCCCGGACGATGACTTCATCAGTGATCGGGTTGACGATGTTGGTCCGGCTGACGCGACCACGGATGGCGTCTGCCAGAGAAACTTCGACGTTCTCGCCGCGGTAAACGACCCCCTTGGTGATTCCCTTGGTGGTGCCGCAGTCCTGGATCGTGACGACGACGTTCTGGCAGATATCGGCCAGTTTCCGTGTCAGGTAACCCGAGTCAGCGGTCTTGAGGGCGGTATCGGCCAGACCCTTACGGGCACCGTGAG
>SXPC01000279.1 GCA_005778225.1 Planctomyces sp. | reverse complement strand
TCCAGTCTGACTGTGCACGAATCATACGGCGCTATCTCCTGTTATCGATCCCAAGGCGTCGGCTTCGTGCCGATCCAATCCCCATAAAATAGTTCTAGTTACAGGACCAAACCCGCAACCACGACGTCAGCCAGTCATCAGGCTGATGGCAGACAAGCGATGAACTTGCTGCCGTTTTTCTGGCTTCGCTCCTGAGTGATCCCCATCACCTGTCGAGCAAAACCATGACCGAATGTTTGTAATCCACTGAGACCATTCAGACTCCTTTTCCAGACCGCAAGGCGCGCAGAGATTCAACACAAAACAGGACAGATGTACAATCATTTTATCGGTCAGACGGGCAATGTAAATGAACAATTGTCGACCGGAAAGCGAGTCGGCCAGTAACCTGTGGCCGCTGACGTAAAATGCTACCAAAAGGACTGTCCAGCAATGCGAAATCCATCCCGCTACGTCCTGCAGATGCTGTGGAAAAATGGAATCTGAAACGTATCTTCGCCGGATTTTCATAATCGGCTAATCCCAGTATATCCGCATGAGGGATGGTGTCAATACTATATATTGTGTTTTCGGATTTGTGCGGTTCCCAGCTTGAATCTCATTTGTCGACAAAAAACTAACCCCATGACAATCCCGGATTTGGGTCAAAAACTCGTGTGGACAACTTGTTGTTGATCGCGTTTTGGCATGAAGATTTCATGCACAAGCGGCAAAGAGACTCATTGAAAATGAAGAATTTGGCTTTTGCCTAGCTTCCCGAACCCCGACATCTTGTAGTCCGGCTCTCACCCGGTCTGCGATCATCGGAATGCGGTTGACAGCTCGTGTTTTTGCATGACTAAGTCCCCTGCTCTCCCCTCCCCTTTTCTTTCACCGAGATGCGGCAGGGAGGTTTCGATTTTGTCAGTTTCGAAAGCTACGAAGCCTGACGGAGGCCTGCATTGAACTCGCTGTTTTCGCGGACTGAATTGCCGGACTTAAATGCCAAGATTAAAATCCGCACAGGAAACCGATGATTTCCGTCGAGAGCCGACTAGCAGGCTCTCGAGCTCTTTGATTGACATCACGAACCGGAGTCGCCTTCCATGCGCCGACACTCAGTCCCCTTCCTGATCCTGGCTACTATGGTATGTGGTCTTTTCACCTCGATTTCTGCTCGGGCGGAAGAAAAGCCGAATATCGTTTACATTCTGGCGGATGACTTAGGTTGGAAAGATGTCGGGTTCCACGGCGCGACCGACATTCAAACGCCTCACCTGGATCAGCTCGCTGCTGGCGGAGTTCGACTCGAGCAGTTCTACACACAACCGTTCTGCACACCGACCCGCGCTGCCCTGATGACCGGGCGTTATCCTTTTCGCTATGGTTTGCAGACCGCGGTGATTCCTTCCAAAGGGACCTATGGCCTAGCGACCGACGAATGGTTGCTGCCACAGGCAATGCATGAGGCGGGATATGACACCGCCATGGTCGGCAAATGGCACCTGGGCCATGCCGATCAGAAGTTCTGGCCACGACAACGAGGCTTTGACTACCACTACGGCGCGGTGCTCGGTGAGATCGATTACTTCACTCATTCGGCCCATGAAGTCATGGACTGGCAGCGCAACAACACGTCGCTGCGTGAAGAAGGGTATGCGACCGAATTGCTGGGGCGTGACGCGGTCAGATTGATCACCGAACACGATACGAGCAAACCGTTGTTCCTTTACCTGGCCTTCACCGCTCCTCACACTCCTTACCAAGCTCCGAAAGCCTACATCGATCGCTATCCAGACATCGCCGACGAAACCCGCCGGGCGTATGCCGGGATGGTGACATGCCTGGACGACCAGATCGGCCACGTGATCGATGCGCTCGATAAGAAGGGGATTCGGAAGAACACGCTGGTCGTTTTTCACAGTGACAACGGGGGAACTCGGGATACTCGCGTGACAGGGGAAGAGATCGTCAAGTCGGTCCCTTGTGATAACGGTCCACTCAAAGGTGGCAAAGGTCAGATGTATGAAGGAGGGACCCGTGTCCCCGCATTCATGAACTGGCCGGGCAAATTGCCAGCCGGCGGTGAAGTGACCGAACTGATTCACGTCGTCGATATGTACCCGACTCTGGTTCATCTGGCGGGTGGTTCAACGGCAAAATGTAAGCCGTTGGACGGTCATGATGTCTGGCCTGCCATTGCGGAGAAGAACCCTTCTGGCCGCAATGAAATCGTTTATGACATCGAGCCGTTTCGGGGCTCGGTCCGCCATGGTGACTGGAAACTGGTCTGGCGGAGCCTTCTCCCCTCAAAAATCGAGCTGTTCAATATCGCAGACGATCCGTACGAGACGAACAATCTCGCTGATCAGCATGCCGAAAAAGTGAAAATGCTCCAGGCAAGAATTGAGCAGTTGGCTGGTGAATCTGCCAAACCGTTGTTCATGGAGACGGCTGTGAACGCGGTCTTCAGCGGAATTTTCGGTCCGGCACCCATTCCGACCGAAGACAGCGCATCGACCTCGGAGCCTTAGAAAAGACGGAACGCAGCCTCCGTTGCTCACTGCTGAGGACCACTTGAGGATTGTCGATGATGCCGAAGCTGCTATCGATTAATCCTTGAGTGGTTCTACTGCCGATAAAGGAGTCAAGAGGGGCGAAATAGACAACACTGCGTCATGGCAGTCGTTGCCGGTGATCGTCCGTATGATCTCTGGCAACTGGGACCAAGGAACGGTCATCACCATGTCGCGTCATGCAAATGTATCGGTGGCGGTTTTTACTCTCTTGTTGATGGTTGGACGCGTTGTTGCGTCGAGTGAGATTTGCGCCCCAAGTGGGGAGGCTGCTGCAGAAGCAGAAGGTTGCGGATACGAATGCTGTCCCGACCTGGTCGAGAACCTGGATGCGGTTCCTCCCTGTTTCGACAGCTGCGGTCTTGGTAATGATGTCGCCGCAGATTCCTCCTGGCCTGGCCTGACCGGCGACTGGCATGGCGTCCGTCCCCGCATGGCAGAGAGCGGTCTCACGTTCGAGGGGGAATTGACGCAATTTTACATGGGCGTCGCTCATGGAGGAGTCCGTGAGGCATTCAACTATGCCGGTCACGGCGATTACCGTTTGAACGCCGACTTCGAAAAACTGACTGGTCTGACAGGACTATCACTCTTAATCCGTGCTGAGCATCGTTTCGGAGAACCACTGGCGCGGGACGCGGGTGTGATTGCTCCGATCAATCTGCACGCTGCGACTCCGACCACTGAGACAGAAGAGCTGATCCTGACCAACGTGCTCTTTACGCAGGTCGTCAACGAAAACCTGATGGTCATGTTCGGAAAGATGGACACGCTGGATGGTGACCGCAACCCCTTTGCTTCAGGACGGGGCAAATCTCAGTTCATGAATACGAGTCTGGTTGAGCCGGTCGCGGGGATCCCGACGGTCCCGTTTGCGACCTTGGGAGCTGGGGCAGTCTTCCTCGTTGACGGCCTCCCGGCCGCACAGCTGTTGGTGCTGAACGCATCCAACACGATCACAACCAGCGGGTTCGACGAATTGTTTGCCGACGGAGCCGCGATCATCGGAGGGGTGAACGTCCCACTGCCGATTGCAGGTAAGCTGGGAGTCCATTCTTTCAACGCTGCCTGGAACAGTAAGACCTTCACCTCACTGGGGCAGGATCCCCGTGTCCTCGGCGGGAACATTCCGATCGATGCTCATGAAGGCTCGTGGGTCGTGTGGTGGAGTGGTGCACAATATCTATATCAGGATCCCCATGACCCCATGAAGGGTTGGGGGCTGTTCGGACGGTTGGGGACAGCAGAAGCCAGGACAAGTCCGATTCAACACTTTATGAACTTCGGGATCGGCGGACAAAGCCCCCTGCGTGGTCGCAAGGATGACCTCTTCGGTGTCGGCTGGTATTACAACCGAACCTCAGATGAGCTCGGGCCGGTCGCGACAGCCTTGCTGGGAATCGGAAATTATTCGACGGGTGTCGAACTCTATTACAACTATGCCGTCAACGACTACATCCGTGTCACACCCGATTTGCAAGTGGAAGAACCAGCATTGAGACAGGCGAACACGGCGCTGATTCTCGGAGTTCGCTGCGAAGTTGGTTTTTAAGCCGGTCGGGTGAAATCAAACCTGCGTCCGCCTGCAGAGTGACTGAAACGTCGCTGAAACAGCCTGTTTCAAAGCCGCGTCGGAGAACCGCGGGCGTTATGGGATTCCAGGTTTTCGGGGGAGAGCACTTGAGGAACATTCCTCAGTGAAAAGAAAGGCAATGTGCTTTTTACGCTTACTCGCTGTCCGTAGCCGCGATATTCTTGAATCATCGACAATCGCTTGATCATTTCCATGTTCCAGCCATTGTTTGCTGGTTTACACTCGGGTCCATTTGAAAAATAGTGGCCCCTTCTTCTGCTCTCTCACTGGTCACATGCCGCATGCCCGCCACTCCTAAAAACGTCCTCGGTACCGTTCTTCAACCATGCAGCACGGACCCCATGACCGGCTACTTCCGCGACGGCTGCTGCCGCACCGGCGCTGATGACTACGGCGTCCACGTTGTCTGCGCGAAGGTCACCAAAGAGTTTCTCGCCTTCTCCAAAGCCCGCGGCAACGACCTCAGCACCCCCAACCTCGCCTACGGCTTCCCCGGCCTCAAACCCGGCGACCAATGGTGCCTGTGCGCCGCCCGCTGGAAAGAAGCCTTTCTTGCCGGCATGGCCCCTCAGGTCGTCATCGAATCCACCCACATCTCTGCCCTCGAGTTCGTCAGCCTCGAAGAACTCCAGCTCCACGCCGTTCAGTCCACCTGATTCGACAGTTCCTGCAACGCGTCCACCTGCTGGCGGATCTTCTCCACGATCTGGGGCTGTTGCACGTTGGCTTCTGCAATCTGCCCGATGAGCTCAGCATGATGGCTGACCACTTGACGATGTTCCTCGCTGTGACACGCCGGAAGAATCAGTTTCAGCTGATCCAGTAGACGCTCGAGAATCAGTCCGTTTTCCCGACCATAAAGCTGGATCTGACCAAACGCAGTTCTCAGAACGTGCTTAAAACTGACCGAAGGAATGAGCAGACGCAAATGCCCTTCGTCATCGACGCGACGCTCGTCGACGGGCAGGCTCCCCGCTAAGCGACGCAGACTGACTCCCATATAATCAATACAAATCAGCGCCGTGATCGGGTCATTGATCCCTGGCGAAAGTGCTCTTACAGCCACTTCAACCAGTTCCCAGACGGCACTTTCCACGTCCTGATCCGGCGTACGACGACTTCCGAGGATCATCGCCCGATGCAGATGCTCTGTCATCTCATCGTGGTCCAGTTTGGACTGCGAATAGATCACCGCGATCTCTTTCTGATCGCACAGAAAATCTCCCGGCCACATCAACAGGCGAATCACCAGATCGTCGCGGCAGGCCAGCTTCATCAGTGATCGCGTATCGACGATCTGTATGAACCCCGCCCCCGGCCCCATGATCGTCAGCTGATGTGGCATGCTCTCAAGCCCATCCACCAACTCGGACAGCGGCTTCAGGTTCTTGCGAACCTCTTTACCTTTTTGACCGACCTGGCTGGGATAGAGCCGATCAATCGTTGCGGCGAGATCATCGGCAATCGTCTTGACGACCACATTCGACTGTAACGACGTCGCGATCTGGTCCAGGAAATAGATGAACAACAAGTGATTCACAACCGTCAGAACTAACGCGACAACAACGGATGCATGAGGCACAAACGTGACGTTCTCCCCATCCTGCACCCAGAACAGCACGATCAGACAATACATACTCGTGCCCAGAAACATCCCCAGCGTCAACTGGCTGATCCCGCGCGTCATAAAGGTCCGCAGCGGCTGAGATCCGTACTGCGAGGCAGTCAACGACAGCGAAACCATCGTGACCGAGAAGATCATCGTCGTCTCTGTAATCAAAGCACCCGCGATCGCGCCCAGAATGCTGCGCGCAGAATCTGCCGTCGATAACATCCAGTCGAGAGAATCGATCCGCCCCAATCGGAAGAACGACTCGACATACGGAATCGTGACTCCCATCACGATCGCAATGAGATTCAAGCAGAGTGGCAGAAACCAGAAGCTATGACGGAACTTCGACCATTTTGCCCAGAGCATCGAAGGTTGTGTCATCGCCACGTAGAAAATCATGATGTTGTCGCTTTGCTGTGATCAATGTTTTGACATCGACCTTACTGCTTCTCCAGGCTGACAACCAGTGACTCGACCAATTCTCGATAGGGCAGGCTCTCCGTTTTCGCGGGCAAGAGTTGGCGCTCGACAAAAGCTTCAGCCTTTTCTACCCCGCATAGCCGGCGCATCTGCTTCACCAGCAGCTTCAACTCATCGCTTTGTGCCGCCGTCACATACGAATCGAATCGCGACAACAAATGCTGTGGCTGCGTCGACAGCAACACGTCTCTCAGCCGCTCGGAAAATTCCAGCAACCCCGCATGGGCCGCCTCATCAGCCGCCAGCAGGACAAAGCGATCCCGCCCCTGCAACTGCCCCTTCTCCTGGGAGACGACAGCCAGACGTAAATACGTCTGAAACGCGTGATCATGATCCACAGGTCACTTCCCTTTTGGCAATCAAATCCGAATCGGAATCGTCAGCCCATCATACGCCACCCGCACATTTGGTGGCAAAGATTCTTCCGTCTCTTCATGCTCCAGCACATGCGAGATATGCGTCAGCCAGGCTCGCTTCGGCTTCACTTTCGCGACCACGTCCAACGCTTCTGCCACCGAGAAGTGCGTCGGATGCGGCTCATGTCGCAGTGCATCGATCACGAAGTCATCCAGGTTCTCCAGATGAGCAAAGCTCTCCTCCGGAATTCGGTTCACGTCCGTGCAAAACGCAAATCCGCCCACACGGTAACCCAGCGTCTCTAATCCGCCATGCTTCAAACGAATCGCGTCGACCTTCAAACCAGGGATTTCGACAGGACCAGGAACAATCGTCTCCAACTTCACCCTCGGTCGCCATCCTTCGTGCGTCCCCGCCGGGACTTCTGCGAAGGCATAGGGAAACGATTCCCGCAAGACCTTCGCAACATTTGCTTCACAGAACAAGGGAATGGACGCATCCTGAAAATGTCCGTACGCCCGGAGGTCATCCATACCATAGATATGATCGGCATGCGCATGGGTATAAAGGACTGCATCGACTCGCTTGACCTTCTCCTGCAACAACTGCTGGCGTAAATCGGGCGGTGTATCGATGACATAGGTCAGCTCGCGATTCCGTAGCAGCAGCGACGTTCGCGTTCTTTTGTTCCTCGGATTCTCCGAACAACACACGTCACAATCACAGCCGAGCATGGGCACCCCATGACTCGTCCCCGTCCCCATCAACGTCGCCGTCAATTCCGACTTCAAAGGCTACTCTTTCCCTGTAGGGTCCGCTGTGCGGACCATATTCGCGATGCCGCCACGAAAACAATCAGTCTCCACAACCACAGGCCCCTCAGCCATCAATTCTGACTGGCCTGCACGAAACCCATCCGCAACTGGTGCAATGTTTCAATCAACAGATTGTTCTCTTCCCTGCTGAGCTTGTTCTTCGTCTTGTCTTCCAGCATCGCCAGGAGATCGATGAAGTACTTGGCCATCCCGAGATTCTTACTCGGCTGATTCTGTCCGGGCATTGGCACGAATCCCAGACCGACCATCGCCTGCGTGCTCAGCATCATGACGAGGCCTGCAAAGTCCGCCGGAGGGAATGTCCCCATCGACGGATCGCCCTGTGAGGACGACTCTGCCTGACGCAGCTGCTCGTCAAACGCAGCATCTTCTGCTTTCACTTTGGACTTCCAATCTTCATCGACATGAATCTCAGAGCGCTCAGATTCACCAGACATGACTCTCTCCTGAATAAAACGCAGGCATCGAATAACCGAAACGACCTCACCATCGTGCCCAATGACGAGGCGAGCGTCAATTGTCTGGCAGGAATTCCCATCGAGGACGTGGATGACCGACGCCTTTCGTCGCAAGAACAGACAATCCTGCCTACTATTTCAGCATACTTTTTAGGCAAAGGCACCGTCTCAGCGGTCTCACATATTTTTTTCTAAGTTGTATCAATCGAATTGTCATAGACTTGCGCAAATCTCGTCAACTTGCGACTCAATGTGGCACGCACCTTGCAATTCATCTTTTTCGTGAACGGGACTCATCAGAAGTCACCAAAAACACAAACCGAACAACTGATATTCAGGCTGGGATGTGTGGACTGACTGGGGGTATGGCCGGTGATATCTTCGTGGGATATTCCGGGCGAGCGCCCATACCCTTCAGTCATCCATCCACACGCTGATTAAAACAGCACAACGCCTAATGCTTAAGCACACTAGTGCAGATCGCTGCTGTCCACGCTGGACGACCTCTTTCCCCTCTATGGTTTCACTTCGGTCGTAATTCGTTGACCCGCTTTGCATCCCTCTCGATAGACGTCGTAAGATGAGAGTGACTCGATTTCATTTCGACTCTCATTCCAGAATTTGCCGACCATGACCAAACCTCGCCTCTGCAGCTTTGAAAGCCGTCGCGCTTCAGAGATGCGATCCCTCATCGAACGCCAGGGAGCCGACTACTTCATCGCTCCTTCCATGCGAGAGATTCCCCGCGAATCCAATCACGAAGCGCTGGCCTATGGCGAATCGCTGACGTCCGGACAGATCGACATCTCCATCTTCATGACCGGCGTCGGCACCACCGCCCTGCTCGAAGTCCTCGCTCTGAAATGGCCCCAGGAAACCATCCTGGATGCTTGGCAAAAAACGCTCATCATCGTCCGAGGCCCCAAGCCAGCGGCTGTCCTGAACAAGCTTGGCAGCCGCATTGACCACCGCGTCCCCGAGCCAAACACCTGGCGCGACCTCGTGGCCCTGATCTACGAGAAGCAGATCGACCTGAAAGGCAAATCAGTCGCCGTCCAGGAATACGGCAAGCCCAGCACAGACATGTACGCTGCCTTGAAAGATCGTGGGGCCAGACTGACTACCGTCCCCGTTTATCGCTGGGATCTGCCGGAGGACATTGAGCCACTCAAAGCCGCCATTCAAAGTACCATCAACGGCGAGTACGATGCACTCCTCTTCACGAGCGCGCAGCAAGCCCATCACGTTCTCGAAGTTGCCCATCGCATGGGCGTTCGAGAAACTTTCCTTCAGGCTGCCCAGAAGACGACCATCGCGTCCATCGGTCCCACCTGCTCAGAAACATTGGAAGAAGTGGGACTACCTGCTTCTTTCGAGCCGGAACACCCCAAGATGGGCCCGCTGGTGAAAGAAACTCTCGCTCGTTTAATAAAGAAGTTTGAACCGGACGTCGAAACCGCGTAGTCTCAAGCGACAAAACATGTCGTCCCAATGCGCTCGCATTGTCGCCTCCTGATCTCTCAATGTTTCTTTCCTCAACGATGAGTATCTCTCAAGGAGCAGGTCCCATGAAGTCGTTTCGTCTAGCAGTCACACTTTCCGTTCTCTGTCTACTGGCAGTTCCTGCATTGGCACAGGACAAGCCACCCGTCGATCCATCGACGTTAACGCCGGAGGCGATGAACAAACTCATGGAAGAAGCTGCGAAAACAGTTCCTCAACACAAACTTCTCCAGAGCATGGTTGGCGAGTGGAACTGCGAATGCAGCCACACCATGCCCGATGGCAAGAAAGAAGCGTTCAAGGGCAAATCCATCGTTACGTCTCTTCTTGACGGCCGCTTCGTCCAGGAACAATTCACAGCCAATATGATGGGCCAGCCCTTCAATGGCATTGGCATGACAGGCTTTGACAAGAACTCTGGCAAATACACCGGCACCTGGGTGGACAACATGAGCACCTCCGTCATGACCACCGAGGGTGTCTACGACGAAGCCACCAAGACAATGACCTCCACCGGAGAAGCCCCCTGCCCCCTTGGCATCATGAAAATGAAGATGACGCAGAAATACGTCAGCAAAAACGAGATGCTCTTCACGATGAGCATGGCGATGCCAGGCACCGAGGAATACCAGGAAGCCATGACCATCCGTTACATGCGTGGAGGCGTGAAAACCACTGAGACCGAGGCAGTCAAGCCAATGATGAGGGAAATGAAGCGAATGGAGGTTAAGCCTTAACGCGATTGTTGGATCACGGCGGGATTTCAACAGCCCGCCGTGATTGTTTTCATCGAATGCATCAAAGTATCTTCTCTCCGAGATATCTCAAAGCCTCATCTCTTGTCTGGAGTTCTTCGTCTAATTGACAATTCCTAATCTCATCCAATAAGACCGCAAACTGCTTCCCCGGCTTCATGCCACGCTGAATCAAATCTGCCCCGGTTAACAAGGGCACAGGATCAAGGACCTCTCTGGGCGTCTTTTCCAGATACTCCCGACAAAACGTCGCTTGTGCTGCTGCTCCAGAAGACATTTCCCGAACGCGCGTCCACTCGATGAGCAGCCCCGCATCGCGATGCGCTAACAACGGCTTGAGCAGTCGTAACGGGAGCGCCCGGGCATCGACCAGCGCCACCCGATGACTCAACAACCAGAGTATTCGGCTCGTCTCATCATTCGACAACTTCATCCGACGACAGACCACTTCGCCCCGCTCGATCAGCAACCGCTCGTCCCCGTCGAACATCGGCTCCAGCAGCATCACCATCGACAGTTCGAACGAACTCATCTCCAGCAGCGATAGACTGAGCAACACGCTCCGCCAGACATTCTCATACTGCATCAAGCCCTGCAACTCGGGCAGCACCTTCGCTAGCAACCCGACATTCCTTGCCAGCTCGATCGCGGTTGCTCTCGTTGAGTGTTTGAGCATCTTGCGAAACTCTTCGGCAATCCGCTCCCAGCTGACAATCAGAATTTGATCCGCCATGCCACGAATCGCCTGCTGCGTTTCCTCTTCGAGATCGAACCCAAAGCGAGCCGTAAACCGCACGGCTCTCAACAAACGCAGCTTATCCTCTTCCATCCGGCGTGCAGGAACTCCGACCGCCCGAATGACTCTCTTCTCAAGATCGACCTGCCCGCCGACATAGTCATGGACTGTCTGGAAGAGCGGATCATAAAACATCGCATTGATCGTAAAATCCCGACGCTGGGCATCCTCTTCCGGCGTGCAGAATTCCACCCGATCAGGTCGACGCCCGTCGGTATATTCCCCTTCACGTCGAAACGTCGCGACCTCCACCTGAATCGGCTTCTCTCCATTCAATTGCCGAGGCCCGACAACAATGATCACCCCAAAACTCGCACCGACTGCCACCGTCTGCTTGAACCCAAACAACTCCCGCACCTGCTCAGGAGTCGCCGTCGTCGCGACATCATAATCACTCGGCTCATTCCCCATCAGGAAATCACGCACACACCCGCCCGCCCAAAGCGCAACATACCCCCCATCCACCAACCGACGGACGACTTCGTGCGCAAACTCTCGTGCCAGATTATGCATAAATAGTAGGGTCCGCTGTGCGGACCGTTAATCGACACTCAACTCTAGTTTCGCGTTAATAACCACCAAACAGTCTCGATACACCCTACTCGACATCGTAAAGCTTCGTTTGCGAATTGACGGTCTGCACAGCGGACCCCACGAAGCCATCACCCTACGATTTCTTCTTCCGCTTGTATTCTTCCGCCGCCTGATTCATGACGTTGCGCTCTTCATCCGTCAGGCTTGATTCCCCATGCTCTTTAATTTTGCGCAGGATTTGATCCACCTGCTCATCCAGCTTCAGCTTGGGACTGGAAACCGTCGCTGTCGCGGTCTGGACGTCGTCCTCACCATGAAAGACCTTCAGCTTCGAATCCCGTGCCGGTGTCCGGGCTGTCTTCGCATCCGGGAATTTGACCACCGTCCGTGGACGTGGCCGAAACGACTTCGCACGCGACTGTGGAATCCAGTCCTCAATCCAACTGATCCAGGGACTGACCCGCCACTGATTCTGGTAATAGAGAAATCCAAACGCGAATCCACCCAGGTGAGCAGTATGTGCGACCGAATCCATCGTCTGACCAGACCTGATCTGGTGAATGAGAGGAAACAAATCCGTCGCGACATAAAACGCAGCCAGCGCCCAAACGGGCACAGGAAACAGCCCCCAGAAAATGTAAATCAGCTGGTGCGGGAAATGGCAGGCATAAAGCATCACCGTCGCCATGACGGCCCCCGAGGCACCAATCGCCGGTGTCGCGTCGTGAAAGTAAAGCGAGAAGAACAGGAACATCAGCCCGCCCATCACTGCGGACGTCAGGTAGAACCAGAGAAACTCTCGGCTCCCATAAATCTGTTCCAGCTCACGGCCACAGAACCAGAAAAACAGCATATTGAAAAACAGATGCATCAGCGAACCGACATCATGCAGGAAGGCATAGGTCAAAACTCGCCACACCTGGCCGTAATAGATCGTCGAGACAGGATCGAGCGAAAACCAGTCGTCAACAAAGCTACCAACTGGTCTGCCGCGACCATCATATTTGGTGAGCATCAACTGCAGCACGAACACCGCAATGTTCGCGATGATGATCCATTTCACGACATTGGTCATCCCGAAAGTTCCGGAATACCCAAATCCGCCACCGCGCGTTGGTTGGTCACGATAGTAGTCGCGACTGGAAATGCCCATAACTGTTTAGCCGATTGCTGTTGCAAACAAGAAACGCTGAATTGAACGTTCAATCATATGTGGTTCGACCATTCCCGCCAATACGCAGGTTGCTTCCCTGCAAAAATGTGCGACGATCCCCAAACATTTTACGGCTGGAACCGTGGCAATCCGATCGGCTTTTTCGTCTCATATCCGGTCTCGCGGACCGTTCCATTCGAACTGGCCGGGAGGCCCTCGTTTTCATCTTTCAGACCCGAACTGCCTCTCAAAGCCCCGCCCACGCCCAGAACTTCCGGATGTCGAGCGACTTTATCCGTGAAGACGCGAACGTCCCGCAGGATGAAATCGAGCTTCGTCATCAGCACGGCAATCGCAGCCGTCGAGTTGTTCAGATTCGCATACAGCTGGGGATCGGTCGCCAGACGCTTGAACGTCCCGTCTTCTTCTGCGAGCATCGTCGAGATGACATCCGCGTCCTTCAGGACTTCCTGCAGTGTCGTCAGCGAGTTGTTGAATTGAGTCAGTGACTGATCCAGCTTGGTCACCAGTTGCTTCGAATTATCAGCCATCGGCTGCGTCGCATCTTTAACATTGACCAGCCCTGCTTTCATAATGTCGATCGCCATCCGCGTTTCGTTGATCGCCGCCCGCGTATCCGAAACCGTCTGACGAGCCTCCATCACCAGCAGCGGCACCGCCTCCACCGTCTTCTGAATATTGGCGAGCATCTTCGGATCCGCAATGACCGCATTCGCCTGATTGAATGTCGCCTGTGCTGTTCCCAGTGTCGACGTGAGGGCCGCCAGCGCGGTCGCCGTTTTCTCGATCACATCATCCAGGCTCCCCTCTTTCGTCTGCACAAGACGATTGATGTTGCCCGCCACTTTCTGCCATTCATCACTCGTCGCGGTCAGGCTTTCCAGCGCCTTCCCGACCTGCTTCTCCATGCGATTGACGATTTCCAGCGGATCACTCGGCGGACTCCCCGTCAGCAGTTCACCCGGCCGAATTATCTCCGGCGAAATCCCCGGACTGAATTCCACCGCGGCATCCCCCAGAATCGATCGGCTCAGTTGAGGCTTGGAATCCTTGCGCAACTTGCGATCCTGATGAATCTCCAGCATCGCCAGAACGCCACCACGTCGATCATCCAGGCTGACCTGACTGACCGATCCAATCGGCAGTCCATTCATCCGCACCGGCGTCCCTTTAACGAGCCCCGGCGCATCCTCAAAATGAACCGCGATCGTATACCGCGGCTGGAAATAACGCTGTAACCCGCCGAACTGAAACGTCAGCAGCACAGCAATCGCAGTCGCCCCGAGCACGAGCAACCCGACTCGAAACTGAAGTTGTGTTTCAGACATGGTTCAATTCCTTTTGGCCACCGAAGACCGAGACTGGAACGCAGAGGACGCTGAGTTGAGCAGAGAGCGCAGAGTTTTCAAAGCCAGTCTCAAACGGGCTTCTCCCCGCTGATTGGATTTCAAATCGCGTCATCGATCTGTCGTTGAATGTCCTCATAGCCAGTCGTTCTCAATGTCTACTTAATTCAATAAAATTCTGACTCTGTTACCTCTGCACCCCTCCGCGAACTCTGCGTTCCAGTCTCTCTGGTCACGCCGCGAACAGCTCCTCGATCCGCTTCGACGCATCTCCATGCACGAAGCTCGAGACCCGAAGATCCTCCGACGCAAACGCTTCTTCCGGTGTCCCCTCAAAAATGATCTGAGGCTCCCCCGGCTTGAGTCGAGATAACGGATACAGCATCACCACACGATCCGCGACCTTGCGAACAGTCGACATCTCATGCGTGACCACAATGCTCGTCACTTTGTTCTTATCACGTGTCTGCAAAATGAGTTCATTGATGACGTCCGTCATGATCGGGTCCAGGCCCGTCGTCGGCTCGTCATACAAAATGACCTCCGGCATGAGCGCCAGCGCCCGTGCCAACGCAATCCGCTTCCTCATCCCGCCCGAGAGTTCCGAAGGCATCTTCTTACAGACCTCCGGACGCAGCCCGATATCATGGATCCTCTGGTAGACAATCTCTTTGATCTTCTCATCCGGCAGACTCGAATTCTGCTTCAACCCAAACGCGACATTGTCATAAACAGTCAACGAATCAAACAACGCCCCACTCTGAAATAGATATCCGATCCGCAACCGCTCCTGCGATCGCTCGAGTTCGGACATCGTCTCGACATCAACACCATTCCAAAACACCGTCCCAACGCTCGGCTTCATCAACCCTGCCATCATCTTCGTCGTCAACGACTTCCCACACCCACTCTCCCCAATCAAAACGACAGTCTCCCCCGGACAAACCGAGATCGAAATAT
>SXPC01000278.1 GCA_005778225.1 Planctomyces sp. | reverse complement strand
GGACGCGGTGTCCGCCTGATTCGAACTGCAGGCGGTGGTAGGCGCCGTCTCCTGTGACCGAGAGGACGACTTCCTTGATTCCGCCCATGTCGGCTGGTGAGAGGTCGAGGAGTTCTTTCTTCCAGCCCTGCATGTCGATGTACTTGGAATACATTTCGAGCAGGTCGCGAGCAAACAGGGCCGCTTCCTCGCCGCCGGTGCCTGCTCGAATTTCCATGATCAACCCGCCGCGGGTGATAGAATCGCCCGCCGTCGCCATGTCTTCCAGGGAGGTTTTCATCGCCTCCATTTTGGTATTCAGACCTTCGAGTTCGACTTCAAAGTACTCGCGTGACTTCGGGTCTTTCTCTTCTTCGATCATCATCTGGGCAGCTTCGATGTCGTCAAGAAGGCTGTGATATCCCTTCATGACTGCCGCCACTTTTTGCAGTCCGCCATACTCTTTCTGAATGGCGAGCATCTTCGTCTGGTTCGACAGAATCTCAGGATCCTGCAGCTTGAGTTCGAGTTCGAGGAAGCGCTGATATTTGGTTTCGAGACTTGGAAACATGGCAGTCGCCTTTGTATTAAGCTAAGCAGGTCAGAAATGTCGTTGGGATACGTCCAAGCAAGGACGGTGCACGCAGCGGAAAGCAATCGCTGGAGCGGAGCTACAAGTGGAACGACAGGTGGGTGGAGTTCGTTTGCATGGTGGGAATTATATGCGGTTGTTTTTTTTCTGTATAGTCGACGACCAAGAGAGTACAGCTTGAGAAATCTGTGACAACGAAGCAAGAAACGCCATTTGACGAACTTTTCCCGCGAATCAACTGTCTTCCTCTTGCCGTCGCTTACTCTCGTTTTAGAGAACAATTACCAACAATGACTCTCGCCAGTGATGTCAATTTCTGCTTTCAGTTGCGACCGAATGGATGGTCAACAGCTCAGTTGTTTGTTGATCGCGAGCTCATAGAGTTTCGACTGACGCATGTTTTTGGTGATCCAATTGAATCGCTGCTGAAAGCTGCTTTGCAGTTAGCGACTGGAGAGGAGGCTGCGCTGATCGAATGGCGGGATGAGCCCGGGGCTTACTTTTTGAGATTTCAGAGTGTGCCAGCGCAGCAGTATCTGCTGTTGGTGGAGGCTTCTGAGCATTCGACGATGCTACCTTGCTGCAATGATTCTAATCTTGTCAGGAGCTCGAGTTTTTATGTTGCTCGTGATTTCTGGCTACTTCTTGTTTATCTCGAAATGAATAAGATTTCAGAGCTTTTGCGATACAAGCAGTATTCAAGCACGAGGAAATATGCGTTCCCGCGTCCGTTGTTTGAGGGCCTGAAGACAGCGTTCAGGAACTCGCAAATCCTGAAGTAGAAATTTGTTTGCTAAATTTTTTTCTGATGCTCTGTGTCCTCATTTCTGGAGACCCTCATGGAACGGCCTGACAATCCCGTTGGTGCTTTCAGTCCGACTCCCTACAGCGATGCGGTCCGGCTGGAGATGACCAAGGTTCTCGCGGATTCGCCCGGGGAACTGAGGGAGTTGGTCAGCGGATTGACGGAGTCTGAACTGGAGACGGTCTATAAGAACTGGACGATTCGGCAGATCGTCCACCACCTTGCCGACAGTCAGGTGACGGCCTTTATCCGCATGAAACTCGCGTTGACGGAGAAGGTGCCGATCGTGAAGCCGTATTCCGAAGGTGCCTGGATCGAGCTGGCCGATACGAAGACGAGTCCGGTTGGGCCATCGCTGCAGATGCTCGAGGGAGTGCATTCGCGTTGGGTGTGTCTGATCAATTCTCTGTCAGAAGTTGACCTGCAACGGACCTATTTTCACCCCGAACACGGGAAGGTCTTTGATCTGTGGACAACGATCTGTCTGTACGCGTGGCACAGCCAGCATCACATCGGGCAAATCAAGTGGCTGAGAGATTTCGTTATCGAAAAGGGAGTGGGGTAAAGGTTTTAGGGCTGGTCAGTAGTGAACAACAAAGGAATGTGTCTTTCAGACTAAGAAAAAACGCTACGTCTTCGATGAGGAAGACGTAGCGTTTTGATGTATGAGAATAATTCGCCATGTTTCAAAAAGAGACCAGCGGATGCCATCCATTTGGATTCGGAATCGCTGGTCGTTTGAAACGTCGTAGAATCCGTCGCTTAGGATTTCTTGTTGGCCCAGTTGTATTTCTTCTGGAACTTCTCAACGCGTCCAGCGGTGTCGACGAATTTGACCTGGCCGGTGTAGAACGGGTGAGAGTAAGCGCTGATATCGACTTTAACGAGCGGGTAGTCTTTGCCGTCTTCCCATTTCATCGTTTCTTTGCTGCGGATCGTTGAACGGGTCAGGAATTTCTCGCCAGAACCGGTGTCCATGAAAACGACAGGGTGATAATCGGGGTGAATGTCTTTTTGCATGGATCGAAGCCGGATAAATAGTAGGTCAAACGGATTAAAAGAGGGCAGAATTGGCGCATGAACGCGCCAGCCCAATCGAGAACGGAACATGCTAACGAGCTGGTCGCCAAGTTGCAAGTTAAAATGAAAGTGGTTTGGTACGGTGTTTTCACTGATAATGCCGAAAAAGCCGTCGAGAGATGTGATGTTTGCTGTATGAGCACAATGAATCGTTTTGATTCAGTTCATTCATGGACAAATAAAACGTCGTCGTGCAGGATCGGATGTCTAGGATTTCCCAAAGCTTTTAACACCAACACTGATTGTCACCAGGATTTTACGCCCAGCATGCAAGAGACGTGCATTCTATGGTTCCGGAAGGACTTCCGACTTGAAGACAACCCGGCATTTCACGCGGCAGTCGAACAAGGTTGTGAAATCATCCCGGTTTTTATCTGGTCGCCTGAGGAGCAGGCTCCCTGGCAGCCAGGAGCTGCGTCGCGCTGGTGGATCCATCAATCCCTCGCAGCGCTGGATGCTGACCTCAAAGTGCATTACGGGCTGCAGTTGGTCTATCGATCCGGAGAGACGGTTGAAGAACTTCTCTCCATCATCGAGGCAACGGGTACAACGCGGGTCTACTGGAATCGTTGCTACGAGCCTGCCGTAATCGAGCGCGATGTCAACGTGGAGGCGGCTCTCGATGACATCGACGTGCACTACCAGAATTTCAATTCAGCACTTCTGTTTGAGCCCTGGGAAATCGAGACGCGTCAAAATGCTCCGTATCAAGTCTATTCTCCGTTCTGGCGCAGCCTGCTTGACCGAGAACCGCCTGCCAAACCATTGCCGCGACCTCAAAAAGCAGTCGGTCCGGGTGAATGGCCTAAGTCGTTAAAACTTGATGACCTCGGCTTAGAGCCCGAGATCAAGTGGGCCGAAGAGATGAGAGCCTACTGGGAACCCGGTGAGAACGGGGCTCGCAATACGCTCAAACGATTCCTGACAAGGGCGATCCAGTCGTATGACGAAGATCGAAACCGTCCTGATCTGGATGGAACGTCCAGGTTATCGCCTTACCTGGCGCAGGGGATCATCAGTCCGCGTCAAATTTGGTATGCCGTCGTCGACAAGTTTGGGGCGCCCAATAAACAGAAGAAATCCGCGGCCGATGTTTACTTGAGCGAGGTTGTCTGGCGAGAATTCGCCTATCACCTGCTGTACCATTTTCCGCAGACAACCATCGAGCCACTGCGAGAAAAGTTCAAGCAGTTTCCCTGGAAGACGGATCAAAAAGGTCTCGCTGCCTGGACCAAAGGCATGACCGGTTTTCCGGTTGTTGATGCGGGTATGAGGCAGTTGTGGGAAATCGGCTGGATGCACAATCGGGTCCGTATGATCGTTGCCTCGTTTCTAACGAAGGATTTGCGGATCGTCTGGAATGACGGCGCAAGGTGGTTCTGGGACACGTTGATCGATGCTGATCTGGCAAATAATACGCTGGGGTGGCAGTGGACAGCAGGCTGCGGAGCCGATGCTGCTCCCTACTTTCGAGTCTTCAATCCGACCTCGCAGGGACAGAAGTTCGATCCGTCCGGAAACTACGTCCGTCAATGGATACCAGAGCTCAACGGTCTGGATGACGATGTCATTCACGATCCATCGTCTGCAGAAAGCAGAGAACTCGACGCGGCAGGGGTTTCGCTGGGAATTAACTATCCTGCCCCGATTGTCAATCACCAGGAAGCTCGCGAAAAAGCCTTGGAAGCATTGTCTTCGATCAATGCAAAAGAATGAGTTAGCGACGTCCGTTGTAAGATCTGCAAAATGGGCTAGGCACGTTGACCTGAAATGAGTTAGAGTGCGGCGCATTGACGTTTCGCGATCACGATGGCGGTCCTCTGCTCTCGAATTTCGCAGAACGTCTGACCTGTTTGTCCAAGATGTGGACGTCGAACGACGGACAGGTTTCGTGGGAAATACCCACATACCACCTATCAAAACGTGATTTGCTGCAGAATGTTGAGACCATTCGAAAGCGGTATCTGGGGAGCGCAGACTTCCCTCATCCGACCTCGAAGACTCGGCCACCTTCTCCCCAAGGGAGAAGGACGAAAACCGCTCCCCGAGGGAGAAGGATCGAAGCAGCGGTCCAAAAATAACGTAAGCGCAACGGAAGGGAGTCCGTGATGTCATACGAGTCGTTTCGGCTGCTGCATGTGCATGCACCGCGGCTGGATGCGGCCCTGGGGGACCTGTTAGGTCTGCCCGGCGTTCATAATGAACTGGTCCAGGACGCGACCCTCCATGCCTTCGATCATGCGATCGAAGCTGCCATCGAACATCATGTCGATGTCGTTCTTTTCACCGGCGCGATCTTCGGCGAAACTGCCCCGACGCTCCGCGGCTTGGCCCGTCTGCGTGATGGCCTGACTGTTCTGCGGGAAGAAGAGATCGCGGTCTACATTTCGTGTGAAGAAAAGACCCAGCAAATTCTGCGCGATGGTCCCTGGCTGGGACATGGCGCAGTGACGCTGATGTCGCCGTTCCAGAAGCAACCTCTGCCCATCGAAAAAGACCGTCAGAAGCTCGCCAGCGTCAGCTTCCGACAGCCATCCCACGGCGATAAATCGTACCGCTTCGACCCGCCACAAGGTCTGTACGACAAACCTGCCCACCTCCGCGTGACGGGTAGCAGCCTGTTTTCGATTCTCATCCAGCAGGGAACGCCGGGCGAAATTCATGCCTCGCCCAATGACGAACTGGCTGCCGATCTCATCATCCGCTGCGGCGATGAGTTCGTCATGCAGTCAGCTGGTCAGTCCATCGAAGAAATCATCTCGGGCCCGCTGCAGGGAGTCAGCCGACATCACACTGGTCCGACTGGTTGTTCGCTGATCGTGGTCGATGAACACAAAGATGTCCGCGTCTCATTCATCCCGTGTCATGTCGTTCAACGCGAGCACATGACGATCCGCCAGCATGCGGGCATGGACGAAAACATGATGTTGTCGACCATGCAGCAGCAACTCGATGGCCTCAAAGTTCATCAGGATTGCAAGCTGGTGATCTGCCAATGGGATCTGGTCGGCTACGACGACAACGAGACTCGCGAGAGCATGAAGTCCCGTCTGGCCAGGCAGCGGAAGTCTTACTCGGAAGCCGAGCGTTACCAGCCTGCGGGTGCCTTCTCGTTCGACCGACTCTCCTTCCGCGGTCCAACCGGCTGCAAGGTCTGGCATCATTTTTCTGCCTCCGACGAGCTGCGACTTCCCAAGCTGCTCGATCGACACCTGCTCGCGACCGAATACCTGAAGCTGGCCGAAGAGTTCTTTCCGGACGAGATCGCTGCCTTTGAATCGCATCTGACGAAATGGTCGGAAAGCCTGCCGCCCGAGCTGGCTTCTCGGATGAAAGAGATCAACGCGGACAAGCTGATCGAGTTCGCCGTTAACTATGGAACACACTGGTTTGTCCAGGCAGCCGAGGAGGTGGCCGCGTGAAAATTTCACGACTGCAAATCGAACGATTTGGAATCTGGCGTGACCTCGACCTGTCTTTGAACACGGGCGGGGTGAGTCTGTTTTATGGCCCCAACGAAGCGGGCAAGTCGACTCTGCTGCGTTTCATCCGCTGGGCGATGTATGGGCAGCTTCCCAAGCATGACCCGGGGATGTTGTCTCGCTATGGCAATGAGACGCTGCGCGCGGGCGTGGTCTCTCTGGAAGCTCGTGGCAAGATGCACCGCGTTGCTCGTCGCTGGGATGATAGCGCGACGAACACCAAGACCATCAAGGTCGATGACCTTCCCGAAGGAACCATCTCGCAACGCAGCCTCGATGACCTCCTCTCTGCGACGACCGGCGATCTCTTCGAATCGATCTACGCCGTCGGCCTCAAGGAGCTCCAGGAACTCGGCACGCTCAAGAACGAAGAAGTCTCGCAACGAATTTACGGACTCTCATTGGGCCCTGAAGGGAAACAGTTCCTCAAGGTTCAACAACTCTCCGAGCAGTTCCACGGCAAACTTTACGACGCTGCCGGTCATCGCGGGCGTCTCATTGATCTGCTGACTCATCGCGAGACGTTGCAGAAACGCATCAAGTCGCTGCCCGATCGCCTCGGCGAATACCGCCTTCTCGCCGATCGCCAGGAAGAAGCGGACATCGAAGTCATCGAGCTGAAGAAGCGTCAGTCGAAGCTGCAGAAAGAACTCACGGGTTATCGTCACCTCGACCGACTCTACGGTCCATGGAAACGCGAACGCCAGCTGTCTGCTGAAATGAAGCAGATGCCCGATCCTCGCACGCTGCCTTCAAACGCGATTGCCCTTTATGACAATCTCGATGCGCAGGTCCGAAAAGTCGAACATGAACTCGATACGATTGATCGCGAACTACGTGGTATCAAGGAACGTCGCGGGCAGATGGGACTCAGTCCCAAGCTGCGAGAAAACATCGTCAGCATTCAGGCGTTGCTCGATCAACGCAGCTGGGTCGAAGATGCTCAACGACGTCTCGGCGAATCGCAAGCAGATGCCTCTCTGGTCAAGAACGAACTCGAACAGAAGATCGGCGAGATTGGACCCAAGTGGAACATTCACCGTCTCGATCAGGTCGAGACGACACCCGATGCCCACCTGCGACTGGTCAACGCCGCTCAGCTGTATCAGCGTGGCCTCGCTCGCAAGACTCGTCATGAACGCAAATACGAAGCCCTTTCAACGAGCGCCCAACGCAAGCTCAACGAGTTCCAGGACAAGCTCAAGCAACTCAACATCGAGTCACTCCCCAAAGCCATCAGCGATTGTCAAAAGCGCATGGCGGACCTGGAAGAACTCGGCAAGCTGCGTTTGAAAGAGTCCGAACTCAAACAGCTGACTCGTCAGCTTCACAATCAGATCACGCGCCTGCGCACCAAGATCGATCTCCCGTGGTGGGCCTACACGATGCTGTGGGCCTTTGCCTGCTTTGGCATCTTCCTGTTCTTCGCAGGTCTATACAAAGCCGTCGAAACCGCCTGGATCATCGGCGCGATCTACACCCTCACCGGCGTCATGTGCTGCGGCCTGACCTGGGCCCTGCGTCGACACTATGAATCCGACATGCGGGATCAGGTCACTTCAATCCACCAGGAAGCCGAGCAAGTCGATACTCAACTCGGTCAGGTCCGCCAACAACTCGACGAGATCCGTAGCCGCGACTATCCGTGGCTGCCCAATACGATGACTCAACGTCGCGTCGGCCCGACTGGTTCTGCCCTCGGCGAAGCGAGCCTCCTGCGGGAAGCCGCCGGTCAGCTCAACGAACTTCAAAAACTCGCGACCCATGAAGAATGGCTCGCGAAGGCGCGTCAGCGTCTGTCTGCTCTCCGCGGCAAACAGCCTGCGTATCAACGCGAAGAGAATCTCAAGCGACAAGCCTGGTGCGATACCTTGAAGTCGATTGGTCTCGAAGAGACGGTCAAAGTCAAAGAAGCTTTCGCCGTCTGGCAGCGTGCCTACGAAGCCAGCAAACAGAAAGACATCTGGCAGCTCGGCCTCAAAGAAATCGAACAACAGAAGCAGTCTCTGGCTGCGTTTCGCGAACGGCTCGATATGCTGTCTCGACGTGTCGGCATGGATATGTCGCGCTCGTCGAACATGCTCGAAACCCTGTCTCTCTGGGAAGATCAACTCGGCAACTACAACGACGGCCGACGTGAACTCCTCAGCCAGAAGAAGACCTGGAACGAGTCCCTCAAGCTACGCCGCAAGATCAAGCTGCAACTGGCTGCTGCAGTGCGTAAACGCGACCAGTTCCTCTCGGTCAACCGCATCAAGAATCGTAACCAACTCGAATCGCTGATCTCTCAGCTTTCTCGACGCGATGACATCATGCATCGCCTCGAAGAAGCACGCGAAGAACTCCGACGCATCGCAGAAAGCGAACCGGACCTCGCCATCGTTGAAGAAGACCTGCATCATTACGACGCGAAAGCGAATCGCGAACAGGTCGAAATGCTGACGATGGAACTCGATGAAATCGGCGAGCAACTTCATAAGACCCACAGCGATACGGGTCGCGTCGTCGAGAAGATGACGCAGATGGAGCACGATCGCACGGAGACCGATCTCCGCTTCCAACTCAAACAAGTCGACAGCGAGATCCAGGAAGTCCTTGAAAAGTGGCTCGGCAGCCACTGGGCGAAAATGGCGATCGAACAGCTTCGTCACCGCTACGAACGCGATTACCAGCCGGGCACTCTGATGTCCGCTTCTCGTCTGCTGTCAAAATTCACCCACGAGCGTTATCGCAAGATCTGGGTGCCGATGGGAACTCAGCAAATCTCTGTTGAAGACTCTCATGGCAAGAGCTGGCGCGTTGAAGACCTGAGTGACGGAAGTCGCGAGCAGCTCTTCCTGGCGCTGCGACTCTCAATGATCGAAGAGTTCGCCTCGAAGGGAATCCGCCTGCCCGTGGTCATGGACGATGTCTTCGTCAACTTCGACCGCGACCGCACAGGGACAGCCGTCGACGCAATCCTCGAATTCGCCGGCAACAACCACCAGATCCTCCTGCTGACCTGCCACCAGCACATCACCGAAATCTTCGCCGAGCGAGGCGTCGAAGCGTTGCGTCTCCCCAACAACCGACGCATGGTCGAAGAACGCCTCGCCGGGTAGGGTCCGCTGTGCGGACCATCAATACGGTCGAGAATCAAAGAACGTGTGGAACAGGTACTACAAATTCGATCGCTGATATCGAACCGTGACCCCATTCACGGTCCGCACAGCGGACCCTAGGGGGTGGCCCAGCCGTTCATGGCTGGGTGAGCGCCGCTCACAAGAAGCAGCGCCATGCGGCCACAATTTCGTCTCATGCGGTGAGTACAACTGGACGCGTATGGTGACGGGTCTTGTCGGCTGCGCCGATCCAGCCATGAACGGCTGGACCACCCGTCCTGATCACCATCCTGTAAGAGTTTCTTCGGACACCGGACTCGCCGTTTCGTGATTCTTCTCCTCCCCTGCTTGTCAATCTGACAATCCCCGCTGAGCCTGCGGGACATCGCGTTGACCGATTCTTCCTTCGGTCGTAACGTATCGATCCCTTCCCATCTCTCCATTCGTCACCTCCTGCCTCTCTCCCACCTCAACTTTCCCCATCAATTGCGTGCTCATGACGCTTTCCCAGCGCCTCAATCAATGCCGCGTTCTGTTGCGACCTCGCTTGAGGTTCGTTGGCGTTTGCGCGTTAGGGGCGATGGTTTCCAGCTGCAACCTCTTCGGTAACCTCAATACCGGCGGTCCGACGTTCGATAAGAAAAATACGCTTCCTCCGATTCGCGTGGCTCCGGAATCAATTCAGCTCGATATTGTCTTTGTCGAACGTCTCGTCAGCGATCCTCTCTGGACGGAAGACCTCTGGAACAGCGTCGACCAGATCTCGAATCTCCCGGTCGACCAGCGTGCCAGGATCGACAAAGATGGCTTGTTTGTCGGTGTCGTCGGATGCAACCCTCCTCCCTCTCTGCAGCGTCTGTTAGAGCTGCAGACCGAGATGCCCGACCTCGCGACGAGCAGTCGTGAGAAGAATGTCAACGGGCATACCGTCTTCCGCATGTCGGGGGAATCGACCACCATTCAAGCCAGCCCGATCATGCCAGAGCTCGATGTCAGCCACATCCTGCCAGATCAAAAGGAAAAGCTGATTCAGGCTCAGGCGATTCTGGACGTCAAAGTTGAACGTCTTCAAGACGGCTGGATCAAGCTCCACGTCACGCCGGAGATCCATCACGGCCAGCATCAACTGCGTCCGGTCGCAGGTGAGAATGGCTTTGAAATGAAGGCCTCTCGCCAGGTCATTTCATTGACCGACCATCGTTTTACGTTGTCGCTGAATGTCGGTGAGATGATGGTCGTCAGCAGCGATCGAGACAGCCAGATACCAAGCATGGGACGCGTCTTTTTCGAAGCGGATTCCCATGTCGGCCTGGTGCAAAGACTCGTCGTTGTTCGCTTGAACGATATGAAGAAAGTCAAGCCGCTGTACCGCGAAGGTCTATAATCGCCAGTGTGATCAGCGCAAGAAAAAACCCTGGAACAAGTCCAGGGTTTTAGTATTCCAGACAGTGCAGTCCAGAGAATGCAGTCAGGGCAAAGTTGTCCTGGATCTGCGATCAGCCACCTGTTGGTGGAACAGCAGCGCCTGAACCTGTACCAGAACCGGTTTCTGGAGCAGCAGTTGGCGTTTCCATTGATGGTTCGGCTGGAGTTGTCGTTGTGGCTGGAGCTTCTGGAGTCGTTGGTGCGGCTGGTTTTTCTGGGCATCCAGCGCTGACAACAGCCAGGCAGGCAACGCAGCTGAAAGTCAGCGCAGATTTGAGAACGTTCTTCATTCGATGGTCCCCTAAGTCGTCAATTCGTGATGATGGAGAGATCACAGACGCTCGATGCGCCGTGTACCAAGACACATATTGGTCTTCTGTCGTTTTTCATTAGTACATGTCAGACCTGCAAATTCAACTCAGATTTCTAAGTTTTCTGGCTTACAGAACACAATTGCAGCTCAAGTCATACCCATTTTGACAGATGATGATACATGTCATCATCACTTGAAAACGTGAAATCGGCTTCATTGGATCATGAAAATCCAAATTCTCTGACAAATAACGAGTTATGTCGACCGACGCCGAGATGGCATGGTCACGTTGTTTTGATGGTCACGGATTCGTAGAGCGAGTTGATCAAGCCGATCGTGGCGGATCGCAGATGCGTCTCGAGAATGACTTCGACGCGTCTTAAAAGTTCTCGCTTCTCGTTAATCCGCCGTGCTTCTTCCCGCACCCCCTCCTCGCTGAGTGCTCCGCCGACTCCAAAGCAGCTGTAAAGCTCTTCCCAATCCGGTTGTGACCACTCCGCGAACAATTCGGGAGCAGCCTCTTTCACTTCTTCGACACGCGGATTGGTCTGCTGGTTGAACTGGCGGAAACGCTGGGCCTCATTCGGCTCGGTTGCAGTGGGTTCTTCGGGATCGCCCGTCAGGGAGGCGACAGAGACGCCCAGGGCAGTCGCGATGCGGTGAACCGTCGTGTCCTGCGGGCGAGCGGTTTTTCCCTGAGAAAGCTGGTAGAGCGTGGTTCGCGACAGTCCAGACCGCTGCGACAGCGTTTTTTGAGACACGCCGAGTCGACGACACGCTTCTTGGACGCGTGACCAGAAATGATCGGACTCCGTCATGAGCAGTCATCCGAAAGCACGGAAATGAACATAAGTGTTAATTCTGAGACGCGATGTGTTTCACGGCAAGAGTCAATCTACGAAAAAACAGAACATTTGTGGACAATTTACTGGAAGTGCGGACCAGTCGCGGCTAAAATACTGTACGTAATGTATATGTTTCTCGCCTTGGCTTCAATGAAGGAATTTCCGCTGATGAAACCTCTCACACGACGTGCTTACATGTCCGACCTGACGGATGCCAAATGGCTGCGACTGGAAGCCATCCTCAAGAAACAGAACGCCCTCGGACGGCCGCGAGTGATCGATCTTCGGGAGATCGTCAATGCGCTCTGCTATCGCTGGCATACCAAGTGTAGCTGGCGGATGCTGCCACATGATTTCCCCACATGGCAGACTGTTTACGCTTATTACTACCTTTGGCAGACAAACGGCCTGTTGAATGCGATCAAAGTGGTCGTCATGCCCGAGCGGACCGAGGCGGTTTGTGTCGAGGACTTTCCTGCGACGCTGCCGTTTGAGCGGCCCAGTGAACGCCCCACTGAGAACGAGACGTCAAACGGTCAGCACAATCTTACCGCTTAGGCTGCCTGCTTTGTTGAGTGTATTGTCTTCCTGCAGACGATGAGCTTCTGCTGCCTGCTCCAGTGGCATGACCTTGCCGATCAGAGGCTTCCATTTGCCTTGTTCGAACCAGGCATTCATCCGCTCGGCGCAGACGCGCTGCTCATCGGGCGTGTTGTTGAAAATGATAACGCCCAGAAGCTGAAGCTCTTTGACATAAAACGGTCCGACGGGAAATTCTGGTCGGGCATCGCGTCCTGCCATGAGGATGATGCGACCTCGCTTCGAGAGCAGTTTGATCGTGCGATCGAATGTCGGCTCGCGCTGGGTTTCCCACCAGATGTGCAAGCCGCCCAGTTCTGAAGCGGCCTTCTCGATCTTGGCATCGAGGTCGGCATCTTTGTAATTGATGACGACGTCTGCTCCCAGGGATTTGCAGAAGTCGAGTTTCTCCTGCGAACCAGCGGTCGTGATGACTTTGGCTCCGTGGGCTTTGGCAAACTGGATCACACACTGCCCGACACCACCTGACCCGCCGTTGACGAAGACAACTTCGCCGGGCTGCAATCGTCCATGTTGAAACAAGCCCAGTTGTGCGGTGATCCCGACCAATGACCCTGCCGCCGCGAGTTCATCGCTCATGGTCTTCGGAGTCGGGTACAGCCATTGTTCGTCGGTGCAGACGTACTCTGCAAAGGTTCCCTGCTTGCCAGCGATGCTTTGATTGGTGCCCCAGACACGATCACCGACCTTGAAGCGTTTGACATCCTTGCCGACGGCTTCAACAGTGCCCGCGACATCGCAGCCAATGATGTAAGGAAACGATTGCGGCGGGATCGACTTGCCGCGTCGGATGTACGTGTCGACGGGATTGACGGAGACGGCAGCCGTCTTCACGAGGACATCGCGTGGGCCGGGGGTTGGCTTGGGGAAGTCTTCGATCTTGATCACATCGGGTTCGCCGACTTCATGAATCAGAGCAGCTCGCATGGGGTCGTTCCTTGTGGAGAAATCCTGTTTCTACAAGTTTAAACGACAGGTCGCCAACGAGGAAGTCGGGGGAAGAACGCGGGATGTTCTGACACAGAGAGCACAGAGTTCACCGAGGACAAATTAGACAGCAGAATTTTGAGTAGTTGTCGTTTGATTGTTGCCAGCGACTCAAAGATCTTCGGAAAATCTAGACATGGTCACCGGGAGGGCGAGGCTCCGTCCGAGCCGCTGTCCCGCGTTGCAACGTCACACCGGTTAATGATGATTGAATGTTGTGCAGGGAGATGGGGAGCTGTCGAGGCCATCATTGTACTGTCCGAGGCTGGCGTTTCGCGACGCAAAGAAGCGGCTCGGACGGAGCCTCGCCCTCCCGGCTTTGCTTTCTGGGTTTTGCAAGCTGCGAATCCATATTTAAACCGCTATCACCCCTTCGACATCGAGTTTAATTCTTCGCGATCTGGGTCATGGCGGTTGAGATCTTCTCCCAGGGGAAGAGTTTGCCGGGGCAGGCGGTAGGTTTGACGTCTCGGTGGCCGACGATCTTTTCGGTGGGGATGGCGTAGCGTTTGGAGAGGGCTTCCATGAGGCTCAGCAAGCTTTCGAGCTGTTTCTCGGTGGGAGGTTGTTTTTCAAAGTTGCCGACGAGACAGATGCCGATGCCACGTTCGTTGTACTCAGAGTTACCCGCATGAGCCCCCTGGATCTGCTCTTCCCAGCGGAAGGTAGATTCGATCTGGCCGTCGTCCATGCCATGACCGTTGCCGATGACGAAGTGATAGCCGATGCCTTTCCACGGATTGCCGTTGGCATCTTTTCGTTGTTGATGCAGCTTGTGGATCATCTCGACGGAACCGGTTTCGGTCGCGGTGTGGTGGATGACGAGGTGCTTCCAGGCACGTTCCAGGACGGGGGGCTTGTGGGCGAAGTCGGCTTTGAGACGGGACTCGGAACGCTCCATGGGACGTCGGCTGCGGTGGTGCTGGAGGAGGAGGGCGACGCCGTGGTAATAGGTTTGGTGGTGAGTGATCTGGGGGGGGGTATTCGAGTCAATGGTCCCGCCGCCGACGGTTAAGCTGCTGAGGGTGAATATTGCCAGTGTGAGCCATCGAGTCATTGCGAGAGTCCTGCTGTAGCTGTAGTGTCCGCTGTGCGGACCGTGAATTCGCGACGTTGTCCGCAATTATCTCATGTTCAAGCTATGAAGCTCGATTGATGGTCCGCACAGCGGACCCTACATGAGAGGGCAGGACAACAGCATGACGAATTGTTGCGGGTTTTGGGGGTGGCGTCAAAATCGAATTGGGGTTTGGCGTGAATGAGGGTGTGGCGATTTTGCAACGAAGCGTTATTTTAAGGCGGGGGAGAGGGTTTTGGTGGTGATGGCGGTTTCTATCGAAGTGATGACGCGCTTGATCAAGGCCTGGGCTGACTCGCCTGACTGGCTGACATGACGTCCGACGATGAGCCTGTCTTCTTGGAGCATCGAGAGGAATGTAGTCAGGGTTGTCGTCATCTCAGAGAGAAATGCTTTGCAGTGCTCAATCGACAGATCGCGACTCTGGAGGACTGTTTCCTGTTCGGTGCGGACACGCTTCAGCTGAGTGAGAGTTGTGCCTTGAGAGCGGTACATCAGGTCGGACTTGAACGCGCGTCGCAGTCGACTCTGATCGTCGAACTGATAGACCGGATCTTCGCCGAAGTAGATCGACAGGCCGCCGTTGCGTTTGAAGCCGACGAAGATCAAGTCGCCATCCTGCTGCGTGAACTC
>SXPC01000277.1 GCA_005778225.1 Planctomyces sp. | reverse complement strand
TCCGGAGAATCTTCTGGAAAGTGAGCTGTTTGGTCACGAGAAGGGGGCGTTTACCGGAGCAGATCGACGACGCATTGGGAAGTTTGAGCAATGCAACGGAGGGACACTGTTTCTCGATGAAATTGGCGACATGCCTCTGGCGTTGCAGGCGAAGTTACTGCGTATCATGCAGGACCAGTCTTTTGAGCGGGTTGGAGGAAATGAGTCGATCAAGACCGATGTCCGTCTGATCGCAGCGACTCACCGTGATTTGAAAGCCTGGTCGGATGAAGGGAGATTCCGGGCGGATTTGTATTACCGTTTAAGTGTTTTCTCGATTCACCTCCCTGCACTTCGCGAACGTGGTGAGGACCTTCCGATGCTGGTGGAGCACTGCCTGCGACGGTTCAGCAAGGAGTTGGGGCGAAGCATTCGAGAGGTTGCTCCAGAGACGCTGGAGAAGCTGAGGACGTATTCGTGGCCAGGGAATATTCGGGAACTGCAGAACGTTCTGAAGCGGGCTCTGCTTTCTGCGAGTGGAAAGGTTCTGTTGCCATCATTCCTGCCAGATTTGTCCGAGAATTCGAATGGAGGAACAGTTGCAGTTGATGCGTCAACGACTCCGAATGCGGAGTTGGAGAACTTGATCAAAAAGCTTTTGGAATCGAATGCCTCGGATCTCTATGCGACGGTGCATGCACATGTCGATCGTGTATTGCTCAAGCGAGTTCTCGATTTCACCGGCGGGAGTCAGCACAAGGCGGCTCGTGTGCTGGGAATTGCGAGACAGACGCTACGGGTCAAGTTGAAAGAGCTGGGGATTCATGTGACGCATAGTGTGGAGAGCGACGAGGATTAGTCTGAGATCAGGCCGGGCAGATTTTTAACCCAACGGGTTGAAAGGTTGCCCGGCTTTTGTATGCGCTGCCTGAGTTGCAAAAAATTTCTGGCCGGCTGATTTCGTTGAGGCTGAAAGTAACCATGGTGGATGATGGGGGAAATCTGAGTGAATCGAATTGTTGTCAAAACTCTCTCGCTTCACCTGGGAAAGTTACTAGACCGAGTGTAAGGAATGCGCACTTCGATGATGTCGCCGATGTGGATGCCTCCTACGAAAACGTTGTGATTACGGGGTTTTCGCACAATTTGTCTCTCGGTACGCCGCTTGCGTGATGGCGTATGTCACTCTCAGTTCTCAAGCGTGACACTTTCTTGCTCAGCCTTAACCTGGCAAATTCACCAGGGAGTCCAGCTCAATGTCGAATTCCGCTCAATCCTCTCCTCAGACATTACGGCCCGTTGCTGCAACGTCTGAGAAAGCGACGTCGCAGCCAGTGACTGTGCCTGCTGTCGAAACAACACCTGTAAAGCCGAATCGTTCGACTTTCAAGCGACTTGTTACCTGGCTGGTGTGTCTGACCGTCGTGTCGCTTTTAACTTGGTGGGCATGGCCTTCGATTGTGCTCGCGTGTAATACGGTTTCGACCGACGATGCGTATGTGAATGGGCATGTGACGTATCTGGCTCCGCGTGTTTCCGGGCAGGTCGTCAAAGTCTATGTGGATGATAATGACCGTGTGAAACGGGGGGACATTCTCGTTCAGCTGGATCCAGAGCCCTATCAGATCGCTGTCGATATTCAGAAAGCAGCCGTCTCAGCGGCACAGGCAGACTTAACGGCGGCGAATGCGCAAGTTCATGCATTAGTCGCGACGGTTCGAGCAAATCGGTATGCCCTCGAAAATGCGATTCAACAAGTTGATCAGAAGATTGCGACATTGAGATCGAGCATCGCAACGCATGCCAGCCAGGTGGCGGCACTTGATCTGGCTCGCGCGAATCTGCGTCGAGCAGAGCGCCTTTCGGAAAACAAAGTGATTACGCAAGAAGAACTCGATACTGCTAGGCAAACCGTTGCGGTCGATGAAGCGAATGCCGATCAGGCATTGCAGATGATCTTTGCCAATCGGGTGAGCCTGGGGCTACCGGCTCAACCAGCAGAAGGAGCCAGCTTCAATGACGTCCCTGCAGATCTAGATCAATCGTATTCAACTGTCCGGGCGTCGCTTGCTCAACTGATTCAAAGTGGTGCCCAGATCGGTTACTTCGTGAAAACCTGGGACATCACGCCTCGCAAGATGGTCGAAGAATTCATGCAACAGGATCCCGAAGGCAACCTCGATCATATTTACAGCCGGCTCATGCCGAATGCTCCACAGATCAAACAGTCAGAGTCACGTCTGCTGCAGGCTCAGCGCGATCTTGAACAGGCAGAGTTGAATCTGAAGTATTGCAATGTCGTCAGTGATATTGATGGTGTTGTGACCCGTCGCAACGTGAACCCTGGTAATAACGTGCAAGCAGGTCAGAGCCTGATGGCGGTCAGATCGCTGACAGAAATCTGGATCGATGCCAACTTCAAAGAGACGCAGCTTGCGGAAATCCGCATTGGCCAGCGGGTTGAGTGTGACGTCGATATGTATGGAAGCAAACAGAAGTTCGAAGGACGAGTCACTGGCTTCACGATGGGAACTGGGCAGACGCTTTCGTTGCTTCCTCCACAGAACGCGACCGGAAACTTCGTCAAGATTGTGCAGCGTCTCCCGGTCCGAATTGAGTTGACGGATTACGACCCGGAGAAGATGCCGCTATTTGTCGGACTGTCGGTCACGCCGAGCGTGTTCTACAAAGAACCCGCGACCGGAGACCACGCAGGCGAGTTCCTGCGCCCCAACCTTCCCTTGCCCCAAGGGTTCACTGAGCCGACGGTTAACGAGCCAGTTCTCTCTCAGCCTGAAACTTCTGGAGGGCAACAATGAGTACGACAACTCTTGCTGCTCCGGTCACCGCGCGAGGTGCCGTCAATCCCTGGTTGGTTGCGTTCGCGGTTGTTCTTCCAACGTTCATGGAAGTACTCGACACAACGATTGCTAACGTTGCACTTCGTTACATCGCAGGTGGTCTTTCAACGGCCGAGACCGATAGCGAATGGGTTATTACCAGCTATCTAGCTGCGAATGCTGTCGTGCTGACGATCAGTGGTTGGATCTCGGCGAGGATGGGACGACGTAACTACTTTCTGCTTTCCATCGCTGTTTTCACGTTGGCTTCTGGCTTATGTGGAATGGCAACGAGTCTGTCGCAAATCATTTTCTTTCGCATCATCCAGGGACTTGCAGGAGGAGGTTTGCAGCCTTCGAGCCAGGCCATTCTGATCGATAGTTTTCCTCCCGAGAAGCAGGGAGTAGCGATGTCAATCTTCGGGATTGCTGCTCTGATTGGGCCGATCGTGGGACCGACACTCGGAGGTTGGCTGGTCGTCAATTACGACTGGCGTTGGATTTTTTATATCAACCTTCCCGTGGGACTGCTGGCGTTTGGAGCGAGTTACTTCCTCGTTCATGACCCGCAGTATTTGGTCGATGAACGCAAGCAGATCTGCAGCCAGCCGTTCAGCTTTGATTACATCGGTTTCAGTCTTCTGACTCTTATTATGTCGAGCTGGGAAATTTTGCTGAGCAAGGGGCAGGAATGGGACTGGCTGGGTGATCCGTTTCTTCGCATTCAGGCGCTGCTGACAATCTTCGTCGTGGGGATCATACTCTTCATCGTTCGTGAGTTGAGCACAAGTAAGCCACTGGTGGATCTGCGAGTCTTGAATAATCGCAATCTGCTGGTCTCGGTTATTGTTCTGTTCAGTGCGTTCTGCGTGCTCTATGCAGCCAGTATCGCGCTTCCGGCGATGTTACAGGCGTTATTTGGTTATGACGCGTTGCATGCTGGGCTTGTCCTTTCGCCAGGCGGGATTTCGTCGATCTCGATGCTGTTGATTGTCGGGATGCTTCTGGGACGTGGCGTTGATGCCCGTTATCTGATTGCAACTGGGTTGATCGTGCTTGCGACGTCGAACTTCTGGATGGCGTATCTCAACTTGCTGGTGAGTCCGACGCAGGTTGTCTGGCCACGTATGGTCCTGACAGCAGGGCTAGGGTTGATCTTCGCTCCGATCAACGTCGCGGCTTACATGTATGTGCCGCCACATTTGCGGGGTTCTGCGATTGCACTTGTCAGTCTGTTTCGCAATGAAGGGGGAAGCGTCGGGACCTCATTATCGCAAACGATCCAGCAACGACGAGACCAGTTTCACCTCTCACGTGTCAATGAGTTTCTCGACCCACTCAATCCGTATGTCACAAGCTATGTCGATCAAACAAAGCAGTTGTTCTACCAACTCACTGGTGATACACACTCGGCTCAGCAGATGGCCCTGCAAAGCCTCGACAACCTGAGGCAACAACAAGCCTTGTCGCTGGCCTATTTCGACGTCTTCTGGCTGGCGGCGATCTTGGGGATTGCTCTTGTCCCCCTGGTCTTTCTGATGAAGCCAACCGTTGCGGCTAAGGGATCGCACATTGCCGCAGATTGAATCTGAACAACATGAATCCTAGAGCAATGCCATGACCTGCGCGGTACAAATACGGAAACGGCGATCAAGCGATTGTGAGATATGAAGTTTCATCGATTTTCACTCTTTTGAAAGTGCAAATCTCAAACAGCATCTCAGCAAGCGGCTGGATGATTAATTCTGAGGGAGCTTTTCACCACAAATCTGATGGTGCTCAGCTCCGAAGAGAACACATCGACTTACGGCTGGACTTCCAGAGCAAAAGTTGGCTCGCTGGTCATCAAGCAGCCTTCCGCTCAAACGTCCTCACTAGCCCGCCGACGTACGATCAGACGACGATCTCGTCACAATCAACTTTCAGGACTTCTTTAGGCACTACAGCCAACGGTGGCTGGTGATCCCGTTCCGTGTGCGATCGATGAGTGTTGTAGTACGCCGTAAATTCCGTCATCAGGTGATCCAGATGCCGTTTGCCGAAGATGATGAACTTCTTCAGGCACTCATGCTTGAGCGTGAAAATCACGCGTTCACAACGCCCATTGAGGTTCGGTGACGCCTTGGGAAGTGCATTGTGTTGAACACCTTTCTGTTTCAACTTTTCAACGAATTCCTGCGTGAATTTCGTGTCTCGATCGTGCATGACGATAGTCGACTTTTCATCGTGGCTTAGTATCTGTTCCAGGAAAGCGTCCGCCTGCTCCGCCACCCAGGCGGAATTCGGATGTGCAGTGCAGGGCGACACAATCAATTCCCTCGTTGTCATGCACAACCACACCATGACATACAGTTCCTGAAGTCCCTTCTTGGTCACAGTCTTCACACTGAAGAAGTCGACTGCCCACAGTGTCTTGGCATGTCGATCAATAAAGTTCTGCCAGGAGTCTGAGGTTCGATTAGGGCCGGGCCGGATGCCTTCTTCCTTGAGGATGTTACGAACCGTCTGACGGCTGATTTTCTTGATACCGAGCTTGCGAAGCTCTCCCAGGATGCGCGTGTATCCAAACGACGTCGATTTCGCGATTTGAATCACCAACTCTCGGACCTCGCGTGGCTTTCGTCGCCCGCTACTGACAGGTGATTTTCTTTTACTCCCCTGCCCTGCGTCCCGCAGCCAGCGATAGAACGTCGACGGACTGACAATGGTGAGAAGTTCTTCGATCGCCCGCCCCAGCGGTTTGCCAAGTTTCAGGAGACGATCAAGCTCATGTGGCTTGGTGTGGATCTGACCAGGAACCCGCCTCCGTAGGATCTTGTTCTCTTCCTTCAGAAACTCTCCATACCTGGCGAGTTTACGATCGGTGACAGAGGCAATCAGAGCGAGCAGTGGATGGAAGATTAGCGACATTTGGGTATCGTCGTAAATCTGTAATCTGGGGCGGTGTTGCACTTTGTTTGTACCGCGCTATGTACTCGAAAACGGTGCAATTTGCTCGCCGATTTTGGCAGTTTTTCGAAGCTGTATTTGAGCGTCGTTACAGTCGGAATTAGGTGTGATTCAGAAGCGATTGTTAACGATTTACGTCTACCGTTTTACTACCGGATAATGGGCCTACTACCGCGTCAAAATGCGACGATTTGCAACGAAATGCGACAGTTTGCAACAGATTGCGAAAGCGGTAAAATGCGCTAGGGGTGGACCTGCTTGAGGCGGTTGAGCGCGTCCCGGCTGTACTTGCGCAGTTCGGGCACGATCCAAGTGAGGTCGACCGTGGGAACCGGAACGACATTCGAAGTGACATTCCCCCGCGTGCACCAACGGCTCTGACAAAACTGGACTTAGCTGACTTCAAGAAGAGAAGTTCGAGATCCAGCTTCACGCTGACGCGCGGCCGGACTTTAGAAGGCTGAGCGTATTGGTTCTGGCTGTCATCAATGCCGGTCCGACCGCAGCAATCAGGCACATGGCGAGTGTTATCGCGAAGCCAATCCCAATCTGCTCCCACGGTATGACCAACGGCGTCACAAGCCCGCCTCTCACGTTGATGTAACGAGTCACCCCTGTCCCGCAGTACCCTGCTAGCACACCGAAGGAGACGCTCAATAAACACGCCGCGACTCCGATCAGCACCGCTTCTGCAAGAATCAGTCGCATTAGTGCTCCGCGCGTCGTTCCCATGGCTCGCAACACACCCATCTCCCAACGACGAGCTCGCACTGAGGCAGCAATCGTATTCACCACCCCCAGCACCGTCACCGCCAGAGTGATCAGAGGCAACTGACACAATGCCCAGATGATTCCACTAGCTCGCTCACGAATCGATTTGCGGACTCCTTCTCGCGTTCGTATTTCGATGGAATTGTTATTGCGTCCCAACCCACGAGCCATCGTATTCGTTGCCACTGGAGTACTGGGGGAAATGGCCTTCTTGAACTCTTCTTTCATCTCTTCTTCCGTTAACGTCCCATCTGTATTCATCCAGAAGAACCCGATCTTTTTGATCCCAAAATCTTCTTTGACCTGCTGATACGGTGAGAACATCAGACCCGCTGAGCGTCCCCCCGTTCGATTTCTCAACCCGCCTTTGCTCATCCAGTGCCATCCATCCATAGAGACCACTCCTGCAATCTCGTACTCGATTGGGTGATCTGGATCTTCGGGCGGTATCACACCAAACTTATCCCCAACGTTAAGTCCACTCTCCCTCGAGAAATGGTCTGGAACCAGGCAGTACCGCCCGTCTTGTAATTTTTGAATCGCCTCGTCTCGAGTTCCTTCGACAAACCGAAAATCAAACAGCGGATCATCACCACCAAGTGCAGCATTCGCATCAACACCAATCATCACACAGTTATCCTGACGCGAAGCGGTCGAACGAATCTCAGCCCCTGTGACATCCCCCGCAAACTTGACTTGCTCAACGGCAAGTGGAACAAACTGCGACGCAATCACTCCCTTCGTATTTCGGATCGTCTCAATCGCCTCCTCAGGAATCCCCCCCGATGGCAGTTTTACGATGAGATCCGGTACCCAGTCTCCCGGCGTAAAGGGACCCAGCATTGAGTATCCCCATGTCTGCATCGTGACAAACAAGCCCAGCCCAAGTGTCAACGCAGTGGTGATCCCTAGGCTACGCCACAAATTTGTCGAAAGCTGACTCGTCAACAACTGCGGATGAATCCCTAGCAGCTTCGCCAGTACCGGCCCGAGAACACGCTCGGAGATCAGAATGACCGCGGGAGCAAGTAATAGAAACCCGATCGCCATACAGACACACCCGATCGCGGCAGAGACTAAGTAGCGCATTGTATCCGGCATCGGTATAAAAAAGACCAGGGTCGGATTGATCGCAATCAGCAATAACCCTGCCAGCGTCGCTCGCCAGGGAAATGTGTGACTTCCAGATTTGGCTTGAATCACCATCGCATCAAGCGGACTGACCCGCGTTGCCTGCCAGGCCGGTAGAATCGAAGCCGCTAGAGCCCCTCCAAATGCACAGGCTCCCGAGAGAAGAATGCACCACGCCCCGAGAACAGCTCCCTCTTCGAGCAGCTCGGGGTGCCACAAATTCAGCAACTTCAAGAGGCCCCACCCCGATACCAAACCTCCCCCCCAGCCAATCAATCCCAGTCCAATGCTCTCGAAGGTTAACATGGCTCCGATCTGCGATTTCGAGAGCCCAATCGCCCGTAACATTGCAAACTGACGAATGCGCTCATTCACACCCATGCTCAGCGTCGTGAAAATGATAAAAAGCGCCGCCAATAATGAGATTCCCGTCGCTGCATATGCTTGCGAACGCACTCCTTCAACCGTCGTACTCTGATCAATCTCCTTGGCAACGTCTTGTGTCGAGCGAAGATGAGCCCCGTTCGCCATCTGGCTTAATTTTGCATCCCACTGATCCTGGAATGCCTCTGGAGTCATGCCTTCCTTCAGCGTCAATCCAATGAAATGCAGTTCCGGAAACTCACCGGTCAAATGCATCGCATTCCCCATCGACACATAAAGAGCAGACGTCGCGGGCCCATCCGTCAGCGACTGCTCTCGTGATGGCGGGAGACCAATTCGAAACCGTGGTCCCGGCAAGCGGTCAGGTTGATTGACGATGCCTACGATCGTCACTTCCGCAGTCTCACCACCATTCTGACTGACGAGAACAGTATCCCCCGTTTTGACTTGAAACTGATCCGCCGTGCCCGCCGTCAAGACGCCTTCCAACTTGTCAGCATTCCCGTTAGACAGCCATCGCCCCTCACGCAACGAGTGAATGGGCAGCTCCGCATCGGTGCCGACAAGAACAGCTCCTTGATTGAACCCAGCCCCCGGACGAACGAGTTGTCCCGGCACGACTTCGCGGGGAATGGAAGCTGGAGGTGTCGAAGTCGTTTTTCCTTGTTTGGCAGGACGTATATTTCGACGCGATTCAAACATCGGCTCTGCAGCCAGAACACTCGAATCCTGCTGCAATGATGTCAGGACCGATTCCGGGAGAGCGCTGCGTTCTCCCCGCTCACCTTGTTTGGAAAGAACGAGAACCTGATAACGTCCCAGGTATCCTTCCTCAAACTCATCGAACTTGCTGGCAAGCGCATCGTAGCCACTCACGACCCAAACAACGATGCTG
>SXPC01000276.1 GCA_005778225.1 Planctomyces sp. | reverse complement strand
GCGTTGCTTGAGGTCGGTGACGAGGGCGGCGGAGGCCTGATCCGTCTGCTTGCATTCGGCGGGTAGTCCACTCGGCAGGCTGCCGTGATGATCCCAGTCCTGATGGAACAGCTGAATAAAACGGACACCACGCTCGGCCAGTCGTCGTGCTTGAATGCAGTTGGCAGCATACGTGCCAGGATCGCGTGACCCCGGGCCGTACAGGTCGAAGACATGATCCGGCTCGGACGAGAGATCGGTTGCTTCCGGGATCGCAGCCTGCATGCGGAAGGAGAGTTCATGCTGAGCGATGCGGGTCTCAACTTCGGGACTGGAATGCTTTTTGAGTTGAGCCGCGTGGAGGTCGTGCAGCGCATCGAGCATCCGGCGTTTGCTGCTGGTATCCAATCCGGGAGGGTTACTCAAATAAAGGACCGGATCATCGCCAGAGCGGAAGCGGACTCCCTGATGTTCCGACGGGAGAAAGCCATTCCCCCAGTAACGGGCGACGAGAGGCTGTCCCCCTTTATTTTTGGTCGTCATGACGACGAAGGCGGGGAGGTTGTTGTTTTCGGAACCAAGTCCGTAGTCGAGCCAGGCGCCGATCGTGGGACGACCAGGGAACTGTGAGCCGGTCTGCATGAAGGTCGTGCCCGGGCCATGATTGATGGCTTCGGTGTACATCGAACGAATGACACAGAGCTCATCTGCGATCTTGGCGGTGTGTGGTAATAACTCGCTGAACGAGATCCCGCTTTGGCCTTGCGGCGTGAACTTATAGGGTGAGCCAGCCAGAGGGAGGCTCGACTGATTGCCGCTCATCCCCGTCAGACGCTGTCCGCCGCGGACCGATTCAGGGAGTTGCTCGCCGTGCTTTTCGTTGAGCAGGGGTTTGTGATCGAACAGATCCAGCTGAGACGGAGCGCCGGACTGGTAGAGATAAATGATCCGCTTAGCTTTCGGAGCATGATGCAAGGCTTGCAGGATGCCTTGATCGGCGCGAACCGGGGAGACTTGGCCCATCAGATCCGCGAGCGCGATCGCTCCCAGTCCAGCTCCGAAAGACTGCAAAACCTGCCGACGGGGCATGAGCAGCGAGGAGTCCAACCCGGCACAAAGTCGTTTCATGGCAGATCCTTTTACCGACGGTTCACAACTTCGTCGAAACTGAACAATGCATTGGCGACCGAGGTCATCGCCGCTAGTTGAGCTGCATCGATAGATTCAGGTAGCTTCGAATCACCAACGCCGAGGTATTGCGTGGTCCGATTGGCGTCGTCACGGAAATACGACAGTTGATCGCTATAAAGTTTTTTGAGAATGACAAACTCTTTGTCCGTCGGATATCGGCTTGTCAGCGTTCGAAATAAACGGGTCAGCGGCGGGTCGGCATCATTATTTTCGGCCAGTAACTTCTGACTGACAACACGGGAGGCTTCGACAAACTGTGGCCCGTTCATCAGGACGAATGCTTCGAGCGGTGTCGCGGTCCGTTCGCGTCGCATCTGGCAGACATCACGCTTGGAGGCATCCAGCGTCATCATGACGGGGGCCGGGTCGGTTCGCTTCCAGTATGTGTAAAGGCTGCGACGATACAGGCCGCGGCCGGTGCTGCGTTTGACTGGCTTGAAGGAGGCTTCCACTTCATAAGGCTGAGCCGGAGGACCGCCGAGGTCGCGAACAAGCAAACCACTCACAGCCAGCGCGTTGTCGCGTAGTATCTCCGCGGAGAGACGGTGAGCCGAGGCTCGTGAGAGGAGAAGATTCTGCGGGTCTTTGGCGAGCGTCTCATCCGAGGCTTCGGTCGACTGCTGATAGGTCGACGACATGACCATCTGCTTGATCAGGCGTTTCATGTCCCAGCCATGGTCTATGAAATCGCGAGACAGCCAGTCGAGGAGTTCGGGATGGGTCGGGTGTTGTCCCTGTCGTCCGAAGTCTTCGGGCGTGCGGACCAGTCCGTTGCCGAAGATTGATTGCCAGAGACGATTGACCGCCACCCGCGAGGTGAGGGGATGCGTGGGGGATGTCATCCATTGAGCCAGTCCCAGGCGGTTGCGTGGCAGCGAGTCGGAATAGGGGATCAAACTGGCTGGCGTAGTGGTCGGAACTTCTTCTGTTTTTGCATCGTAGGCACCTCGCGCCAGAAGAAAGGTGGGCCGTGGCTTTTCCAGTTCCCGCATGACCATGATCTCTTGGGTGGAGTCCTGGGCTTTGTAGTATGCTTCACGAGCCGCTTGCAGAGATGCAACCAATTGCCGGTAAGTCGGGTCGATAGTGGCAAAGTAATACGCCTTCAGCTCTTCGGATGTCGTTGCATTTCCAATAGCATTGGTCAGGCTGTTCCCGTCACACAACTGAGCAATTTCAAGTGGCGTCAACTCTCGATGGAAGACACGGAATTCATCCACCAGCCCGTCTGTGAAGCCACGGTCGCGAAACCGTTCGCCGATGGTGATTGTATCGCCGCCACCGCCAGTGATGTTCTTGGTCAGGTTATCCCGGACGATGTCGACCTGTTCGAGTTTCCCATCGACATAGATCGCCAACCCAGAGGCGTTGCTCGAACCGTCATAGGTCACCGTGACATGATGCCAATTTTGCACTGACAACAGGTCTTTCGTCCGAATACTGATCGCGTTGCCGGGCCAGAAGTGAATCAGAGAGAAGGAGAGTTTTCCGTCTTCAATGAGCAGTTCATACCCTCGGCTGCCGGCATCGGTCCAGGCCCGCGAACGATGAAAGACAACCGCCCGTTCCTTCACATCCGGCGTCTGTATCCACAAGCTGACAGAGAATGGCTCGTAACGCTGGAAGTTGCCGACGTTGACTGGATAGCCTTTATCGCCAGATAGCTTAACAGCCTGTCCCACGCGTCCCGATACCAGCGTTGTTCCATCGGCTGGATTGGCTTCAAAGTCATGATACGCAATTTGTCCCGTGAGCGGTTCTGATGGCTTCGCGTCCTTCGTCAAAGCCCATTTCCCGAAGGCCTCATCGGATGTCGACAAGCATTCTTTCACCTTGCGTTCCGCTTCATCACATGCCGCATTCAACTCCGCAAACTGTTGTCTGCGTTTCTCGTCCATGAGCATCAACGTCGGCGTCGGGATCGACTCCGTAAAGTAAGAGTACAGCCCCGCTTCATCGACGTTATCGAAGAACGACGTGAACTGATAATACTCCTTCTGGCTGAGCGGATCGTATTTGTGATCATGACAACGACAACATTCAAACGTCAGGCCGAGGAACGCAGTCCCGACCGTTTGCGAGCGGTCAGCGACATACTCAACGCGAAACTCCTCGGGCACACTCCCACCTTCTGCTTCCTGCGGGTGGAGACGACAAAACGTCGTCGCGAGAATCTGATCATCGGTCGCATTCGGCAGTAAGTCACCGGCGATCTGCTGAGTGAGAAACTGGTCGTAGGGCATGTTCTCGTTGAACGCCTTAATCACCCAGTCGCGCCACGGCCAGACAAAACGATCCCGATCAACCTGCAGTCCATACGAATCGCTGTACCGGGCAACGTCCAGCCACTCTGCGGTCATTCGTTCGCCGAATGCAGGGCTGGCCAGAAGGCGGTCGACGACCCGTTCATACGCCTGCGCGCTCGTGTCGTTGAGAAAGTCATCAATCTCCGCGAGCGTCGGCGGCAATCCGGTCAGGTCGAAACTGACACGTCGAATCAGTTGTTCGCTCGTCGCTGGTTTGGAGCGAGAAAGCCCAGCTTGTTGCAAGCGAGACAGGACAAACGCATCGATCTCGGTGTGAGCAGTCATGCCTGTCGGAACCGGAGGCACATCGACTTTTACAGGAGCCGTGAACGCCCAATGCGTTTCCCACTTCGCCCCGCTGTCGATCCATTGTCGGATTTTGCTGATGTCCTCGTGCGTCAACGCATGCGCCGAATCGGGCGGGGGCATCTTCAAATCGGCATCGCTGGACGCAATGCGACGATACAGTTCGCTCTTCTCGGCATCTCCCGCAATGATCACTGAGGATTTGGCAGCCTCTTCCTCATCCAGTCGAAGATCGGCCTGCCGATTCCCCGCGTCGGGGCCGTGGCAGGCAAAGCAGTGATCCGACAGCAGCGGCAGGATTTCGTGCTGGAACGAAACATTCTCAGCCGCTCGCGAGGTCATCGCAAGCCACAGAATCAACAGGGCAGGGCACACAACAAAACGCAACATGACGACGACTCGTTGATCGAGACCGGCAGGAGGGAGGGCCGGAGGCAGGACGAGACGGTTGCGGACTCCCGTGGAATCGGTCTCCCCACATCAGCAGACGCAATCAAGCTGACAGAGAGTAGCAACGGACGATCTCAAAGTATCGGCGTCAACACAGATCGTCAACATCGTTTCTTGCCGAAAGGTGAATGATGTCAGCCACATCCCGGGTAGTCGAGGTTGTCCCCAACCCCGACGGCGAAGCCGCAAGACACACGACCAGCCGCGCATTGAACGCCCATTCCGTGCAGGATCAATCAGCCGTTCACAGGCCGTCACAGTGGAAGTAGGGTCTTTTTCGTGTTACTCTGCGGCTGTCAGATCGTTCACCCTGAGGAAATAACGCGTTATGTCGATTCTGAAACTGGGAATCCCAGCTGGTTCGCTGCAGGAAGCCACAGCGGAGCTGTTCAAAAAAGCCGGTTACAACATCAAGTTCTCGTCGCGGTCGTACTATCCGGACATCGACGATCCGGAGATCGAGTGTCTATTGATCCGCGCCCAGGAGATGGCCCGCTACGTCGAACAGGGGATCCTTGATGCCGGCATCACCGGCTACGACTGGATGTTCGGCAAGGATGTGGTCGAAGTCTCCGAGTTGATCTTCTCGAAGGTTTCGCGTCGCCCGGTCCGCTGGGTTCTCTGCGTGCCGGAAGACTCGCCGATCAAGTCGGTCAAAGATCTCGAAGGCAAACGCATCGCGACGGAAGCCGTCGAACTGACGAACCAGTACCTCGCCAAACACGGCGTCACTGCAGACGTCGAGTTCTCCTGGGGTGCCACCGAGGTCAAGCCGCCTCTTCTGGCTGATGCGATCGTCGAAGTCACCGAGACTGGTTCGTCCCTGCGAGCCAACAACCTGCGAATCGTCGATGAGGTCCTGCAAAGCACGACTCGCCTGATCGCCAATAAGAACGCGCTCAAAGACAGCTTCAAGAAATCCAAGCTCGATAACCTCGCGCTGATGTTGCAGTCGTGCCTGAACGCCGAAGGCAAAGTCGGCCTGATGCTCAATGTGCGTCGCAAAGACCTGGAAGCTGTCATCAATGGCCTGCCTGCGCTGCAGAAGCCAACCGTTTCGGCCCTCTCCGATCCGGACTGGGTCGCCATCAACACGATCATCGATGAATCCGTCGTGCGAAAGATCATCCCTCATCTGCGCGACGTCGGCGCGACCGGGATCGTTGAGTTCCCGATTAATAAGTTGATAGATTAGGGCTTAGGTATTGGGGCTTAGGGCTTAGTCAGAACGGCGGCATAGGCATTCCTGCCTGTGCGTTTGTTTTCGGGCGGACAGGAATGTCTGTCTCACCATTGGGAAGGCACACAGATGGCCGGGGCGGTCCTGTTAAAGGTGGGAGGAAGTCTGCTGGACTGGCCGGGCCTGCGGGGAGCGCTCGGAAAGTTGCTGATGGGTCTGCGTTCCCGAAATGTCGCGATCGTCGTCGGTGGCGGAACAGCAGCAGATGTTGTCCGCGTTTGGGATCAGATTTACCCTCTCTCCAGCGAGCAGTCGCATTGGCTCGCGATCGACTCAATGGACCTGACGGCTCGATTGATGCACACTCTGCTGACCGGCTCGGAACTGGTCGCCAATGAGGAGCAACTCAAACGAACCTGGGAAAAAGGGCGTGTCGCTGTACTGCTTCCGAAAGCATGGATGGAGATCGTCGAGTTCTCTCTGAGTGGATTAACGCTGCCGCATCAATGGGATGTGACCAGTGATTCCATTGCAATTCGACTGGCTGGAGAGATCAAAGCAACCCGGTGCGTCCTCATCAAGTCCCGCAGCTTCCCTGGGGATGTTCCGGTACACGAATGGGGTTCCCATGGCTATGTAGACCCATTCTTTTTCGAAGCCGCAGCAATGTTTCCTGAAATTAAGCTCGGATGGATGAACCTGCGCGACATGGAACCCGTTGAACTCTTTGAACGTCCCACCGTTCATAGGTAATCCAGTTGAACGTCCCACCGTTCATAAGTAATACAGTCGAGCGCCCCACCGTTCATAAATAATTCAGTGTCCCGACGGAGCAACATTTATGACCACACCCGTCAGCGACTTTTCCGACGAAGAACTGGTCGCCTACCTGGAAGAACGCCTCTGCGAGACAGAGAGTGCTCGTCTGGAAAAGGCGATGCGAGACTCCGCTGACCTGCGCGTCCGAGCCAGCCAGCTTCTTGGAAACCAGTCCGAAGAAGGTGTCTCCCCGGGAGCCGTCTGGGCCAGACACGGCCTCAGTTGCCCGGACCGCACGACCTGGTCGAGCTATCTCCTGGGCCTGCTGGATGACCCGGAACTGGTCCGCTATGCCCAGTTTCATCTGGAAACCGTCGGCTGCCGACGCTGCCGTGCGAATGTCGAAGAACTCCAGACGGCCATGACCGGCGATCCCCAACGCGAAGAGCGCCAGCGACGTCACTTCGAATCCTCGATTGGCCGGCTCCGCCAAATCATCGATCGTTAAGGCGTGATCAACGATCGGAAGTAGGATTCCGTCAAGGATTCATCGATCTGCCGGTAAAATTCAATCGTCAGATCGGCTTTAGCCTTCATCTTAGGATAATGCTCGACGAGCTCCCAAGTTGCCTTATCTCCCATGAGAAGAAACGTCGCGTAGGCATTCAGATCATTTTCCATCGTCGATTGCGAGTACTCCCGGAAAAAGCCGATCTCGTGAAGAGAGGCGTCTAAAGCCAGTTTCGCTTTCTTCTGCTTGATCGCCTCGACGCCATCCCCGAGATATGCAAAGCCGGGAGGGTTGATCGCCATCCAGGCCGCGACCGGAAATTTGTTTCGGAAATTCCGCAAGAGGATGCTGGAGAACTCAGCATGAAAGACACTCTCGATGTGAGTGTCCGTAAACCCCTTCTTCGGCTCGCCAATGCGCAGATAGACAGACGTTCGAGAGTTCGTCCCGCTGGTGGAGACGCCGCTGTATTCCAGATTTGACACAACGTAAACGGATTTCAAATTCGCAGTCAGCACACCAGCCGGGTACTTCTTCAATGCATTGCTGAGAATCATTTTCACACGCTCGAATTGATCCTCAGGAACCGCAGCTCCCGAGGCAGAAATCGGAGCCTTCCGCCAAGAGTCAGGAAAGATCGTGTCCTCAGACGAAGTCACGAGCCGCACGGGAGTTTCCGAGAGAACGATCTCCTCGGCTCGCATCGACGGACATTGGCTGACCAAAACCATGATCAGGAAAACAACGATTCGCAGGAATCGACTCATACTGAGTTCAATCTGGTCTGAAGGTGAGACTGATGAGCACGATTCAGTATAGAAATGCACGTTCGATTGTCATCCTTCTGAGAAATCCAAGCATTGATGACCGGGAAAGTTCCGCGACTTAAAGCTGTGACCATGCTATAATAAGAACAAACTCCTCTTTTTCAGAGACGTTATCACCATGTGGCCTCAGCAGGATAACACGCAGGAATTGCTCGCGAAGGTCAAGGCGGGCGAAGTCGACGCCGTTAACGATTTGATCGAGCGTCACCGCACGCCTCTGCGTCGACTTGTGCATCTGCGGCTCGATCAGGCCCTCGCGCGACGTCTCGATGCTTCCGACATCGTGCAGGATGTCATGCTCGAAGCCACCGGTCGACTCGATGATTACCTGAAAGACCCGCGCATCCCCTTTCACCTGTGGTTGCGCCAACTCGCTCAAGACCACATCATCGACATGCACCGTCGACACCGCCTCGCCCAACGACGCTCGGTCGATCGCGAACAATCATTGCAGGCACCTGCTGGTGATAAAGACTCGAGTAAGGAACTCGCGTCCTTTCTCAAAGACCAGGAACTGACTCCAGCGGCCGCTTCCATCCGCAAAGAACTCGAAACCCAGTTCCTAGAAGCCCTAGATCGACTCGAAGAACCCGACCGCGAAATCCTGCTCATGCGACATTACGAGCAACTCGGCAACGGCGAAGTCGCAACTCTGCTCGGCGTCAGTCCAGCCGCCGCAGGTATGCGTCACTTGCGGGCACTACGTCGACTGCGCGAAGTCCTCGGCGGTGCGGAGGATTCACAGGAGTCATGACGTCGCAGTTACGAAGTGGAGAAGCGACCATCAAACTCCTGTCGCGAGAAGACTATCCCAACGAGGAAGAACATCTCGCTGCGGTCCTGATGCAGATGTTCGAAACACAGAACGCCACCGGAGATATTGATCCCGAGGCCTGGTTTCGCGCTTACCCGAAGTATGAGGGGGAATTGCGCAGCCTCTGGGCAACGGCACTCCTTGCCAGTGAATTCGGCCTGGGTGAGACCTCCAATGTCTGGAGCAAAGCCTCGACCCCCAGTGAAGTCAGTCTCTTACGCACCGACGCCTCGCGTATTCCTGACTCGCTCAAGCAGATCGGCAACTTCGAGATCATCCGCGAGCTCGGACGTGGCGGCATGGGGATCGTCTTCGAAGCACGCGAGCCAGTCCTCAATCGCTCGGTCGCATTGAAGATGATTCTGCGGGGAGACGTCGCGACTCCGGAAGATTTCGAGCGTTTTCGCATCGAAGCCGAAGCCGCCGCCCGTCTCAATCACCCCAGCATCATCCCTCTTTACGAGTTCGGCAACTGGCAGGGGCAGCCGTACTTCACAATGCTCTACATCGACGGAACGACGCTGGCTCGTCGTCTTGATGAAGGGCCACTCTCTCGGCGCGACGCTGTGCGTCTATTAATTCCGATCTGTCGCGCAATCGCAGTCGCGCATTCCCATGGCATCTTCCACCGTGACTTGAAGCCATCGAATATTCTGATCGATCAAAACGGTCAGCCCTTTCTGACGGATTTCGGACTGGCCAAGCGTGTCCCGGTTCCTGGTCGTGATCCCGCTCGTGATCCTGGATCGTCGACACAGCTGGGCGTCAAAGCCTCCTCGTCGATCACTCAAAGCGGGGCAGTTCTGGGGACGCCCAGTTACATGGCTCCCGAACAGGCTGCCGGCGCGAAAGGCAAGATCTCAACCGCTACCGATGTCTACAGCCTCGGAGCGATCCTTTATGCCATGGTCACTGGACGTCCGCCGTTTCTGGGAACCTCGCCCGTCGACACGATGCTGATGGTACTGGACCAGGACCCGATCCCGCCGCACCTGATCAACCGGCGCGTGGACGACGATCTGGAAATGATCATCCTGAAATGCCTGCAAAAACCGGCTGACCTGCGCTACGAGTCGGCAAACGACCTCGCCAATGACCTGGAAGCCTATCTGAATAACGAGCCCGTCTCCGCTCGCTCGTCACGACTGGTTCAGGTCATCAGTCGGGCCTTGCGACCGACACACCACGTTGTCGTTCTCGAAAACTGGGGACTGCTGTGGATCTGGCATGCCTTCGTGCTGCTGGTCATCTGCTTCATCACCAACGGCATGCAGCTGATGGGGGTCACGTCTCGACTGGCCTACCTGGCGCTGTGGACGGTCGGACTCGGCACATGGGCATACATCTTCTGGAACCTGCGACGTCGCGCGGGACCGGTAACCTTCGTTGAACGCCAGATCGCCCACACCTGGGCGGGCAGTATGGCCTGTACGATCCTCTTATACGAAGTCGAAGCGTTGCTCGGCCTGCCCGCTTTGACACTTTCGCCCGTCCTCGCGCTCGCTGCAGCGATGGTCTTCCTCGTCAAGGCAGGGATTCTCTCCGGCGAGTTTTACATCCAGGCACTCGTCCTGTTTGCGACGTCGATTGTCATGGCGATCGTTCCCAAGTTTTCCGTAGGAATCTTCGGCATAATCGCCGCATTATGCTTCCTCATCCCGGGGATCAAGTTCTTCCGTTTGAAACGACGCACCTCGAAAATGGACCCTGCGGATGCATGACTTGCCCCCGATCAGCGGAGGCTGGCGCGAAGAAGAAATCGACCTCGGCAACCGACGCGCCAAAATCGTCCGGCCCTCGAGCGCTGATGATCTCCTCGACGATCCCCAGGTCCATCAGAAACACGACGCCGATGGCTACATGCCGTATTGGGCGTACGTCTGGCCCACCAGCCAGCGCATGGTCAGCTACTTTCAGGACAACCCGCTCCCGTCGGGCCGTCGCATCCTCGAACTCGGCTGCGGCGTCGGTTTAGTCGGACTCGGACTAGGCCTTCAAGGCCATCCCGTCATCTTCACCGACTACGATGACGTCTCCGTCAAAACATCCCTCGTCAACGCGAAGCTCAACAACCTCACCAATTACGACGGCTTCCCCTACGACTGGCGAGAACCACTCCCACGCAACGATTTCGACATCCTCGTCGCCAGCGACGTCCTCTACGAAAAACGCCACCACGAACCGATCCTGCGCCTTCTGAGCGAATCGCTCACCGATGGCAAACTCTGCTACATCGGCGACCCCGGTCGCGGCCTTTTAAGCGAATTTGTCGAAGCCGCGGAAAAGCAGTTCCAGGTCTACCTCGTCGAAAAATACGATCGAGCCATCATCCTGGAAATCAGCGCGAAGTCTTAGGCGAGGATGAGGAGAAGTTTCGACACAGAGGGCACAGAGAACACAGAGTTTCAAGAGCCAGAATTTGATTGGCTGTTTTCTTAACTCGATGACCTCTGTGAACTCTGTGTCTGAAAAATGATTTTGATTGTGACGAGTAGTTAAGCCTGGCGAATCCGCTTAATCACTTCATCCACAACGTCCTTCATCGGAATCCGCGTCTGCTCCAGAGTATCCCGATCTCGCAGCGTCACCGCTCCATCTTTCGCCGTATCGCCATCGACCGTAATACAGAACGGCGTCCCGATCTCGTCCTGTCGTCGATACCGACGCCCGATCGCCGCCTGCTGATCGTAAACGACGTTCAGGCCGGCTTCCTTGAACTCGCGATAGATATTCGCTGCCGTCTCGGGCATCCCTTCCTTCTTGATGAGAGGGAAGATCGCCGCCTTGACGGGAGCCAGTTTCGGATGGAACCGCATGACGGTCCGCGACTGCATCTTGCCATCTTCGTCCGGGGCTTCGTCTTCGTAGTAAGCTTCACAGATGAAGGCCAGAGTTCCGCGATCCGCTCCCGCAGAGGGCTCGATGACGTGAGGGACAAAACGCTCGCGCGTCTGGTCGTCGAAGTAAGTCAGATCCTTGCCCGACCCGCGCCACTTCGGTTGTCCGTCCGCGTTGAGTTCCGGAACGAGGTTGCCGTTCTCGTCTTTTTTGAGCTTGCCTTCCATATGCGAGCGAAGATCGAAATCACCCCGGTGGGCAATTCCTTCGAGTTCGCCGTAGTCGCCAACTTCGAGGAACGGGAAGGCGTATTCAATGTCGGCTGTTCCGACGGAGTAGTGGGCGATCTCCGCTTTGTCGTGTTCACGCAGGCGGAGCTTATCGCTGTTAATACCTAGCTTGAGATACCAGTCGAAACGACGGTTCCGCCAGTAAGTGTACCATTCCAGCGACGTTGACGGGTTGCAGAAGAACTCCAATTCCATCTGCTCGAACTCACGCGAACGGAACGTGAAGTTGCGAGGCGTGATCTCGTTACGGAACGATTTTCCGATCTGGAAGATTCCGAACGGCACTTTCACGCGACTGGAATCAACGACGTTCTTGAAGTTCGCGAAGATCCCCTGAGCGGTTTC
>SXPC01000275.1 GCA_005778225.1 Planctomyces sp. | reverse complement strand
GTACGCTCATGAACACGCTGACGAACGCAGATGTTTATGTCGCAGATAAACTGTTCGCCACGCTGGATACACGGACCCGTCGCTGGAAAATTCCTCACTTCGGCGACATCCTCCTGAGCGATACCGTCGGATTCGTCCGCGACCTCCCCCACCACTTGGTAGCATCGTTCAAGTCGACGCTGGAAGAAGCACGTCACGCCGAGCTTCTGCTGCATCTGGTCGATGCCAGTGACCCGCTGGCAGTCCATCACGTCGATACGGTCAATGATGTTCTCCAGGAAATCGGAGCAGGCGATATCCCGCGACTTCTTGTCATCAATAAACTTGATGCCGTCGAGGATCGTTCGATTGTCGAGTTACTTCGCTCCCGTCATCCGGGCTCGATTTCCATCAGCGCCAAAAGCGGGACCGGACTGCAAGAGCTGTCAACGTACGTCGCCAATCATCTGGGCAACGGGATGGTCGAAGCCGACGTCGTGGCGTCTGCCGAAAACAGCGCCGCCAAAGCGTATCTGGACTATCATGCGGACCTGCGAGAAATGACCTTGCAGGGGAATGATCTCATCTATCGATGCGGAATTTATCGTCGCATGATCCCTGGTTTGATCGCCAAACAAACAACCGTTCACGTTGATCCGGATCATGTCTTCGAAGCGGGAAATCTCGCAGAAAGTGACGCGTCGTCAAATTCTGTCGACTCGGAGGCAGACATTGATTTTCACTCCGAAGATGCGTCAGATCCTCATTCCGACATCTCTCATCTTGAAAAACCCGTGTCAAGCGTGTAGGTTTGATCGGTATCTCCATGCTTTGCGAAGAAAAAGCCTCGGTCGAGCCTGTCTTCGTTCTGCCCTCTTCAGGACTTGGCACACTTAAGGTACACACATGCCAGCACGCATTTCCCGTCGCCTGCCTCGGCCGTTTCGCGGCTTTACGTTGATCGAACTCCTCGTTGTCATCGCCATCATCGGCGTTCTTGTTGCCCTGTTGATGCCCGCTGTCCAGCAGGCTCGCGAGTCAGCCAGACGCACCGAATGCATGAACAATTTGAAACAAATCGGCCTGGCCTGCCACAATTATCTCGATGGCTTTCGAACCTTCCCTTCCGGCTATGTTTATCACAACGATGACATGGATGGGGATGGTATTCCAGATTCGCAGGATACCGACGCCAACGGCAACGGAACCCTGGATACCGACGAAGGTTTCGTTCCTCCCGTCTTCACCAACCCTTTACCACGCGTGATCGGCTTCACCGAGCCAGCAACTGTTCCTTCACTGGTCCGTAACGGCGGAACCGGTGGAACCACCGGACAGGACGTCGAAACGATCGTTGAACTCAACGAATGGCTGTACTCCCCTTACTGGGGCTGGCAGTCATTGATCCTCCCGCAAATGGATGCCGCCACAACAGGCGTCAATTTCGGAGAAGATCGTTACAGTGCCAACAACCTCGCTGCCTCCCAGTCACTGATCAAGCCATATACCTGCCCGACATCTGGCCTGCCATCGTCTCGACCCAACGGTTTCGGCTACACAAACTATCGCGGCAACATGGGTTTCCGAAACATCAACCTGGCATCCGATCACGTTGACCCGACTGACATTAGCAGCCCGCTTCTTCCAGTCACCAATGGAATGCTCTTCGAGAACAGCGCCATTCGCGACGGTGATATCAGTGACGGAATGTCAAACACCATTCTCGCCGGCGAAACTGCGTTCGGTATCTGGAGCGAAGGCAACAGCTGCTGTGCCCGACCACGCCTGGATCAACCCCTCTTCGACGGATGGTGGCCTGACGCAAACACCAGCGTTCGTGACTCCAACGGAAACGGCATTACCGATGGCCAATACTTCGGCTTCGGCAGCCAGCACAAAGACCTGTCTAACTTTGTCTTCGCAGACGGTTCTGTGCACAAGATCGCCAAGAACATCGACCAGTCGACCCTGTTCTCACTGTGCACCCGCAACCGCGGCGAGCGTATCAATCAGGAGTTCTAAGACTCTTTGACAATCCCGACCATCTTCAAGCGTCGTGTGAAGCCAACTTCACGCGACGCTTTTTCTGTTTTCGTAATCAACAATATGACCGCCTACGCACGCCCCCACGGAAACGAAATCACGTCCGAAATCTGAGTACTGCCAATCAACCACATCATCAACCTGTCAAAACCCAGCGCCACGCCGGTGCACGCAGGAAAATGGGCACGCTGGGCCTCAATGAGTCGTGAGGGTGGCCGAAGCGGCTCTTTCCCCAGGCTGGCCCGTATTGACTGCTGCGACTGCATGCGTGCATCAAGTTCATCTGGATCAGTCAGTTCGTCATATCCGTTGCAGATTTCCAGTCCATTCAGATAAAGCTCGAAACGCAACGCAACACGCGGGTCGCTGGGTGATAGCCTCGCGAGCGCTGCCTGCCTGGCAGGATAATCCGTGACATAGACAATTCCCTGGTCGACCAGTGATGGCTCCACAATCCCCGCCCAGACAAGATTCAACCAGTCATCCAGCGGCGATTTATCCATACCTGCAGGGATCGAAATACCATGCTCGATCAGGACATCAAAACAAGCCATCGGCGTGGTCTCGAGCGCATCGATTCCCGTCAATTCACGAACCAGTTCCGAATAAGTCACGATCCGTGGCAATGAAAATACACGCGACGATCCCAGCCCCACTTCGTCTATGCTCGACTCAACCAGGCGACTGATGAACTTGATCTGATCATCAATCGACCAGCCGAGCGCATACCACTCCAGCATCGAGAACTCAGGATTATGACGATCGCCTATCTCGCCCGCTCGAAAGGACCGCGTCAACTGATAAATACTCGGAGCTCCCGCAGACAACAGACGCTTCATGTGAGCTTCCGGCGATGTTTGCAGATAGGATTGCGAAGCTCTGTCGAACGGGACTTCAATCGGATCCAGATGCGCATCAATGACTGATTCCGATGACAAGCAGGGAGTTTCCACTTCAATGAACCCGGCATCGTCAAACAGACGACGAATGTGCGAGCGCAGACGATGGCGCAACAGCAGGGCATCAAGGGAAGCAGTCGGTTGCCAGTCGGACATAACGGGGTGTTTCTCAAAGGGTTCGCAGGGGCAGAACGATTGTAGTGAATGAGAAAATCTCTGTCGCGAGCACGGATAAGCAAGAAAACCCCGTCAAAGATGTTCTTTTTGGCGAGATCGTGCTGATTGAACTGACTTCATTTCTAGTTTTTTACATATCGATGCTTTACGATGGGCGGAAATTCGCGGGTTTGTGTCCACATCCCGCTTTTCATTTTGTCAGCCTCGCGACTCAGGAATCCCGTTCATGAAGCCGTCTGATTTCAAGTATGTCAATTACCTCTGGAATCCTGAAGTCGCCGGGAAGCTCGACCCCGTCGAGCGACTCGTCTATCGCTCGAACATCCTCGGCTCTGACCAGCGCATCACCAACACCGGTGGCGGCAATACCTCGTCCAAAGTATCAGGTAAAGATCCGCTGACAGGGGAAGAAGTCGAAGTCCTTTGGGTCAAAGGCTCCGGCGGAGACCTTCGGACCTCGAAGAAGGACAACTTCGCTTCCCTCTACCAGAAGCAGTTACTCAGCCTGATCCCCATCTACACCAACGATCCGCAGCGTGGTCCAAAGACCGAAGCCGAAGACCGCATGGTCAGCTACTTCCCTCACACCACGTTCAACCTGAACCCTCGCGCATCGTCGATCGATACGCCGCTGCACTCGTTCATCCCGCATGCTCACGTCGATCACATGCACCCGAACGCCGCAATCTCGGTTGCTGCATCAAAGAACTCCGTCAAGCTGACTAAAGAGATCTTCGGCGACGAAGTCATCCACACCCCATGGTTGCGTCCGGGCTTCGAACTCGGTCTAGCCATGAAGACGATCTGCGAAAAACATCCCCAGGCCAAGGGGATCATCATGGGACAGCACGGCTTGATCAACTGGGCCGATGATGACCTCGAATGTTACAACCTGACGTTGTCGCTGATTGAAAAAGCCGCGGCCTACATCGAAAAACAATACGAAGCCAAAGGGGGTCACGACAAAGCCTTCGGCGGTCAGAAATACAAGTCGCTCGATGAAGCAGGTCGCAAAGCCATCTTCATCCAAATCCTGCCATGGCTCCGCGGACAAGTCTCCGCCAAACAACGCTTCGTCGGCACGGTGCAGGACGACGACACGATCCGTCGCTTCGTAAACTCCAAAGACGCCCCACGTCTGGCCGAACTCGGCACCAGCTGCCCGGATCACTTCCTGCGTACCAAGATCAAGCCGCTTTACGTCGACTGGGATCCAACCACCGGCGATATCGACCAACTCAAAAAGCTGCTGACATCGGGCCTGGAACAATACCGCAAGGATTACGCAGCCTACTACGAGAAGTGTAAGCACGCAGATTCCCCTGCCATGCGAGACCCAAACCCGACCGTCGTCCTGATCCCCGGGATCGGAATGATTGCCTGGGGCAAGAATAAGAGCGAGTCCCGTGTCACAGCGGAGTTCTATAACTGCGCCGTCGAAGTCATGCGAGGTGCCGAAGCAATCGATGAATACATCGCCCTCCCTCTCCAGGAAGCATTTGACATCGAGTACTGGCTGCTCGAAGAAGCCAAGCTCCAACGCATGCCAGCCGAGAAAGAGCTCGATCGCCAGATCCACATCGTCATCGGCGCCGGTTCCGGCATCGGCAAAGAGACCGCGCATCGTCTCGCCAAAGAAGGGGCACATATCGTCTGCGTCGACTTGAACGGCGAAGCCGCTAAGGGAACCGCTGAAGAGCTCATCAAAAAATATGGCCAGGGAATTGGGGTCGCCGGCACCGGCATCAGCAACTGCGGCCCCGCCATCGGCCTGCAATGCGACATTACGAAGCGGGAATCCATCCGCGCCATGCTGGACGAAGTCACCATGGCCTACGGCGGTTTCGATTCCATCGAAGTCACGGCAGGCATCTTCGTCCCTTCGGACACGACCGGCCACATCCCAGACGATAAGTGGGCATTGACCTTCAACATCAACGTCACCGGCAGCTACCTCGTTGCCGACGAAGCCTACAAGACCTGGAAGCTGCAAGGCCTCAAAGGGAACCTCGTCCTCACGACCTCGGCCAACGCCGTCGTCGCGAAGAAGGGCTCCGTCGCCTACGACACCTCGAAGGCCGCCGCCAATCACCTCGTCCGCGAACTGGCGATCGAGCTCTCCCCCCTGGTACGCGTCAACGGCGTCGCCCCGGCCACCGTCGTTCAAGGATCCGCGATGTTCCCACGCGACCGCGTGATCGGCTCGCTGGCCAAGTACAACATTCCATACACGGACGACGAAGCGACAGATTCGCTGGTCGGTAAGCTGGCCCAGTTCTACGCCGACCGGACGTTGACAAAGGCCCCCATTACCCCTGCCGATCAGGCCGAAGCCTACTTCCTGCTCGTCTCAAACCGCCTCAGCAAAACCACCGGCCAAGTCATCACCGTCGACGGAGGCCTGCACGAGGCGTTCCTGCGATAAAAGCACCGATCAGGTCGCATTGACAGTATTCAAGGCGTGGAACGTGAAAACGATCCACGCCTTGCTCATTTCGGGAAAGCTGAAAATCTCTTGTTTGGCAAGTCGGCTCGGTCGTATGATGGACGAAGTCGAGGAGACCGATCATGGCCAGTGTGTTGGAAATCGCGGAGAGACGTTCTCCGATTGAAGCAGAAGTCGAGCTGCGCCGGAAATTTACCACTGCGGAATACTGGAAGATGGCAGAGCTGGGGTTTCTCTCCGACGAGAGGACAGAACTTCTTTACGGGGAAATCTATCGCATGATGCCGATTGGTCCGCCGCATACTGAATGCGTGACTGAGTTAGCCGAATTTCTGCGAGAGAAGTTGCCCAAAGAAAATTGGCGTGTCGTCAGTCAGGCAACATTAGAAGTCAATGATCACATGCCGGAGCCCGACCTTTATATTGCGAGAGGTTCGAGAAAATCCCTGTCAGGACGGTTCCCGAAATCCGATGAATTAACGCTCGTCGTGGAAGTGTCGGATTCATCACTCAGACGAGATCGTGGCATGAAATTGTCGATCTATGCCGAGTCGATGATTCAGACCTACTGGATCGTCAATCTGCTTGATCGACAGATCGAAGTCTACACCGATCCCTATCGCGATTCGGACCCTGAAAAATCCGGTTATCGCTCCACACGCATTTACCGCGAGAACGAACATCTGGTGATGATGTTTGAGAACATCGAAGTCAGACTGACGCCAGGACAGGTACTTCCTCTCAAAGCTGATGAATCAGGAAAACAACCAGGAGCCAGCGATGTCAACAATCACTGAAACGGCCCATCTCAAGCCGTCCATCGCAGTTCCGATTGACGAACTGCCAAAGCGTCGTCGCCTGACTCCCAATGAGTACATGCGAATGGCGGAGACCGGAATTCTCAAACCTGGGGAACGCACCGAACTGATTCGCGGAGAGATTGTTTACATGCTTCCGATCGGAAAACGCCATCGCTACCTTGTCAGCCGCATTGATACTCTTCTGCAAAGATTGCTGGGTGATGAGGAATGGACCGTTTTCATTCAAACGACAGTCGAGGTCGACGACAGCATGCCTGAACCGGATCTTGTCGTCGTCAAAGGAAACGGTTCCAACTTCATTGAACGCGAAGCAACGTCCGAAGAAATTCGCCTGATGATCGAGGTTGCAGAAACCTCTCTTCAATACGACCGTGGAGAGAAACTCTCTCTTTATGCTCATGCCGGTATCACGGATTACTGGATCGTGAACATCCCCGAACAACGTATCGAGGTCTATTGCCAGCCCGAAAAATCAGCTGGCGGTGCACGCTATGCCACGCATCACACCTGCCAGGCAGACGACCCAGCAACCATCTTGTTCGAGGGAAAGCTCTTTTCCTTAACGCCGAGTGAATTATTCAAACCACTGGCAGGAAAATAATATCAGGACCATGGAGTCGACGATGGCAGCAATCACTGAAAAAACACGGCTGGAGCCTTCCACCTCCGTCCAGATTGACGTGATGCCAGAGCGTCGCCGGTTCACGCCAGATGAGTATCTGCGGATGGCCGAAGTTGGGGTGTTGAAACCAGCGGAAAAAACGGAACTTATTTGTGGAGAAGTGCGCACCATGTTGCCGACAGGACGTCCACATTGGGTTCGCGTTGCTGAATTGGTCATGAGGCTGTCAAGGTTCTTGCCGTCGTCTGACTGGTGCGTCGTTTCTCAATCGACAATCGAGGTCAACGACTCGATGCCGGAACCTGATATTGTTGTGCTTCGTGGAAATAGCCACACGTTCTTACAAAGAGATCCGAAGCCGGAAGAGATCGCACTCGTGATCGAAGTCGCAGACTCCTCACTCTCATTTGACCGTGGCAGCAAGCTTGCATTGTACGCGTCAGCAGGTGTGTCAGATTATTGGATCGTCAATATCCGTGACAAACAGATCGAGACATATTCGTCTCCCGAGAAGTCACCAGAAACATCTCAATTCAGAACCGTAAAAACCTTTCGACAAGGCGAACTCGCCACACACACCTTCTCAGGCGATCTGCTATTCACAATTGAGGTCAATGACCTCTTCGCCTCACAACCCTGAGAAGCCAGAAGACGAACTCAAACATCATCTTTAACAACAACCATCCGCACCCGCACCGCATGACGCTCCGGCAACACCGGATAGCCGCACAGCATCGCCCAGGCTTGAACAAACTCCGCGCCGAGCAGAATAATCAGCGACGAGTAGTAGACCCAGATCATCAGCATCGCCAGCGCACTGGCTCTGCCGTAAGACGTATTGAGCCGTTCTTCGCTGACGACGTACGCAATCATAAACTTCCCGATGAAAAACAGAACGGCCGTAAAGACGGCACCATAAACAGCGTGTCGGGTCTTGACTCGCACGTCGGGGACATACTTGAACAGCCCGACCAGGATCAGCACAAACAGGCTCATCGTCAACATGTTCTGCATCAGATAAGCAGCGTTCTGCGATAACCATTCCGGAAGCAGCATCGCGAGCAGACGAGTCGTTTCACTGGTCAGAGTTTCCAGAACAATGGCGACTAGCATGATGAGGATCAACGCAATCACCATCGAAACCGCAACCAGCCGTTGAAGCAGCGTCGATAAGAATCCATTCGCATCAGGATCTGCCTGAACTCCCCAGACACGGTTCAGTGACGAATGCAGTTGAAGAAACATCCCCAGAGCCCCAATGATCACACCCACGATCCCGACAAACGCGCCCGTCATCGTCGCTGACCGGCTGTCCGCCGACTCCAAAAACGGCTTCACCCCATCCGCGATCTCCGAACCAACTGCATTTGACAATTGTGCTTCGACCGATTCGGTGATGATTTCCGGAGGCACAATTGTCCCGACCATCCAAATGATCAAAGCCGTCAACGGCGGCAGCGAAAAAATCGTCGCGAACGAAAGAGCAGCCGCGTTGCTCGTGCAGTCATCCGCAAAAAAACCGTTGATGACCTGACGGACAAACGGCCAGAACGGCGGAACGGCGCGCAGACCGACCGGCGTCGCAAGGTCACTCTGGACAGAAACGGGTGATTCTTTCATATCGACTTTCATGTCCTGACACGGGAGCAAACCCGGTTCCCGGATGCGACAGAAGTTCTCTCCAGAGTCCCCTGCTCCTTTGATTTCGGTCTCGACATGATAGAATTTTCGCATGTCGATTGAGACATCTAATACGTGGGAACTGACAAGTCTCGTCCCACTTTTGCGTTCTTCCCCAGACTTCCTGCAGCTGCTCGAGACGCTCGCTCAACACAAGAGTGCAGCCATCGACGGAGCATGGGGATCGTCCTGCGCGCTTGCCGCAGCCGCTCTTTCGACCGGCTGTCCCGGTACACTTCTGGTTGTCCTGCCCAGACCATCGGACGTCGATGATTATGCCATGGACGTCCAGGCGTTTCTCGATATCGAACCCGCGATCTTCCCATCATGGGAAACGCTGCCGGACGAACACTCACTGGCAGATGTCGTTTTCGGCCAGCGACTGCGCTGCCTAAAAAATCTCGAGTCCGCAGCCCCGCCGAAGATCGTTGTGACCTCGCTGCCTGCCTTGATGCAGCCCGTCCCATCTCGCAAGATTCGAGACGCCTCTGTCCGTACATTCCGCGTCGGCGATGAAATCGATCTCGAAGAGATCACCGCCTGGATGGTCGGAAAAGGCTTCACACGCGTGAGCGCCATCGAAGAAACGGGCGAATTCGCCATCCACGGCGGCATCCTCGATGTCTATTCCCCCGATGCCATCAACCCGGTTCGTATCGAACTGTTCGGTGACGACATCGAGTCGATCCGCATCTTCGACCTCGCCAGCCAGCGCAAACTTAAAGATCTCGACGAGACGAAACTGAGCGTCCTCAAGCCGATCAAGTTCATTCAGGATGACGGCCAGCCCGTCTCAGAAGACATCGCCGCCAGCCTGATTGAATCACTTCCTGCGGGCAGCTGGGTCGCCTTGTCGGATCTGGCGGAACTCGTCGAAGAAGGAAAACGCTACCTCGAACGTCTTGGAAACCCAGTCGGCTTCTTTACGCCCCGCTCGACTCTTGGCAAATGCGCCACATTCCCCTCTGTCACGATCACCGCAATCGGGATGTCGTCGGTCGAGCGTGAATTCCGACTGAGAACGGAGGCCATCGAGAAGTTCGCAGGAGCCAAGCACAAGGTCCTCTCAGAACTCGCGCAGATCCTCACGCCCGAAGAACAGGTCCTCCTCGCCTGTCACAACGAGGGAGAACGCCAGCGTCTCAACGAGTTGTTCCAGGAACATCAGCCAGAGCTGCTCAAACAGACGAATTTCGTGATCGGCGTCGTCTCCAAAGGCTTCCGCCTGATGGAGCAAAAAATCCTGGTCATCTCCGACCACGAACTGTTTGACCGACGAGAAGTTCGCGCCGGATCGAAAAAAGCCAAGATCGAAACACGGGCGATCGACAGCTTCCTCGAACTCAATGAAGGCGACTACGTCGTCCACATCAGCCACGGCATCGCCCGCTTCGCCGGCATGGATCTGATCGAGAAAGATGGAGTCGCAGAGGACCACCTGATCCTCGAGTTCGCAGAAGGCATGCGTGTCTTCGTCCCGACGACGCTCATTCACCTGGTGCAGAAATACGTCGGCGCAGCAGCAGTCGCCCCCAAGCTCTCCAAGCTCGGCACCGCCACCTGGGCGAACAAGAAACAAAAAGTCGCCAAAGCCATCGCCGACATGGCGTCCGATATGATCGAGATGCAGGCGAAGCGAGAATCGATGCCCGGCCACCCGTTCCCCGCTGATTCGGACTGGGTGAAAGAATTCGAAGCCGCCTTCCCGTACGAGGAAACCGCTGACCAGCTGACAGCGATCGAAGAAATCCGCAGCGACATGCAGCGCCCCCGCGCGATGGACCGGCTCATCTGCGGCGACGTCGGTTACGGGAAAACAGAAGTCGCGATGCGAGCCGCGTTTCGCGCCATCGATGCTGGCAAACAGGTCGCCGTCCTCGTCCCGACAACCGTTCTCGCCGAGCAGCACTACCGGACATTCTCCGAGCGAATGGCCGAGTACCCGTACAACATTGAAGTCATCTCCCGCTTCAAAACCCGCAAAGAACAACTGGCGACCCTGGAAGGACTCGATGCCGGCTCGGTCGATCTCGTCATCGGGACACACCGACTCGTTCAGAAAGATGTCTTCTTCAAAGACCTGGGCCTGGTCATCATCGATGAAGAGCAACGCTTCGGCGTCGAAGCCAAGGACATGCTCAAGAAGCTTCGTCTGGAAGTCGACGTCTTGACACTCTCTGCGACCCCGATTCCCCGCACGCTGCACCTGTCCCTCCTCGGCGTACGAGACATCTCCAACCTGCTGACTCCCCCGCAGGAGCGCCAGGCAGTCGAGACGCGCGTCTGTCGCTGGGATGACCACCTCATTCGTCAGGCCTTCATTCGTGAACTGAACCGCGGTGGGCAAATCTACTTCGTCCACAACCGCGTTTACGATATCGAATCATTGACCGACAAGCTGAACGCCATCGTCCCCGAAGCATCGTTCGCCATCGTTCACGGACAGATGAATGAAGACGAACTCGAAGTCAACATGCGGGCCTTCGTCACTGGCGAATGTGACGTTCTCGTCGCAACGACGATCATCGAATCCGGCCTCGATATTCCCAATGCCAATACGATCTTCATTCATCAGGCCGAGAACTATGGGCTGGCTGATTTACACCAGCTGCGTGGTCGCGTCGGACGTTACAAGCATCGCGCCTATTGCTACCTGCTTGTCGAGGAAGGCAAGGTTCTCACCTCCGTCGCGGCCAAGCGATTAAAAGCTATCGAAGAGTTCTCGCATCTCGGGGCGGGCTTCCAGATTTCGATGAGAGACCTCGAAATCCGTGGTGCAGGGAATATTCTGGGGACTGAGCAGTCCGGGCATATCTCCCAAGTCGGTTACGAGCTTTACTGCCAGTTGTTGGAAAACTCGGTTCGCAAGCTGAAAAAGCAACCTTTGCGCGAACATCCCCACGTCCACGTCGATCTGCCAGTCTCCGCCTACCTCCCCGGAAAATACATCCCCCCCGGACGTCCCAAGATCGAGCTTTACCGCAAGTTTTCAGCCGTCGGCAATCTTGCCCAGATTATCGAACTCAAAGCTGAGATCGAAGACCGCTTCGGGCCGCTACCATCCGAAGTCCAATCCATGCTGGAACTTAAGGAAATCGAAATCTACGCCCGCCAGTGGAAAATCGACACGCTTCGTCTCGAAGATGACTTCGTCGTGATGACTTATAAAGATATTGGCGCCATCAAGCACCTGGAAAAGCGAAATTCCAAAGTCAAGGTCGTCAACGAGCACCAGGCCTATCTTGATCGTAAAAATTACCAAACGATCGCCTCGCTGATCGATTTCCTGAAAGCCGTGTTGCGTTAGTCGAATTGGCTATCGTATAACGCCACGCAAATAGACAGGCGCATCGCGCCGCTACGTCTCCTCAAAACACCTCCCCTTCCGCACCTTCTCACTCCTACGCGGTCACCTCCACATGCCACGTCCAACCATATCACTCAAGACTCTCCGTCTGCGAACGCTGCTGCGTCGCGCCGGCTGGTCGTTGATGGTCTCGGGAACGGCGCTGGCAGTGCATGGATGCGGCAGCTTCAAATCGGTTGAGATGGATAACCCTGTGGTCGGCCCCCCGCCGCCACGAGTTTCTGCCGAAGACATCGCCGTCGACCAGAAGAACTACGCCCGACTGAACCCGGAAGTCTCCATTACGAATTCCGGCGTCAAGCTCGTGCGTTACGACGAGAAATCAAAAGCAATCCCGGAAAGGTCTCCCTTCGAAGACGCCGAGATCATCGCGACCGTCAATGGCAAGCCCATTATGGCGTCCGATATCCTGGAACGCTATGGAACGAAGCTGGACATCCTCAAAGTCCAGGCACCCGATAAGTATGTCGAGATCCGCAATCAGCTCCTCAAGAAGGATCTGCCCAATCACATCGAGCGGTCACTTCTGGCAGGGACACTCAAAGAGTCTCTGAAAAAAGAGCAGATGGAGCAGGTGAAAACCCAGCTCGATAAAGCCTTCGAAGAACAGGTCCAGGACATGGTCAAAAAGGCCAACGTCTCGGGACCGGAAGAACTCGAACACATTCTGCGCGAACAGGGAACATCGCTGGCAAGCCTGCGAGATGCCTTCGGAAGCCAGCAGATGGCTTTCCAGTATCTGGCTCTCCATGCCAAAGAACCCAAAGTCTACAGTCGTTCCGAACTGCTCGAATATTACAACGCACACATTGAAGAGTACCGTTATCCCGCGCAAGTCAAATACCGCGAGATGGTCATCTATCATCACAATAACGGCGGACAGAATGGTGCCGCCGACAAGATGAAACTGGCCGTGACGGAGCTCAAAAACGGTACCAAGTTCGCCGACGTTGCCAAAAAGTTTTCCGAAGGTTCGACAGCTCAGAACGGTGGCTTCTGCGACTGGACGCGACTGGAAAGCTTAGGCGATGACAACCTGCGTGGCGCACTGATCAATACACCACACGGCGAGATCAGCGAAGTCCTCGTCGGGACGACCTCTTTCCAGGTCGTTGAAGTCATGGAACGAAAAGAAGCCGGCGTTCATCCGTTTGAAGAAATGCAAACGAAGATCGAAAAGAAGCTCGGCGAAGAAGCACGACGTCAACTCACAGAAAAGGTTCTGGCTGATCTCAAAGCCACGGCGGTCATCGAAACGATCTTTGATAACGAAACACCGCCCGCAAAGCCTTGATCCCCCATCCATCACGTCCCCTCGACGAGTCCATCGTCGCACTTCCATACAATTACTGTCTGAGCAGAACTTACAAATCTTTGTGTCGTGGACCCGACGGGTGCAAGGACACATTGACCATCTGCCAGACATGGCATATTGATCACTCCCTGACTGTGGATTCCACAGACATATTCCTTCACATCACCTCCTGAAACCAGTTGAAATGACTTCGGTCAGACGACCAGTTTCAGTTCCATTTCCTGACAAGCTCATTCTCTCCGGAGAATGAACAAGTCACGGTCCTTAACACCTCTGAATGCATCGATTTCCTTCGGATGTGATCGCGCGTCAGCGTGATCGTCATCGTGCATGGACAGTCTGCCTGCATTCACAATCTCATCTCACCAGTCACTTCTCTTTAGGAAACGGCGCAGGATATGTCGCGATCCATACCACAGTTTTCTGTCCCCACTCGTGGCCAGAAGGAGGGCACGAAAATGACAAGAGTATTTGGGCTCATCGGGTGCGCATGCTTGCTCACCGCGGTGTCTTTTGCTTACAACGCCGGCCAGGCCCAGGAAGACCCATTCCAGGGATTCATGGCTGCTGGTGATGGACTTGGTGGCCAGGCATCTGGCGGCTCGGTTCGCCAGCGCGTCGATCAACTGATGGTGAAGGCTCGCGCCGCTCATCGTCAGGGACAAATCGCGGAAGCCGTTCGATTGGCCAAATCGGCTCAATCGCTCGCTCGCCAGTTCGCAGTCACCTTCGAAGCCACTGAAATCACTCCCGATCAGCTGATCGCCGAGTGGCAACGTGCTCTTCCAGACGAATCGCTGCTCAATCCGGGATCAGGCGACACCATGTCGGCTGCCTCTCGTAAGAAGTATGCGACTCTCCTGCTCTCTCAAGCTCAACAGGCCTTCGAGCAAGGCGACATCATGGCCGCCGCTCAGAAGACTCAGGAAGCAGCCAAGCTGGAAGTCGTCTACAGCCCGTTCGAAATCACCCCCGAGCAAATGATGGTCGAGATCGAACGCAAAGGCAAAATGAATCCTGCCTTCGCTCAGGCTCCGATCGTCGCCAAGCCAGCCGCTTCGCAACCTAATCCATTCGCTCAACCAGTCAACGTCACCGCCAGCGGACACCCGACCGCAACGATGACTCCAAACGATGCACAAGACCAGGCCAAGAAACTTCTGGCGTCTGCTCAGAAGATGATCGAACTGGGACGCTTTGAAGAAGCCCGTACCCTGGCTCTCCAGGCTCGCACAATCCCAGCTGAATACAGCCTCTGGGATGTTCGTCCAGAACACATCCTGTCAGAAATCGAACGTCAGTCTGGCAACCGCCTGCTGACCTCTCCAGAAAAGGCAGTCGTTTCAAACGATCCATTCAATCCTGCTCCTTCTGCTCCTCAAACATCAGCCGGTCAGGAACAAAAACAACTCGCACAACAATGGCTCAAACAAGCTCGCGAGCACCTCGATGCTGGTGAAGTTGAAAAAGCCCAGGCCGCCGTCGCCAAAGCCGAAGGCGTCAACGCCGCTTACGGTCTGTTCGATGAGCGTCCCGAACTGCTCGCTGCCGACATCAATCGTCTGCAACGCCAGCAAACCATCGCCACCAACGGCGGAACTCCGGAAAACTTCCAGGCACCAACGGTCTGGACTCAACAGGCTCCAGGCTCTGCGGTACAAGCCCCTGCTGCCTTCCCAGTCGCTGCCAATGCACAACCTGCTCCTGCAGGCTCTGCTCCACGCAACTGGGATCAGATGATCCAGCCATCTGCTGTGGAAGCACGACAAGGCGTCACCAGCGCCAACGAAGAAATCGTTTCTCTCTCTGCTGACGAAGCCTACCAGACAGGCCTCGACAAACTGCGAGCCGGTCAACGAAATGAAGCCTACGAGTATTTCAAGACAGCTTACAAAGGACAGGACGAGCTCAGCTCTTACCAGCGTCAGCAGCTCCAGTCGTTCCTGCGTGATCTGACTCCACGCGGTACACGCGGCATTCAACTGGCCAGCAACGAATCAGGCTCTCAGGCTGATGCCTTCGATCCAGAAATCAACTCCGCGATGCAAAAGCAGTCGGTCGAATTCGATCGCCTCCGCACTGAAGTTCAGAATGCCATCTACAAGGCAGAAATGACTCGTGAACGCAACGCCGACGATGCCCTCAGCCTGATCGATTCAGCCATCACCAGTGTCGAGTCATCCTCACTGCCAGCTGAGCAGGCCTCCATGCTGATGTCGTCTCTGCAACGTTCACGCGAATCGATTGAGTCTTACATGGCTCAACGCAAGCCACTCATCGACATGCAACGCAGCAACGAAGAAGTCAAAGGCCAGATCGCCAAGGAACGTGCTTACGAACTCCGCGTCGAGCAGGAAATGGCTGACCTCGTCGAAGAATTCAACCGCTTGATGGACGAACGTCGCTTCGCAGAAGCAGGCGTCCTCGCCAAGCAAGCCAAAGATCTCGATCCAGAAAATCCAACCTCAGAATTGATGGTCTGGAAATCCAAGTTCGCATCACGCGTCGACTCGAACGATCGCATGAGAGATGCCAAAGAAGAAATGTTCTGGTCAACCCTCAACGATGTCGAAGAGTCTCTGGCTTACGATGTCGTCGGCGACAACCCGATCAAATACAAGAACGCCAAAGACTGGCGTGAACTGACTGACCGTCGCGCCAAGTACAAAGGTGGTACTCAACGCAATCAGACAGACGAAGAGAAGAAGATCCAGAACTCTCTGAACCAGCCGATCTCTCTGCACTTCGATCGCAAGCCACTGGTCGACGTCATTCGTCACATCCAGACGGTTGCAGCCATCAACATCGCCATTGATGAAATCGGTCTGACAGAAGAAGGAATCACTTCAGATGCTCCCGTCTCGATGAACGTCGATGGAATCAAGCTCAAGAACGCCCTCGCTCTTCTGCTCGAACCAATGAACCTCGACTATGCCGTCAAGAATGAAGTCCTCAGTATCTCCAGCCGCATGCGTCAGCAAGGTGCACTCGTCAACATCGTCTACGACGTCGCTGACCTGGTCGTTCCTCTGAAGATGCTCAACACCTCAACTCACAATCCTTACGGAACCCTCGGCGGTGCTCAAATGAGCGTCCCGATGGGCGGCATGGCTCAACCATTCGGAAATGCTCTGGCTCAAGTCGGTGACCCAGCCGCCGCTGTTGGCGGAATGATGGGAACAGGCATGGCATCAGCAGCCAATCCAATGCGAGTTCCTGCTCAGGAAAGCACTGACTTCGGTTCACTGACCGATCTGATCACCGGCACGATCGACCCACACACCTGGGACGAATACGGTGCAGGCGGCCAGGGGACTCTCAAGTCTCACGACTCAACCCTGTCTCTGGTTATCCGACAGACTCAGAAAGTCCACGATGAAATCGCTGACCTGCTCGAGCAGCTGCGACGCCTCCAGGACCTTCAGGTCACGATCGAAGTTCGATTCATCTCTGTGTCTGACCGCTTCTTCGAGCGGATCGGGATCGACTTCGACTTCAACGTCCAGGATACCGCAGGAAATCCACAAACAGATGACAACGGCTTCCCACTGGGTCGCTTCGGTGCTGTCGACGGATCTCTGGCTAGCACGGGCGGCGGCGGAACCACAGGCACAACAGGAACCACCGGCGGAACCGCAGGAGGCGATGCACCATTCTCAACCGCCCCACTTCGTAACCTGGTCAACCGCGACAGTTATCCAAACAACGGAACAATTGTCGGTATGAACAGCCCGACATCGTTCTCACAGAACCTGGACATTCCATTCCGACAAGGTTCGTTCCAGGTCGGGGTTCCTGACTTCGGTAACTTCAACCCTGAAGTCGGTATCCAGGTCGGTTTCGCAGTTCTCAGCGACATTGAAGCCTTCTTCTTCATCCAGGCTGCACAAGCTGATGAGCGATCGAACATCATGTTCGCTCCGAAAGTCACCCTCTTCAACGGCCAGACCGCCTTCGTCAACGACTCGGTTCAACGACCATTCGTTATCTCGGTCCAACCAGCAGTCGGTAACTTCTCAGTAGGCTTCCAGCCCATCATCCAGACCTTCCAGGACGGCGTTCAGATGTCTGTCCAGGCTGTTATCTCAGCTGACCGACGATACGTCCGCTTGAGTGTCTCTCCATTCTTCACCAACATCACAGACGTCTTCACCTTCACCTTCGCAGGTGGTGGCACGAACGGCGGAACTGGTATCGGTGGAATCGCCGGTCAAGCAGGCGGTGCCGGTGGTATCGCAGGTGCTGGCGGAGCCGGTGGCTTCGGTGGCGGTGGTCAGGGTGCCGGTGGCTTTGGCGGTGGTCAAGGCTTCGGAGGGATCGGCGGAACCGGCGGTACGACCGGGGCAACGGGTACTCAAGGTGCCGGTGGTAACCAGACTGGTGCCCAGGGTGTAGGTGGGACGACTGGTCAGAGTGGTGGGGGCGTCGGCTCGATCACTGTTCAGCAGCCTGTCCAGGAAATTGTCACCGTCCAGACGATCGTCTCTGTCCCAGACGGCGGTACCGTCCTCCTCGGCGGAGTTAAACGTCTCCGAGAAGGTCGTAACATGGCCGGGGTTCCTATCCTCAACAAGATTCCTTACGTCAGCCGCCTGTTTAAGAACTCAGGGGTTGGTCGTGAAACAGAATCTCTGATGCTGATGGTCACGCCTCGTATCATCATCCAAGAGGAAGAGGAAGCTCTCCTCGGTCAGTAATGACCGGAAAGTAAACGAGTTCAGTAATAGTGTCGGAAACATCTGCCAGGCTGGCTGAGTGGTCTCCAATCCTCAGCCTCCTGACAGTTGCATGGATCGCTCGGATTCGTCCGTTCGGTCTCTCAGGGTCCGGTCGTCGCTTCTTGCGGGAGAAGCGACGGCCTTTTTTTATGCGCCGCGAGATTTTGCCACAGAGATCATAGAGGCCTCCGAGATCACAGTAGAAAAAATGAACCACAGATAAACACAGAGAGACGCAGATCGAAGACTTGAGATTGGCAGAAGCAAACTCACACTTCACAATTCAGTTATCTGTGTCCACCTGCATTTATCTGTGGTTCAAATTGCTTTTCTGAATCCGTGTTTCTTCGTGTTCATCCGTGGTTGGCTTACTCTGAGCCCTCTGTGATCTCTGTGGCCAAGTTTCTTGCTTAATCCAGCGCCGAGTTCACAAACATCGACCCCGCATAAACAACACTCGCGCACTGCACCGCTTCCAGGATCTGCTCATCATTGAGCCCCAGATTGCGTGCCTTCGTTACGTGTCCCGAGACACACGGCTTGCAGGCATTCAGATCACTGATCGCAATATCAATCAGCTCGACCAGCTTCTCATCCAGTGAAACATTCGTGAACGTGTGAGCGCGAAGCCCAACCGGCAAGCCATCGAACAACTGAGACCCACTCAGCTCGCGAAACTTGAAGAACGTATTGTACATGTAGTTCGTCGAAGCCACCGCGATGATCTCGGCGATCTGCTGCTCTTCCCAGCCTTCTGCCAAACAGGCTTCCCGAAAATAAACCATCCAGGGCTTGCTCTTGGCATGACAACTGACAGCGAGCGCAATCGCCTTACGCGTCTTTCCATCAAGCGCCCCGCTCCCATGCACGAACTTCTTGTAGTTCATGTAAAAGTCTTTAAGAAATGCATCGACCCGCCCCAGGTAAAGGAACGGAGCAGGCACAATCTCCGCACCGAACATCTCTTTGATACGACCATAAGTCGCCTGCACAGCATCATTGGCATCAGCCTCAGCAACAGGTTGGAACATTGCCATCGAAATTCTCCCGAAGTGAGTTCGTAAAAAAATCGCGTGGGCGCAAAACCAGGTCAGCGCACACCACGCGATGTATTTTGAGAAACAGTTGGCAGATCATCCACCAGCCTGATCAATCAGAAACAATCCCTCCGCATCACACGTGAAAGCCGGAGCATCGAAATCGAGAGCAATCTTTCTACTCTCCACTTTCTCAACTCTACTCTCTCGCGCCAGCGCGTTAGTTGATCGTTTCTTCGCCCTTCTTCCAGTTGCATGGACAAAGCTTGTCCGTCTGCAACGCATCGAGCACGCGCAGAACTTCGTCGACGTTACGACCGACTGACAGATCGTGAACAGCTTGCCATCGCAGAATGCCATTCGGATCAATGATGTAGATCCCGCGATAAGCAATCCCGGCGTCTTCCTTCAGAACGCCATAGCTGCGTGACAGCTTGTGGCTGTTGTCAGCCAGCATCAGATGCTTCATCTTGGCGAGGTCTGGGTGAGAGTCGCACCAGCCTTTGTGGCTGTAAACACTGTCCGTGGAAGCCGTCAGCAGCACACAATCGCGATCATCAAATTCGCCTAACGCATTATTGAACGCGACGATTTCCGTCGGGCAGACAAACGTGAAGTCGAGCGGGTAGAAGTACAGGCAGATCCATTTGCCTTTGTAATCAGCCAGTGAAACAGTCTTGAACTGAGTGTCGGTGTTGTCTTTGGTACGATCGTAAGCCTGAATTTCGAAGCTTGGAGCCAGTTGGCCGACTTGAACGGTCATGTCGTGTCATCCTTAAAGATAATGGTGTCGTCAAACTGGAACGTCGAACAAGCGACAAGACGCCTGCCATGCCAGTTGAACGACATGTTGGAATGCATTCGTTCGTGAATGTAAGAAGTATAAATACAAGTCGAGTCGAATCAACTTATTCAGCCAATGCACTTTACGGATACGATCTATAACTTAGGGACATAATGGTATTCGCTGATCTTCTCGCCCCTATTCTCTAGCGAATTCATGATGCATAAAATATTCCTGATTGGTACCAACATTGCGGTAATGGTCCTCGAAAACCTGCCAAACGACTTCTACCGACCAGAAACCAGTAGGAGATGAACCCACGATGAGCTTCAATGATTCTGCACCACTCGGGCTTCCTGATGATCGCTCCCTGCACCATCAGCCGGGAGACCTGACGCACCTTCACAATGGAAATTCCAACGGCAACCGCCTGAACCACCTTTCCATCCCATCGACAAAACCCAGGGGGGAAGAATCGCGCGCGCTGATCCCGAAAAAATCAATCACGCTCGCTCTCGGCGGAGGCGGCGCCCGCGGACTCGCTCACCTGGGGGTTGTCGAAGTCCTTCTCCAGCATGGCTATCACATCGAACGCATCGTCGGCATCAGCATTGGTTCCCTCGTCGGCGCCATGCTCGCCTTCGAGCAAAGTATCGCGAAGATCGAAACAACAGCCGTCGCCTACCTGCTCTCCCCGGAGTTCCAACAACACCAGAAGACACTCTTTGGCTGCGGCACCACGTCTCCTGAAGATCAGACCTTCGGTCTCTTCTCCTGGTATGCCCACATCCAGGCGTACCTGCGAGCCAACAGCATCTTCCACCGCATCATCTCACAACCAGGCATGCTACCAGGAGTGATTCTCCAGGACGTCGTCGATCACTTCCTCCCCGATGAGCAGATCGAGAACGCACGCATTCCACTGACCATCGTCGCGACTGACCTCAAATCAGGCCGCCTGGTACGTCTCGATAAAGGCTCGATCCGAGCAGCAGTCAAAGGGTCGTCGTCCCTGCCAGGGATCTTTCCACCAGTCAGCTTCGATGACATGCAACTTTGCGATTGTGGCAATTTTTATACATTGCCCACCACAATCGCACGCTGCTACACCAACAAGTTCGTTCTCGGCGTGGAAGTCAGCTACGATATCAAACCACTCAAGCAATGCCGCACCGCGATCGAAGCACTGGTCCGTGTCGACGAAATCGGCGAATATTTCTGGCGACAACAGATTCGCTCAGCCGCCAACTTCACCCTCCGTCCAGATGTCTCTCACCTGCAATGGTTCGATTTCTCCGTTGCCGACAAAATGATCGAAGTCGGCCGTCAGGCAGCCACATCGGCCATGCCCGACATTGACCGCGCCTACGACCAGATGCAGGACTTCGAGTTCGACGCCACCACACTCAACCCCTGCCCCGCATAGTGAGTTCAACCAGTCATTCCCTAATGCCGAATCGGCAACACGTTAGCTGGCGACCACGACTTCCGCACGCACCGCCCGTCTCACACAATTTCGACCTGACTTCTTCGCCACATAAAGGGCTTCATCGGTCGCTTTCAGCAATCCCACGCGATCCGAAGCATGCTCAGTCAACGCCCCGACCCCGATACTGACCGTCACCGGAACCGTGATTCCTTCGCTGACAATCGTCGCGACTTCGATCTGCTGACGCAGTTGATCTGCGAACCCATGGACCACCCCGCTCCCTTGCCCCGGGAATAGGATCGCCAGTTCTTCCCCACCATACCGACACGCAATCGGCTTCTGTTCCGCTGGAAACTTATCGACTTCCGTCCGAATCAGCCGTCCCAGGAACCGCAGCACATCATCCCCAGCCTGATGGCCGAAGTGGTCATTGATCTTCTTGAAGTGATCCGCATCGACCAGGCACATGGATAACTCCTGCTGACTGGCCGTCGCCCGTTCGATCTCGCTCGTCAAAGACTTCTCGAATGTCCGTCGATTGTAAAGCCCCGTCAACGCATCATAGCGAGCATCGCGCACCACAACCGCATGATTCACCGTCTTCACGATCGTGTCTGCAAGAAACTCGGTCGCCCACTGAACCAGTTCCAACTGCTGCTTGCTGAACGCCAGACTCTCAGGCCGGGTCACACATAAGACGCCGAGCACCCCCCGCTCCCGCACGATCGGCGTCACCAGCGCACTGCCGATCAGCGACTCGATCTGGAGTTCAGCCAAGTCGTTTTGTAACAGCACCCGCGTCCCGAAATACTCAGCATCAGGTTGTCCATGCACAAGCTGGACCAGCCGACGTTCATACTCTTGCCAGCGTTTCTGCACCCCCAGGGAATGCACCTTGATCCCCAGATCAATGATCGGACGCTCCGGCAACTGCATATCCGGTTGCGCCAGGAACAAGACGATTCTCTGTGAGTTCAGAATCGTCATCAGACGCGAGCAGAATGCTTCCAGCATCTTCAGCGGTGTTGCATGGTCTTCATCCATGATCGCTCGCAGCGAGAGAATCTCAGACGAAAGATGCAGTTCGTTCTGATGACTCTCATACTCGTAAGCATAACTGCAGGCAACCGCAAGACTTCCCAGCACCTCGCGCGTCGATTCAATCTGGACGTCCTGCTCATACCCTGTTGGAAACAGCCGCGTCGTCACAACAACACCAACCGGCCGACTCCCGGCATGCATGAAGAAACCCTGCAACTGCCCCAGACGCCCGTATTCTTCCTGCGTCAGATAAGGGGCCAGCAAACGCTGCAGATCCGATTGAACCAGCAGCGAGCAGTTCGCATGATGCTCTTTGACTTTGACCTGCAGAAACGAAATCGACTTTCCCGTCAGGTTATTCTTGGTGATTGTCGATAAGCCCCGCTGAGCCGCCAGAAGAAATCGCTCTTTCTGCTCAACACGAAAAAACGCAATGAACGCCCCCTGCTGCAACGGCTGGATCGCACGTAACACCGTGTCGATCATTCCCTGCAGATTCGACTGCTGCAGCATGTCATGAAGTAGTCGATTCTCAATCCGACCCAGCGCATTGTCTTTCTGCAACTGATGGATATCACCAATAATGATGTTCTGCGAAGACTCGAACTCTCCCTGCTCTTTCAACAACTGTCGTTCAACGCTTCGCTTCTGAGTCCACACAAGCCCCGTAACGACAGCCATGATCAGGAAACCGGTCGGTCCAGCCATCGCAGCCCAGATCAGCATCCAGTCGGCAAACATGTTGCAAAGAACTCGCTGTCAAATGAGGAGAAAATGAACAAGCAATAGAAGACTCTTTGCTGAATCGTAGGTCACAACTTCGCAGCCGACGGGGGGAAGTCTGTTTTTTTAAGCAGTCATTAATCCTCACACCTGATACAATCCACTCAAGCTGAACTTCTCACCACAAAGACCGACACCCCGACAGCGGAGGATCTCATGCCCGCCCTCAAACAGACCCTGCTTCTTTTGATCACCATGTTCGCATTGTCAGCCACCCCACAACTGACCCACGCCCAGGAAACCAACACCAAGCCCGACAGCGAAGGCTGGATTCCTCTCTACAACGGCAAAGACCTCGACGGCTGGAAAACTCCCAACTTCGGCGGCGAACGCCCCTCCACTGTCAAGAAAAGCGGCGAACTCGTCATCGAGATGGGCGCCCCGATGAACGGCCTCACCTACACCAAAGACTTCCCGAAAAACAATTACGAGATCGAACTCAAAGCCCGTCGGCTCCTCGGAAACGACTTCTTCGTCGGCCTCACCTTCCCCGTCAACGACAAATTCCTCAGCTTCGTCGCTGGCGGGTGGGGCGGTGTCGTCGTCGGCATCTCCAGCCTGGACGGCGAAGACGCAAACAACAACGACCTCCGGCAGATCCGCCAGTTCAAAGAAGCCCAGTACTATAAGGTCAACCTGAAAGTTACTCCCGAACTCATCACCATCGCCATTGATGACGAACAGGTCATCAAGTTCGACCCTCGCAAACACCAGCTCTCCACCCGCGTCGAAGTCGACCTCTCCAAACCCCTCGGCCTCTCGACTTATGAAACCGAAGCCGGCTTCGAATACATCAAGTACCGCAACCTCGAAAGCGCAACGAAACCCTGACATCTGTCATTGACGCCACATGATGTTCGTGTTGTACGAAACAACGAGTTCGTTGACTTTTCTCAACACGAAATGCGGCGTTCCGCATTTTTGAGCAGCGAGAACCCTGCATTGAACACCCATTTGCCCCACCCAGCAACACCGGCACTCCACTTGCTCTTTTCGACTCAGTGACCTAGTCCCCGTGCCTTCTCCCTTCCAGGGG
>SXPC01000274.1 GCA_005778225.1 Planctomyces sp. | reverse complement strand
CGATGCTGGCGATCTTGTCGTACGTTCCCGTTAGCTCGCGATAATCTTTCAACTCAACCGTCACGCGGCCTTCCAGATTCAGTCGGGCAATCTTCGCTTGGGCAAAATCATACTGCTCCTGCGACAAGGTCACACCATGCGCCTGGACCCCGTAATGTTGTGCGGCATAACAGACCAGTCCGGCCCATCCACAGCCGATGTCCAGAAACTTCTCCCCCGGCGCCAGACGCAGTTTCCGGCAGATCATCTCCAGCTTGTCCTGCTGCGCCTGATCCAGAGACTGGTCCGCATCGGTAAAGTAACCGCACGAGTACACCATCTCACGGTCGAGCAGCAGTTTGTAAAAGTCATTTCCCAGGTCGTAATGGAACTGAATGTAATCCTTGTCCTGACGGTTCGCAGCCCGCCCTTCCGCGTCGCCTGTGTACTCATGCGTCATGTCCCCCCGGTCAGCTGGCGCGAACAAGAAAGGAAGAAGCGATCGAAGCACCTTGCTCTTGCTGAGATGTTTCAGTTTCGGACGATTTCCTCGCGCCCGCAAAGTTTCCCCGACAGTGATCAGATCAGCTCCGCAAAAGTCGATCCCGCCAGTGGCATATTGTCGAATAAAATGGTCCAGCGTCGGCCGTCGCAGCAGAGCCCCGATCACGCCCGGACCTCGAATATCGATCGTGATCCCGGTTTCCCTCGCCCGCTGTCCGAGCGGAGTGCAGGACCCATCCCACAGACGCACCGAGGTCGGGATGTCGCACTTTTCTGCCAGATGGGCCAGCAGGCCTTTGGCTGCCTTCAGTTGCTTCGCCGGGGGAGAAAGAAACTTCAGCATGACCTGCTCCACAAATGGTCGCTAACAGAATTTGGAAGAGCGGAAGTCTACGAAGATGCCATCGCGCTCGCCCGGGTGGTAGCGGAATACTACGGATCAGCAATTTCCGTCAAGAGGAACTTTACTGGGCTAACGAATGACATCGCACTCTATTCCCGGTCCCATCACTTGTGAAACCCGCAAATAGTTTGACATGAACTGCTACCGCCTTAGCGTGGACGAATTGAGATTTCCCACGTCGTTCTTTATGCTCTCGTACTGAACACTGATGTCACCCTTTCTTCTCTGAGGACCATGCGCGATGGACGAAATGAAATTCAGCACGGCGTGTCTGCACGCCGGTCAAACACCAGACCCGACCACCAACTCTCGAGCCGTCCCCATCTACCAGACAACGTCTTACGTCTTCAATGACACGGACCACGCCGCCAACCTGTTCGGCCTGAAAGAATTCGGGAACATCTACACCCGGATCATGAACCCGACGCAGGACGTCCTCGAAAAACGCATGGCCGCCCTCGAAGGGGGTTCCGGTGCGCTGGCAGTCGCTTCAGGCTCAGCGGCTGTCACCTACGCTGTCCTGACCATCGCCTCCGCGGGTGACAACATCGTCTCGGCGAGCAGTCTCTACGGCGGAACCTACAACCTCTTCCACTACACGCTCCCCAAACTCGGCGTAAATGTGAAGTTCGTCGATCAGGCTGATCCCGAGAACTTCAAGAAGGCAATCGACAGCAAGACCAAGGCCATCTTCCTGGAAACAATCGGCAACCCTCGCGCCGATATTCCCGACTTCGAGCCCATCTGCCAGATCGCTCACGAGGCTGGCGTCCCGGTCATTGTCGACAACACGACCGCCTCTCCCTATCTCTGCCAGCCCTTCAAGTGGGGCGCAGATGTCGTCGTCCACTCGCTGACAAAATTCTGCGGCGGTCACGGCACCAGCATCGGCGGCATCGCCATCGAGAAAGGTGGCTTCAAGTGGGACAACGGCCGCTTCCCCGAACTGACCGATGCAGACCCGAGTTATCACGGCCTGAAGTTTTATGACACCTTCGGCCCGATGAATCTCGCATATATCCTCAAGATGAGAACTCAACTGCTGCGAGACACCGGAGCAGCAATCAGCCCGTTCAACGCCTTCATGATCATGCAGGGACTGGAAACCCTCCACCTCCGCATGCCTCGTCACAGCGAGAATGCCCTGGCCGTCGCCGAGTTCCTCAAGTCACATAGCAAGGTCAGCTGGGTCAATCACACCGGCCTGGAGTCACACCCATCTTACAAGCTCGGCAAGAAGTACCTGCCGAAGGGCTGTGGCTCGGTGTTCGGCTTCGGGATCAAAGGAGCCAATCCAGCCGAACAGAAAGAGAAAGGTGTCAAGCTGATCAACAGCGTCAAGCTCTTCTCTCACCTGGCCAACATCGGCGACAGCAAGTCTCTGATCATCTTCCCACCCGCCACGACTCACGCACAACTCAGCGAGAAAGAACAGCTTTCCGCTGGTGTCACTCCTGACTTTGTTCGCGTCTCGATCGGGACCGAAGATATCGACGACATCATCGGCGACCTCAAACAGGCTCTCGACAAGATCTAAGTCCTCTGGAAGGCGAGCGGGGGGTGTCAACCCCCTGTCTTCCTTCTCTGATAACGCTTCATTTCTTATTGCCCAGGCTAAGCCAACCCACCATAATCACCGAGCGTTCCTGGTATCCCCAACATCGTAATCAGTACAAGACCTCGCGAGAGAAAATCCCAGGGTCTTGGGAGAGTACCGATGCTCCTATGGCTTCTCATTGTTTGCATGACAGTTTCCCCCGCCTTCTGCCGGGCCGATGAATTTGACGTCATCGACTCTCGTGGCGTGAAAGCAACTCTGTCAGGACGCATTCACGGCACCGCGGACAACGTCCTGGCGATCATGCAAGAAGACGGAGCGCTCATGCTCGTCCCCTCCGCTGCGATCCTCAAACGACGTCAGAAAGAAGAATTCCAGCCCGTCTCCTGCACCGAGATGAAATCGCGCCTGGAAAAGAAATACACCCCCGAGCTCTCCCGCTGGTCCGTTCAAGACCCCTACGTCGTCGGTCTTGTGCTCATGGGACCACTCGATAAGAAAGGCGAAACCCAGGCCAATCTGTTCCTCACGAAGGCCGTCCGCTTCATGCAGAGCGTCGACGAAGTCTTCATGCGATTTGCCAAAGACATGGGAATCGCCGCTCAGAACAGCGAGTTCCCGCTCGTCATGCTGATCTTCGAATCGGATGCCGAATTCGAAGCTCATGCCAACGAAGTCACCGGCGGACGCGGTTTAAGCGCGGGTAATGTCTCTGGTTTCTATAGTCTCATCGATAACACGCTCTCCATTCGCATGACCGAATGCGATACCTTCGAAGTCCCACTTCACGAAGCCATCCACCAGCAGGTCTACAACCGTGGGGTGATGAAACGCTTCACACCCATCCCCGCCTGGTTCAATGAAGGCTTGGCAACCGGCTTCGAAGGCTCGGGCGACAAGGTCAGTACGGGCCCTAATGCCCTTCACACCCGCTACGCCCTCGCTGCCGCCCGCACTCAGCAGGTCAGCTGGAGAAACCTGATCGAGTCTGACGAAGCCATTACAGGAGACATCCTCGCGGGCGAAGCTTATGCCCTCGCCTGGGGACTTCACTGGCTCGTTGTCACGCGCCATAAAGACGGCTACGTCAAATACCTCGCGAAACTCCGCACCCGCGATCCCCTCTCGACTGTCACCCCGGAACAACGGGTCGCCGATTTCCAGGAAGCCTTCGGCGTCCCGGTGCAATCACTCGAGCAGGAGTTCGTCAAACTCCTAAGAGCCAACGAACGTAAGATCATGCAACAAGGTGAAAACCGCTTCCCGGTCGGCATTCTGATGACCAGCCAAAGCCTCGGCTATGTGAAACTCCAAGCTGCCACACGCGCCGACATGGGAGGCCTGGTTCACGCCAAAGGCGAACTCCGAAATGTCTCTCCCTTACGCGAGATGAACTTCCGCGTCCGCGTCGTCACCGATGCGGGGACTTACGCCGAATGGATCCTCCCCAACGTCGGCAGTCGCAAAACCGTTCCGCTCCCCGGCAAACTGACCGACCAACTCCTCCCCAACGCCCGCGGCGGCGCCGGTCGCACCTTCACCGTAAAAATCGATTCAACGGCAGCAGAAGTCCCCGCAGCCGGCATACGCCGCTGAACCCTGCGGTGCTTCATCCTGGCTTCACTTTCATTCGCTTCCCTGCGCCCCGGCCAAGCTCACCACCTGATACTCACCCATCCGATAAACGACCTCACCCTCGAAGCTGACCGCCTGATCCGAAATCAAATACTCCGCCTGGGTCTGCTTCTCCAACTCCGCAAGTTCTTCCCTCGTCACCACCTTGTCCGCAAACGCCTTCTCCCGCCACTGGGTCGCCAGTGTTAACCGTCGATTCCACTCAATCAACCGCCCTGCATCCTGTGGCATGTTCTTGTAGGAAACATATTGAGAACGCGATGCATGCCAGTGAAACGCCCAGTCCACAAACGGCATGATAAACACATCCTCCGCTGGTAGATTCTCGCTTATCCAGTGACACGTCTTGACCCAGTTCTGAGACTTCTCGGGTTTCAAAAAGCTCGGGTTCTTACTGTCCATAGGAATCAGCGAGGCCGCGATCAACAGCCCTGCAATTCCCAGCGGCAAAACTCGATTGAACATCCTCTGGCTCATCGGCCTCGATGCAAGATCCATCACCAGCAGCGCCAGCGTCATCGGCACAGCGAGATCAAACACGCGAAACGGATAGACCTTCAAGCACGTCATCGCCAGCTTCATCAACGTCGGATGCTCTGCAAACATCGCCGCATACGCGTTGTAATCCTTCGGATGGACCGCATACCCGATGGCAAGACCCGCCACCGCAATCACCATCGTCCAGAGAAAGAACCGCATGACCGGCGACACGGCTGCTTTCGACATCGGCCACGTGATGGCGATCAGCCCCAGCATTGTTCCATACGTCACCCACCCCGGCATCAACAGCGAGACTGGATCCAGGTGATGTCGCAATCGATGAAAGACCTGGATGTAATCCGCAATCATATTTGACTCAGGCGACAACCCACCGGCCGACAAGACTGCGAACGCTGGCATCAACCCGGGCAGAGCGACCAGCATTGTCAGTGCAAAGCAAGGGGCTGCAACCCAGATCGAAGTCGTCCGTTGTCGTGTGAGAAAAGAGGTTGCCCCAATCGCAATTGCGCCCCACAGCCCGACGACTGGATGCATCAAGATCGCCGACCCCAGGAGGATCGCCCCGAGATAAACTCGACCCGAAAGAAACGAGGCTCCGCAGTGCAGCAGACACCCATAACTGAACAGCTTCGACTCCGCCCCACCGATCAGCCACTCTCCCGCAAAGGTCGGAGCCAACTGCAACATCAAAAACAGGCTCGCCCACATCAGCGATTGAGAAATGCTGTACCCCAGCGATCTCCCCAAACGCATCCACCCACTGGCCAGTAACAGCATCGCTGCAAACCGCAGCACCAGCGAGACGACTGTCAGCGAAGCAAACCGCGTCAGCCACCCAAAGAGCACATAAAAGACCAGGTGCGTGTTCGCACTCTCGAAGAACAAATCATGCGGACACCACGTCGGATCCCAGTAGTTCTTCGCCTTCCCCAGATAATAGGGCTCGCCCACACTCGGCGGGGGATAGCAGATCAGTCCATAGACAAAGAAGATGACAGCCAGCAGCGCCGCAGCCTTCCAGACAGAACCCCGCTCGCTGCGATCAGTCGTCGGAGTCGGGAACACAACTTCGTTCACGACCCCAACCTTTCTCGAGTTCGACAATGTCCCTTCTCCCTCGAGGGGAGCGGTTTTCAGTTCCTTCGCCCTTGAGGGGAGAAGGTGCCCGAAGGGCGGATGCGGGTGAGCGCCAGGCAAGATAACGTGTCCAGCGGTTTGTCACACGTCAGGCAAACGTCCGTCTCACACGCCTCGCTCAAGCTTGCCAGACTACTTCTTCGACTTGCCTTTGGCAGCCGTCTTCGCAGTTGCCTTCCCGGCTTTAGCTTTGGCAGCAGGTGCTGTGGCCTTGCTTGCTTCAGCAGCGGCAGCCTTTCCTGCTTTGGCAGGTTTATCAGCGGTCTTCGTCTTGCTCTTGGTCGATGGAGCAGAGAAGATCCGATCCCAGTTCTGGGAAAACTTGGCTGACGCGCCGGTACGCACAATTGGTCCGCTCATGGGGGGAGTCCTTATAGGGTCGATCCATCGAAATGTTGTCGTCTTGAACAATTCCCAATGCAGGGCTCAACAACGCTTTGCATCTTCTCACAGGCCCTGTGTTTGTCAAGTCCATCCCGACCCCTGAATAGCAGATGCAAACCGGTTGATTCTCCGCTAAGATGCCCCGAACAATTGAATGCTGATCTCGTTGACATCGCAGATGTGACCGCCGGTCACGAAACGAAGGCCCCATGGATTTTGACCCGTTCCACTCTCAACAACAGTTTCGCCAACTCTGGGATGATGTCCGCATCGAACGCGCCAGCCATTACTCCCTCTTCACGTTCGGCGACTCCGACCTCCCGTATTACCTGCTCAGCGAACCTGCTAAACCCGGTGATCTCGTCGGCATCCACGAAGGCGCCATCAAAATCTCGCGCCCCCTGATCTTCCGCCCCGATGCTGATCGCCCGGACTTCGAAAACTTCTTCCAGGAAGAAGAGGAAGGGGACGACTCACAGGATTACATTTCCTTCCTGCTCGCCCGCACCGCCGCCTTCTCGAACCTCCGCTTCAGCAACACGCCCCGCGCCAGTAAGTTCGTCAGCGATAGTGTCGAAGAGACCGTCGATCGTTTATCACGCCAGCTCGACGACGAGGAAGAAGACCGCATGGCGATCATTATCAGCAAGCCACGTCAGCAAGGCTTCGCCCTCATGAAATATGCGATCCAACAGGTGATTCAAAGCACCCCCGGCAACATCAGCGAACTCCGCGAACGCGGCTTCTTAAATTGAGCCGCCTATCGTCCCTTCTCCCTTGAGGGGAGCGGTTTTTAGTTCCTTCTCCCTTGAGGGGAGAAGGTGCCCGAAGGGGGGATGAGGGTGAGCCCCAGGCAACAGTCGGCCTCCATCACGCTCAACGGACGTCAGGCTCTCTCTCTCTCTCTCCAAAACAAAAAACGCTCCCGAACCGAAGTTCCAGGAGCGTTTCATGACGAAGATGTGATCACCCACCTACCCCTCGACCACCGCTTCCTGCTCTTCCGTGTTCTTCTTTGCCCGCTTGGTCAGTTCCATCAGTCGGTAGACCTGGCCAGCTGAAACCAGACCAATGATTCCCGACAGGGCTCCGTACGTCAGAAACGACTGCTCTGCCCAGAAGTAGGTCGAACCCAGGAACAGCGACAACACCAGGCAGACACTGGAAAGCGTGGCATTGACCACGATTCCCAGGCGGACTTGCTTCCACGTATGAGTCGCGACCGCCACGCGAGCGGATTGATTGGCGAGGGCACGCAGTTTATGGATGTCCTGACGAGCCGCATCTTTGTTGACCTGGGGACGCTCGCGAATTACCGGCGTCTCTTCCACTTCGACAGGTTCAGGAGCCATGATTGGCTCTCTTGCCTTGCCTTGATTGGATAGGTACGACCTGGCAGGTTCGGTCCCGCTTCGAGACTTCGCAGCGGATGACGTCCCTTTCTTGTCGTTCGATTTCTCTGGCGTCTGGTGACCGCGTGTGCGACTCAGCAGCTTCTCCATATAGCTGGCGATCGAGTCTTCCACGTTCTCCTCGGGCTGTTGGTCGACAGGCGTTTCTTCCAGTGTTGTATCCACTGGCTCGACGAAGGAGTCAGCCATATCCGCAAAGGGATTGTCTTCGATCGCTTCCTGTGCTGTTGGTTCAGGCGTTTGTCGTTGCTCGACCTTGTCATGAGAGTCAACCGCCGCCCTCGGTAGTGACGGATTGCCTGAAGACATCCCGAACATTTCCGCCAGTAGCGAACGAACGTGATTATCATTCGCGACCGCCTGTTCACTGACAGCAATGGGCTCGATCACGCTATCGGATAACGGGGTCGCCATGAGCTCTCGCATGTCGACATTCTCTTCGACGACCGGCCGCTCATAGTCTGGAGCGTTTTCCTGGAATGTCGACTGCAGGTTCTGCCAGATGTGCTCGCCGAGCTCATGACTGGATTCCGATTCAGGTCTCTTCTCTGCAAAGTACGATGACTCGATGGTCCCGACGTTCGACTGTTGAATTCGTTGAAACGCCTCGTCGAGCAACGTTCGTTGGTCGTTGAGTTCAGCAGTGTGTGTTTCCAGTTCGCGACGCAGTTCGTCGAGCATTTCCTGTTGATAAGCCAGATCCTGTTCGGCTGTGCTGACTTCGACGACTCGCTCGTCAAGCTTTTCGGCTTGCGTTCGTTGCTCGAACAGCCAGCGACGTTCTTCGTCTGCCAGTTGCTCTTCACGAAGATTCAGCTCTGCACTGCGTCGGTCCAGAATCTCCGCCTGATGGTCCAGATCGGACTGTTGACGTCCAATCAGATCCAGTTCTCGCTGAATAGCCTCTTCATCAAGTCGCAATGATTCGTCATCCCGTTTCAAGGACAATTCATTTCGAACTGTCGCCAGTTCCGCTTCCAGGCCACTGCGGACGGTGTTCAGTTCGGCCAGTTGAGCCGCCAGCTGTTCCAGCTGGGAATGAAACGCCTGCTGTTCGTTGACCGACAGATCCTGATAGGCAGCGAACTCTGCTTTGTGAGAGTCAATCAGCGACTGGGCATCTGCCAGCTGCGCTTGGAGAGCTGCGATCGTCTGCTGAGCTTCGTCGTCGGTTTGGACTTTTTGTTGTGCAAACTCATCTTGTTGAGATAGAAAGGCAGCTCGTTGCTGGGCGAGTCCGGCTTGAACCTCGTCCATCGAAGACTGACGAGATTCGAGTTGACGAACCAGTTCCTCCAACTCGTTGCGCTGGCTGGCAAGTGACTCTGCTTGTGTTTCAATTTCGTTCCTGGCCGCTTCAAGGGCAGCCCGTTCCTCAGCCAGTTGTGATTCCAGCGACGTCAAACGATCCCGGTCTGAAACAAGGCTGACAGCCTGTGTTTCATGTTCTGATCGTGCTGCATCGAGCTCGGCATGGGAGAGGTCGATCTGTGACTTTCGAGATTCGATTTCATGAGTCAGTTGTTCGATCTCATCTCGTTGTGCATTCAATGCCTTCGATTGTTCTTCGATTTCAGTGCGAGCAGCCTCCAGTGCAAGTCGCTCCTGAGCCAGTTGTGATTCGAGAGACGCCAGGCGATCCTGTTCCGAAGTCAAACGGACAGCCTGCGATTCATTGGCTGACTTCTCGACATCAAACTCGGCCTGCAACCCTGCCAGTGACTGCTGCTCGACATCAAGTCGTTCACGCAGTGCGGTTAGTTCTGCTTTCTCGGCCGTCAGCGAAACCCTGAGCAAATCCAGTTCGCCAGACGTCTGTGCAAATTGTTCATCGCGGGCAAGAGCTGATTCTTCGAAGCGAGTCTTCTGCTCTTCGAAGAGCTGTTTGTCAGAAGCGAGCGCAGCCTGCTCGCGTTGCAATGTCTCACGATCATCGACAACTGCGTTGCGTTCAGTGGATAACTGAGCCTTTTCTTCGAGCAATTCTGCCCGTTGACGCTCAAGATCGACTCGCTGGTCATTCAACTCACTGGCAGCGCGGTCCAGCTCTTCTGTACGAGCCTTCACGTTGATTGATTGCTCATGTAGCCGTTGAGTCTCAGCAGCGAGCTCTTCTTCACGTGACTTCAACGCTTCTTCAAAGGTGGTCTTCTCTGTTTCCCAGGCAGTCTGCTTCGACTGGAGTTCCGAATGCAACTGAGTTAGTTCTTCACGAGTCGTATCAACAGCCTGACGATCCGCCATGAGTGCTGCACGCTCGGCTTCGAGCTCAGCTTGACGCTCTGCGACTGCTTGCTCGCGAAGATCAAGATCGCTGTTCTTGGATTCCAAGGCTGCCGTCAGCGATGTCTTGTCCGACGTCAGCGCGACGATCTGCTGACGCTGCTCGTCCGCCTCTGCGGACAGCGCGGCCAACTTTTCGTTCAACGCTTCTTCGGTCTGAGTGAGCGTTGTGCTGGTCAAAGACAGCGTCTCGTTTAGGCGCGATAACTCTTCTTTCAGCCGGCCATTTTCACTACCCAAGAGGTGTGCAGACTCGTCCCGTGCCTGGTGCGCACTGACTAGCTCTGCTTGTAGTCTCTCGAACTGCGACTGCAATTCATGCAACTCTGTTTCTTTCGCAGTCAGAGCGGTTAAGCTTTCATCGCGCCCGGATGTCAGCTCGGTTTCTGCTCGTGCCAACTGGCTTGTCAGGACCGCCAGTTCACTTTCCAGCCCTGTCGTCGTCTGCTCCCACTGGATCTGCTGTTCGTGCAGGGACTTCTCCGTCTCAGCCAGGTAACGCTCTTTGTTGGCGAGCTCATCCTGAAGACGTAGGACCATCTGCGTCGCGTCGTTGGACTGCTGCGAAAGTCGCGCAGCTGTTTCTCGAAGCTCCTCGCGCAGAGCTGTTCGTTCTGCATCAGCTTGTGTTTTCTGTGCCGAGAGCTCAGCCAGTTGAGCTTCCAGTGTCGACCTGTTGTTGCGCAGTTCTTCGACTGCTGCTTCTGACTGTCGCAGTTGTTCGCGGACTGCGAGCACATCCCCCTTCTGTTCATCCAGTTCATCAACCAGCCGGGCGATCTCTTTTTTCAACGGCCCTGACAGGTCAACGGGAGTGCTGAGCGGGATCGAGGGTATAGTCGACGTCACAGGCGGTGTCAACGCGGCCAATTGTTGGACAGTCTTCGTAAGATCTCTCTGGACTGTCTCTCGAACCGCTGCTGGTGTTTTGAGTTCTTCTGTCACAGGCAGAGGAAGAGGTTCGATGACCGTTACTGCTTGTTTGGCAACTGGCGCATGCTCGGCCGGCTTACTGGCCGGGACTTCTTTCAAACGCTCATGAACGAGAAACTCCACTGGCCCAAATGTTATCCGGTCCCCTGCTCGAACGCTGCTGGACTTCACCGCTCCATCATTCAGCCAGGTCCGGTGATCTACGGACTTCAACGACAGTCGGTCGTTGTGATAATCCAGAACCGCATGGAGTGCAGCTATCCCTGTGTTGGTGAGTCGAATCTGGCAGTCTTCTCCGGAGCCAATGGTTGATTGACCTGCGGGAATCGGGATGTTGGACGAACCGTCCTTGCTTCGACTCGGGACGAGCAGAAACTCGCGAGTCAACGTCACAGCGCGAGTCGCGCTCGCGACAGCGGACGAATTGGCTCCGGCGACCACCGGAGATGTCGGGCTGAAGAGATCAGTCGGCATAACGAAACCTGTTTCCAGACGTTGGGGAGCAACGTTGAGCAGTTCGATCACTGCATGAAGGACTGGCTGGTCGATCAACGTCTACGCCCAGATGTCACAATCCGGGCGCAAGCCATGTTGATAAAACGCAACCTACCTAGGTTACATACCTCACCGTTTGGCGTGGTCAAAAAGTCCTCTTAGGAAATCTGGACTTCCTGTACCGTCTGAGCCGCGAACTCCGATTATGCCGAATGTCCAAGAGACGCGGACTTGTGTTGTGTAGGGGATTACCCCTTCGTCAGTCCTTCATTTGACCACTGATCGTTGTGCAAAGTCTCGACATGCACGTTGGTCACATCGATGCAGGCACTCTCGATGTAGACCCCTACCCTGCCATGACGGTAGTTCTGATCGGCCAGCGAAATGAGCACTCCGCCATTGATCGAGAACTCGATGTAATCCCCATAAACGAGCAGCGTGATCTCACTGGGCTTTGTGAAATCGCTTTTCCAGTACCCCGCCTGCAGCGACTGGAACTTCATCATCTGATCCCCGGTTGCTTCAAAGTTCGTTCCCCAGGAACGCAGCTGCGCGACTCCCTTGATCAAGTCCAGAGACAGGTAATACCCATCATGCGTCTTGGCGTTGACGCGAAAAAACAGCCCGCATTTCCCTGTTCCCGAAAGCTGGATCGTCGCGTTCATGCGGAAACAGTGCAGCGCTGGCTCGAGCATGAACCCTTGAAACCCGACCTCGCTGTTCAGTCTCCAGCCTCGATGTTCCTGATCCGTTTCGATTTTCCCGTCTGCTTCTTCGATCAGCCGACTCAACGTCCCGAGTTCCGCAAAGGTCAGTCGCTTCTCCACTCGACTGTCAAATCCTTCGAACTGTTCAACGCGAATCTTTCCTTCTTGATCTCTCACCAGTCTTTTGGGCGGGGGCAGTAAATTCTTTACCTGACGATTGTTGACGTCATGCGAGAAGAAGTTCCAGATGAGCGCCCCCTTGTCGTCGTAGCAGATCCGCCCTGCGTAATTCCCTTTTGGCAGCAGCACATTGTCCGAGTAGTTCAACCATGCCTTCCCGATATCTGTGGTGTACCAGTACCGAATCTTGACGTCTTCACGCAGGCTTCCGATCAGGTAATACTGGCCGTCGAGCTTGAGGACATTGGGCACTTCGATGTCATCATAAAGGGTCGGATAATACAGCGGCGGCTGATGCTCGAAGCAATTCGGACTCACTTCCTTCATGACGGCGACACATCCTCGACGCGTGATCGGGCCTGTCGGGACTCGTCCTGCAATGAGCAGCCATCCGTCATCTCCGTCTTGCACATAAAATGGATCCCGCCAGCTGATCCAGTTTCGCCCTTGTCCGAGTTCATGCTCGTAATGCGGTGCCTGAGCTTCCAGCGGGAACCGACTCGATTCATCGTAGAGCGCCGTCTGATTCGACGCCGGTAGATTCTTCAGCTGACAACGCTCACACCGACTGACCCAATTGACCGGCGATTTCGTCCAGGCATACAGATCCGGACTCGTTGCTAATCCGATCCTCTGCACCAGCCCGTTATCGTGCTGAGCAATCCCTGTGTAAAACATCCGAAACTGTCCGGGTTGATGCGGATCCTTCGAGACATGCATTGTCCACAACATCGAGTCATCCCAGGCCCCCGGATGACCGATGAACAGCGCATTCTCCACCCTGCTCCAGGTCAGCCCGTCATCACTGACCGCATGGGCGATAAAGTCGTGATTTGGCAAAACGAGATGGAACAGGTGATAGACCCCTTCGTGGTAGAAGACATCTACATCGCCCATCGTTTTGCGGGTTCCCTCGGCTTCTGAATACATGCTGCTTCCTCACTGTTGCGACAGAATCCTGTTGCGATACGATCGAGTCCGTTTTCTCGGAAGAATTGGGCTCAAAACGTGCCTTGTCTCAAGCATGGGTGCTTATTCACGGGATCATGCCAAATCGCTATTATAAAGCATTCCCGACCTCAGGCGAGTTTGGTAAGATTCAAAGACGCATCTGACATCCTTTATCGCGCATGAGGTCGCAATGGCTACGCTCCAATCACTCCAAGGCAAATTCGCACTCGTTACAGGTAGCTCTCGCGGCATAGGATACGGCTGTGCACTCGAAATGGCCCGCGCAGGAGCAGACGTCGCGATTAACTACCTCGACGATGAAAGCGAAGCCATCGGCGTGGTCAAGGAAATCGAAGCTCTCGGCCGACGTTCTCTTGCGATTCAGGGCGACGTCTCGAAAGAAGAAGACATCCAGCGACTAGTCAACCGCACGGTGGAAGTTCTGGGTGGACTGGACCTGTTCGTCGCGAACGCTGCTTTTAGCGACCGCGAGCCGATGTTGACTGCCAACATGACGGGCTTTCGTCGAACAATCGACGTCTGCATGTGGGGTGCTTTTTATGGCGTTCGCTATGCTTCTCTGCAAATGGTCAAGCAGGGCACAGGGGGCTCGATCGTTGTCATCAGCTCACCTCACGCGACCATCCCCTTCAAGAACGCCATGGCTTACAACATGGCGAAAGCTGCCGTCGACCAGATGGCTCGCACGGCGGCTTTGGAACTCGTCGAGCACCGTATCCGCGTGAATATCATTCACCCGGGCTGGATCGATACTCCCGGTGAACGCAAATTTTACAGCGAAGAAGACCTCAAAAACGGGGCCAAGCACATCCCGGCCAAGCGGATGGGCAACGTGAACGAAATCGGTCGCGCGGCTGTCTTCCTGCATTCTGAAGATTACATGAACGGCAGCACGACCCTGATGGACGGCGGTAACACCCTCCCCTGGTGGGCTGGCAAACGCACCGAAGCATAGTGTCTTCCTCCAAGCAACACGCCATGGGGGCATCTCGTTAATTGATCTGCATCCCTGATTTCTCCTCACCACTGACATCTCATCACTAGACGTCTTCTGGCCCCTCCAGTATGTTCATCATGCACCCCGAATCCTCCCGGATTCCTGGCAGTCGGAACGCGCCCTTCTGACTGTCATGCGCATGACATAGAACATCACTGCTCGACATAATGAAGAATCAAACGGCTGGGGAAACGCCCCATCTGCAGAAGACCCTCGGTCCATGGATGCTGTGGGGACTCGGCGTCGGCTATGTGATCTCCGGCGAATACTTTGGCTGGAACCTTGGGCTTCCCGTTGGTGGCACTGGCGGACTCATGGTCGCCTTTGCTCTCGTCACAGTCATGTACATTGCGTTTGTCCTCAGTTACACCGAGCTCGCCTGTGCGATTCCGCGAGCCGGTGGCGGTTTCGTCTATGCACTCCGAGGTCTCGGACGCTTTGGCGGGTTCCTGACCGGAGTTGCACAGCTCCTGGAATTTGTCTTCGCTCCTCCTGCGATCGCGATGGCCCTTGGCGCTTACGCTGCAACCAACTGGCCCCAACTTGATGCCCGCATGGTCGCCGTCCTGTCGATGACCATGTTCACAGCCCTTAACCTCTGGGGTGTCAAACAGACCGCCGTTTTTGAACTTATCATTACCGTCCTCGCTGTGGGTGAGCTTCTTCTTTTTCTTGGCATCACTGCACCGCACGTCCGATTGGAAAATCTGACTCACAACGCCTGGCCCGCCGGATGGTGGGGCATCATCCCCGCGCTCCCCTTCGCCGTCTGGTTCTACTTGGCGATCGAAGGTGTTGCCAACGCTGCCGAAGAAGCAAGACGCCCCCAACGGGATGTGCTCCTCGGCTTCGGCTCTGCACTCGCGACTCTCGTGATCCTGGCGGGCGGCGTTCTCATCTGCGCCGTCGGTGTGGGCGGGTGGGAAAAGGTCGTTTGGTCACCTGATGATCTTCACATGGTCAATAACCAACTCATTCCGATCACAGGCGCGTCCCCAGTCGATAAACCTCTTCCGCTGGCACTCGGTCAGGTGTTATCTCAAAATCACCCCCTCTTCCAACTCCTCATCGGCGTCGGCGGACTGGGCCTGATTTGCAGCCTCAACGGCATCCTCTTTGCCGCCGGACGTGCTGTCTTCGAAATGGGACGTGCGGGTTACCTGCCCGGATTCCTTGGACGCATTCATTCCCAAAGCTCCGCCCCATGGGGCGCCCTCATGACCAACTGGGCTATCGGCTGCCTGTCGATTTATCTCCTCGATACGGGGGCACTCATTACGATCTCCGCCATGGCGGCGGTCCTGCTTTATGTTCTATCGATGGAATCCCTCGTCCGTCTCCGTAGGCTCGAACCAACTCTCGAACGCCCCTACAAGGTCCCGTTTTATCCCCTACTGCCGCGAGTTGCACAGTTCCTCTCCAGCTTTGTCCTCATTGCGATGCTCTGGGAAAACTCTGGTCGCGGTGACAACTGGCTCTCCATCACCGAGAAGTTTCTTCTCTGCTTGGGCATTGCTATCGCGTACTATTTGCTCTTCGTCGCAGGACGCAGTTCTGCGACCCACGAAACCCAACCTGCTTCTGCTCTCTAATTCACACAGGTAACGACATGTCCCAGCGTCGCTCCTGCATTCTCGGCAGCCGCACATGGAGTTTTGACTCCCTTGGCGAACTGCTCGCCAAAGCCTCCCCTCGACGCTCCGGTGACGAACTGGCCGGTGTCGCGGCATCGACCGAGGAAGAACGAGTCGCCGCGCGCATCGTGCTCGCAGATGTCAGACTTTCCGACTTCCTCAACCAGCCACTTATCGACCCCGATATTGACGAAGTCTCAAAGCTCATCCACGATACCCACAACACCTCGGCCTTCGCTCCCCTTGCGACTCAAACCGTTGGCGAATTCCGCGAATGGCTTCTCAGTTATGAGACGACTTCAGACGTCCTCTCTCAAGTCGCACCAGGGATTACTCCCGAGATGGCCGCTGCCGTTTCGAAAATCATGCGCAATCAGGACCTGATCCTCGTCGCAAAAAAATGCTCTATCATCACCCGCTTCCGCAATACTCTTGGTCTTCCTGGTCGCCTATCAGTCCGACTCCAACCCAATCACCCAACCGATGATCCCCGAGGGATCGCTGCTTCCATCCTTGATGGCCTGTGTTACGCCTGTGGCGATGCCGTCATCGGCATTAACCCCGCTTCCGACAATGTTCCCAGGACTGTTCAACTCTTGAAGCTCTTAGGCGACCTCATCGAACGCTACGAGATTCCGACCCAGTCCTGCATTCTCGCTCACGTGACGACCTCCATCGACGCCATGAAGCAAGGCGCGCCGATCGATCTTGTTTTCCAGTCCATCGCCGGCACTGAAAAAGCCAACACGAGCTTTGGCGTCAATCTCGCAGTGCTCGACGAAGCCTACGAGATGGCTCTCGAACAAAGACGGGGCACGATCGGCAATAATGTGATGTACTTCGAAACTGGCCAAGGCTCTTGCCTTTCTGCCAACGCTCACCACGGCCTCGATCAGCAAACCCTGGAAGCCCGTGCCTACGCCGTCGCCCGTCGCTACCGCCTCCTTCTCGTCAATACCGTCGTCGGCTTCATTGGTCCTGAATATCTTTATAACGGCAAACAGATTCTCCGTGCCGGGCTCGAAGATCATTTCTGCGGTAAGCTGCT
>SXPC01000273.1 GCA_005778225.1 Planctomyces sp. | reverse complement strand
CGGAGGGGCGGTGTTTGAGGCGGTGGGTGAGGCCGACTTTGTTGAGGATGTCGCGGGCACGGTCTCGATAGGCGGAGCGATTTTTGAGGTAGCCCCAGATCGATTCGCGGATCATGGCGGGGACGAGGACGTTTTCGAGGACGGTCAGTTCCGGAAGAAGGTGATACGACTGGAAGATGAAGCCGAAGATGCGGTTGCGGAGCTGGTCTTTGGTGCGGGCGGGGAGGTCGTCGATGCGCTGGCCGTCGAGGCAGACTTCGCCGATATCGGGTGAATCGAGGAGGCCCAGCAGGTGCAGCAAGGTGCTCTTGCCCGAGCCGGACTGGCCAACGATGGAGAGAAACTCGCCTTTGCGGACGCAGAGGTCAACGCCTTGAAGGACGGGGACTTTCATCTCGCCCTTCATGTAGGCCTTGTCGATGGCGGTTGCACACAATTGAAGTGGCTGCATCGACAGGACGCTGTTGACCGACTGAGGTTTCACGGCGGGGATGGTTGCGGTTTCCATGGTGAGTTCCTGAGTATTGCCACCGAGGGCACTGAGATCACAGAGTCAGAGGAGCCAAGAAAAACGCACAGACAGGAATGTCTGTGCTACCGCGGACTATTCGTAGCGCAGGGCTTTGACGGGGTGGAGTCGCGAGGCGCGTCGGGCCGGCAGGACGCTGGCGAGGACGGCGATCGTGATGGCTCCGAAGGCGACCCAGAAGACCATCATCGGTGAGACGACGGTCGGGATTTCCGGGAAGTAATAGATGGTTTCGTCGAAGACTTTTCGGCCGGTCAGAACGGTAATCCAGCCTTCGATGACGTTGATGTACTCGACGAAGAGGAGTCCGAGAGCGACACCGACCCCTGAGCCGACGATGCCCAGGCCTAAGCCATAGGAGAGGAAGATCGACATGACGCCTGACGAGGAAGCGCCGAGGGCTTTGAGGATGCCGATGTCGCGGGTCTTCTCAACAACGATCATGTAGAAGATCGCGAGGATGCCGAAGCCTGCGACGGCGATGATCAGGAACAGCAGGACGTTGAGGATGGCGGATTCGACTTCCACAGCGGCGAGGAGAGGGCCTTGCTTTTGTTCCCAGGTTTTGACGGAGAACTGGTGAGACGGGAAGGCATCCTGGAGGAGTTTGACAACGACGTCGGCGTCGGCGTAGTTTTTCAGTTTGATCTGGATGGCGGAGATGGAACGCTGGCCGGTTTGTTCGACGAGCATACCGCGGACTCGCTGGAGGTCTTCGAGGTTGCACATGACGAGGTTGGAATCGTACTCGGACATGCCGGACTTGAAGATATCGACGATGGTGGCTGAGAAGTGAGCAGGTTGCGGTGGGCGACCTGCGGTGATGGTGGAGAGCTTCACGTCGTCGCCCGGGCGAGCCATCATGAAGGTTTCCATCTTGCCGGTTTCAGGATCTTTGTAGGGATAGCTGATGAGGCCTTTGCCGACGTAGACACGGGCTGCCATCGGAGCAGCGGGGTCGACTGGCTCTTTAGGCTGAGATGACATGGTTTGGCCGAAAGGGTCCTCGAAATTGAGTTCGGAACCACTGATAGCTGTTTCCCAGGGGTTGATTTCGCCAGCTGGTTTGCCATCGGCCTGCATGGAGGTCTGGACAATTCCTTCTGCGGCGACATCGGTTTGAGGTTTGGTCGGAGCGGGTGGGACGCCGAGAGAGACGCCGTCATCATCGAGACGGGCGAAGTTAGAATTCGCGTTGAAGATCTGCGACTCGTCCTGCATCCAGGCCTGCTGGTCAAGCATGAGGCGGGTTTTGTCTTCGCGGTATTTCTGGGCTTCTGGAGTCAGGTTCCAGGTGGGAACGACTTCGCGTCCGTGTTCAGCAGGGCCTGTGGTGGCGGCTTTGACTTGGTAGCTTTCGAGGTAGTCTTTGAGCGGGCCGACTTCGGATTTCCCCTTGGGGTCGATGCCGAGGAGCGTGACGGGACGGGTGATCCACTGGCCGGCGTAATAGAAGTTCATCATGCCGTAGATCTCGATCGTCGGCGTCATGGCTTCGATGTACGGGCCGGCTGCATGGCGGGCCAGAGCCATTTGGCGGTCGGGATTATCGACGCCGTCGAGGCTGTGCGATTCGACGATGATATCTGCGAGGAGACCGTGAATCCGGTCCTTCATCTGCGTAGCGAAGCCAGCCATCACACTGTTGACGACGATCATCGTCGCGACGCCGAGCATGACACTGATCACGCTGGCCAGCGCGATGAAACGTGTCTTCAGATACCGCTCGCAAAGAAGCAGTTTGTACATAAAGCCGTCCTTGGCTAATCGTCTGAGAATCCATTCACGAAACCATGTCGTAACGGATCGCGAAGTTTTTGGCTACCTCGATTTGCAATTTTTTCATTTGGGGAGATGGGTAGCCCGGGTTGTCCCCAACCCGGGCGTGCCGCTTCGGCACGAGAGAAACACGGGAATGGGCGTCCAGCGCGCTCGACGTGTTTCTTGTGAGGGGTGGCCCAGCCGTTCATGGCTGGGTGAGCACCGCGAACAAGAAGCGTCACCATACGCTTCCAATCTAAACTCACTGCGTCGATATCAATTGGAACCGCATGGCGCTCGCTTCTTGTCGACTTTGTCGATCCAGCCATGAACGGCTGGATCACCCGCGGACTCGGTACGCAAGAAACAGGTATGGGCATTCGATGCGCGATCGACGTGATTCTTGCGGCTTCGCCGTCCGGGTTGGGGAAAACCCGGACAACCCTTTTGGGTTGGGGGAAATCCGGGACAACCTGTTGGTTAGGAGTGATCGTGGTCATGGTCGTGATCATGATCGTTGTGGCAGCCTGCATTCCCTGTTTTTCCTATGTTGACGCAGTCGCCTTGGGCGAGGCGGCAGGCGGCGGCTTCGTGGCAGCGTTCGATCTGGATGGTGGGATGGGCGATTTTGAATTTGCGGTCGAGGTCGGTGCAGATCTGGCCGAGGAGGTCATCGTCGTTAGTGGAGTCGGGGCGGACGAGGTGGACGGTGAGGGCGTTTTCGGTGGTGCTCATGGCCCAGATGTGGAGATCGTGGACGCCTGTCACGCCGGGGAGTGATTCCAGGTAGCTGCGGATTTTTTCGATGTCGATGTTGTCGGGGACGCCGAGGATGGCGAGGTGAAAGGAGCGTCTGAGAAGATCCCAGGTGCTCCAGAGGATGATGGCAGCGATGAGCAGGGAGACGGTGGGGTCGATCCAGGTTGCGCCGGTCCACATGATGCCCAGACCTGCGATGACGACGCCGAGAGAGACGAGTGTATCGGCGGCCATGTGGAGGAAGGCCCCTCGGACGTTGAGATCGCCGTGTCGGCCACTGGCGAAGAGCATGGTCGTGATGCCGTTGATGACGATACCGACGCTGGCGGTCGCGATGATGAAGGGGCCAGCGGTTGTTTCGGGAGCCCAGAAGCGTTCGATGGATTCCCAGGCGATGCCGCCGATGGCCATGAGTAAGAGGAGACCGTTGGCGAGGGCAGCAAGGATCGTCGTGCTGCGGAGGCCGTAGGTGTGGCGGTTGCTGGATTGAAAGGTGGCGAGATAATTGCCACCCCAGGCGAGGACGAGGCCGAGAACGTCGCTGAGGTTATGGCCTGCATCGGCCAAGAGCATGAGGGAACCGGTCCAGAAACCGGCGGCGGCTTCGATGATCACGAAGAGGACATTGAGTCCGATGCCGATGGCGAAGGCGCGGGAGAAGTTTTCTGGGATGTCATGATCGTGGTCGTGAGCGTGCATGTGAGTATCGTCTGGTTGTGTGACGGAGTTTGTCAACACTGGAATCGGGAGTGCGGAACGAAGTGCTGCGAGTACGATTTGCCGATGCCAGCAGGACGAGCAAAGCAGGGTCTGAAGCGGAATCCAGTATTCTTCAATTTTGCTCACGCCAAACGGACCTGCGAGCTATAATCAGATTTCAACTTCAATGGTGTCAAAATGTCGGCGCAATGTTATGACTTCAGATTCTTCTTTAGAATCAATCAAAAAACTTCTGACGAGGTTTCCGGGTATTTCTTCCGCGATGGCTTATCGAAACGATGAGAAGAAGCAGATCCATATTCGTTTTCGGTGCTCGGATATTCAAGATTTAAAGACGATTGCGTATTGGGCTTATTACAGCAACTGTTCAGTTCATGCTTCCAGCCACGAATTTTCGTTGTGTGGTGAAGGTGAAGACTTCAATTCAGATCATCTGCCATGCGATATGAATTTCCGAGATGAAGAAGACGACACACCAACTCAAACCGAAATTTTTGGCGTCTTCATTGCAGAGGAACTTGAAGATCGTGGAATGATCAGTGCCGACGAGCGAAGAAGGCTTCATCGAAGCTGGAATACTCGGCGTCGTCCGTGAGATGCAAAGATAACTTGAAAACGAGCAGCTATGCTTCACACGCATAGCTCCTACAACCAAAATACATTGGAAACATTGAACATCTGATATGATACTAAGCAGAGACCAGCCTGAAATCCATTGCGCGTCGACTGGCGTCTTCTGGTCTCACGTTTTTCCATCAATGTTCGAAGGATACGAATCATGCTCATGCGCTCCTCTTATCATCGCTTAGCTATCGCAGCCATGATCACCTCAGCGGTTTTGACCTCCGCTCGCACGACGAAAGCTCAGGAAAAGCCTGTTGCCGATATCGCGCAGTGTCCCGTCATGGGCGAATCGGCTGGTCCTAACCGGACCACGCTGGCGGGCTCGATGTCGAACGACCAGTGGTGGCCGAACCAGCTTAACATCGACATCCTCCATCAGAACTCGACCAAGAGCAATCCGATGGGGCCGAATTTCAATTACGCTGAAGAGTTCAGCAAGCTCGACATCGCGGCCGTCAAAAAAGACATCAAGGAATTGATGCACACCTCTCAGGACTGGTGGCCAGCGGACTATGGTCACTATGGTCCTCTCTTCATTCGCATGG
>SXPC01000272.1 GCA_005778225.1 Planctomyces sp. | reverse complement strand
CATGGAGCCGCATTGATTCGGTCGACAAATTCGTTGATTTCTTCGTCTGGAATGTTCATCGGAAGAACGTTTCCAGTCTGGTCAACGATGACTTTCTTGACCTGAAGCGGAATCTGAGTGGCATCGACCTGGATTGGCTTAGCCTGCTCGTTTCCGACTTCCTTGATGGCGATGGCATCTACCGAGTAGGCCATTGTGTGTCTCCTGAAACTGTGTTTAAGTTGTGATTAAAACGCGTTTAATTAACTGAAGTTGCCGCCGTATGGATCCTGGCTATTGAAGGCGATGATCATCGACCTGTCGTACTCTTCTTCTTCGTCTGCGTCGCCGTCCTCAGTGAATCCAGTCTCGTCATCCAACTCGACCTTGTCGGCAAGCCCTTGAATCTCACTAGCAGCTTTCACGATCTCCCGATGGCGATGTTGGTAGAACTTGACTCGTTTATTGGCCTTGTCGAGTTTTTGCTTAAAGTCTTCAATCTGAAGATTCAGATCCGCCTTGATTCGCCACCATTTTCGAAGCTGCATAGAGCAGCAACATGCATATTTTGGGATTCCGAAAGGTGTCATGAATCCGCCTGCGTATCCCAGTCCAAAGGCAGCCATCGAAACCAACAGGAAGCCAAACATAACTACCTCTTATTGAACAGACCAGATGATGGTGCAGCCTGCGACGAAGCAGGCGATGGAGACGATGATTGCGGCGTCGGGATGGGTTTTTTTGAGTCGTCATCCCCATCAACCATGTCGTACAGCTTGCGGCCGATACGAACGACGCGAGGAGCAACCTTGACTGCAACGCCGATGCCTTTGCCGCCCGCAAAGATGGACTCGATCAAGGCGATGAGGCCACCGCCAGCGAAGCCGCCGAGGGTCGGGAGAATAGCCGTCAGCACGGCAATAATGGGACCGATGATCACGACTGAATCTCCTCATGAATGGACTTGCGACGTCGGCGAGAAAACAAGGCGTAACCGAGAGCACCGCCGCCGGTGACTTGAGCAGCTCCTCCAGCGAGCGAATCTGGATCGATTGACTCGTCTGCATTGTCGGCCTTGTCTGCAGGCGGGGCCTCTTCCGGTGTCGAATCAACAGCATTCTTGATTGCCTGGTAGACACCACCGTTGGTGCGTTCGAAGAACACATGGATCGGCACTGGCAATTCTTCGAGCTTCACCAATACGTTCGATTCGAGCATCTTCAAGGCGATACCTTTGAGGAAATCAACTGCGAATCCTGACTTCGACTCTGGAACCAGAACGTACATGACAGCTTTTTCGTCCAGCTTGCCGGTAACGTTCTTCAGCTTGGCGTGAAGTGTTGGCTGATTGATTTCCGCGACCAGCCTGCCCCATGCCTTCTGCGTGATCGCGGCCGTCTTGAGCTCTTCAGAAGCGAAGTTGATCACCCCGCGACGTAGCGAAACGGCCGAGTCGCCGAATAGCGAACCAACGCAAAGGACGAACCCAACACCTTCGAGGTCGAGTGGAGGATCAGACTGAATAATCATTCCTTGGCGACGCAATCTCTCGATCGCTTCTGCTCCTTCTGTGTTCGATGGCGTGGCTGGAGCAGCAAACGTTGGTTGCCCTGGCAACGCGTACTGTGGTGTCACTGGTCGAGGATGCGAAAAGAGGCCGCGAGGTGCACCATCCGGGTAAGTATTACCGACTATCGGTGCAGGCAGCTTTTGAGGCGATCGGAATTCAACCATATCGCTTGGCACCTGAGGCGTCTCGACGATCACCTTGACCTTCTGCGTCTCCATCCATGCCCGCAACTGACCTGCCTCGCGAGCGTCGTAACCAAGCCAGTATTCTTTTCCATGCTCACCTATGAACATCGGGAACATGAACTGAGTTTCTGGAATGACGTCGAACGTGCGATCGCCATTCTGTGCCTGCTGCTTCACGATCTGGTTGAATTCGGCATCCGATACCGTGCGAAAACTTCGTCGCAACGCCTGTTGATGCTCTGAAGTGAAGTTATGCGACTGCACTCCCGCACCGCGAAACGTTGGATCTTGATCGAACTGGACGCACGGCATGCAGCCGGGGACGCTTAGCTTGTGAATGACGCCATCGGTGCGAACAAACGGCTCCTGAGCATGAGCGACTTGATGACAACCGATGATCGACGCGACGACACACATCGCAAGGACGCACGCGAGCACGACGGCCAGCTGTCGAAGAAACGCCCATCGGTACTGACGATAGATCGACTCCGGCACCGGATCGTTGTCGATAAGCCGCTGAGTTGGTGACTTGTTGTACGTGCTGAGAAGGTGAATGTTCATCACTTGCTTGTTCCTTTGAACGTGATCTGACCGGCAGGCCTCAGGCCCGGCAAGCGAGTAAAGTCACCTGGAGAGAGCATCTCAGGTCGCTTACCAAGTTGGATATGGCCATCAAAGCCGCCTGCCTCTAACGCGAAGCCAGCAGCCATTGAGCAGAAGTAACGATCCGTGTCTGTGAGCGTCGGCAGCTTGCACCACTCCATCAGTGGCAGCAACGTGAACGACCGCCAGAGCTGCCAGGGCGACGCATACCGGCTGCCGAGGCGTTGACGGAACCAGTCGATGACCTTTTCGCGGTCAACTCGCTCGTCGATCAGGGGATGCCAGTCAATGCGACAGCCTTGCTTGAGATACGACTCGACCGAAACAACGCGGACGCCGGTGCCCTCCATGGCCTCGAAGCAAAATAGTTCGCTTCGACCGGCGAAGTTCCCCCACGAGGCGACAGCGACGTGAGTGAACTGCGAAGTTGTCCAAATGCGGATCAGGAAAGAGAACCACGTCCACGGATTGAACAATGAGACCTGTCCTCGAAAGAGCAGGATATCCCCGTCCTCGATCTGTTCCTTGATCGTGTGATAATCCGGCATCACATGGCTTTCCGAAGCAGTCCAGCTTCGTAGGGGCATAAAAAAAGGCCGGGACCCCTCTCGTGATGAGAAAGATCCCGGCCTGGTTGTTCCAATACCGTGGAGTGGTTTGCGACTGCATGCCCAGACGCTGGCAAGTCGAAATCCTATCTTGACAAAAGTCGCGTTGTCAATCGGAAAGTTTTATTAATCTCGCGTCGGATGTGTGCAGGAGCATCCATCAAGGCTCAAAATGTAGTTCCATTCGTTCCTCAACAGCTCGGCAGTGCGGTTGTCTTCCTCGCGTTTTACAACCCCTCGCTCCATGACGCGAATGTACCAACCCTCGTACTCAAAAATTAGCCCGAACTCGTCGACAACCGATGTAGCTGGCAGGCGAAGCTCTATTCGAGTTCGCTTCCATGGTGTCGATGAATACGGATTTGGACCGGCTGGCCAGTATCTCACCTCAGTGCCTTGAGGAATGATGAAAACAATCATATACGCTCCTTTATGTACGGGCGTATACTTTAGTCTTCTTAACCCACCAATGTCAAAGCAAGACCGTTCCGTCTAGCACTTCATCCGTCACTTCCAGTTCGCCATGCCTGGCATCGAACACAACCAGCTCGCGTTCGTCATCATCCCACGCGACCGTCACCTCGCTACCATCGTATTCACAGATCAGAGGGAACGTGAGCCCACTGGTCGCCGCTTCGTCTGTCGAGCCAATCACGCCATCGATCATCTTGACTGAGATCGGGCCGTTCTCGGTCACGCCAGCAGTAAGCAGTTGCCTAAGTGTCTTCATGCTTCCCCTCCTCTTGGGCACCAAACCTCGATACCAGCTCGCTTCGCCTGATTAATCATATCCTGCGTGCCTCGTCCGCCCGGGAACGCTACAACCATGTCAGGCTTCAATAGCAGCATCTCGCTATTTCTGATCGGGCCTGCTGCCTTGCCGTGAAGCCTCCAGTTTGCAGGACGTGCGATCTCGGCCTTGAGTCTTCCCCTCGCCCACTCTCCAGCCAGACGATCGGCACCACTCGCTGCCCCGTGGATAATCGCCTTGATCGGTCGTTCGCTCTGAAGCTGGTCGAGGACTTGAAACACACGTTCCCGATCAGCGTAGTCTCTGCCGCCGCGAACGAGGACGGTGATGGCGGCTTGGATTTCAATGTTGCCGACGGTATCCAGCGGAATCTGCTTTCCATCACTGGTGACGAGATACGACGCACCAAGTAGTTTCATTTGCTTCACGCCAAAACTTCCTTTGCAACTTCCTCGACCAAACTCTCAGGCAAAAACGAGAGCTCTTCAAGGGTATCGTCAAGATGACGTCTCGTATATTGGCCGTAACGTTCTTCAGTGATCCACTTATCCATTTTTGCCAGCTCAAGAACAACGGCCTTCAGCTGGTCCATGGTAACTGGCGATTGGCTTGCCTGACTCACGTCGCACCTCGCTTCGCCTTCGTTTTCTTCTCGACGCCACGTCTCGCATCATCCATTGTCGGAGGCGAGTTTGCAAGACGTTCCAAGTCATCTTTCGACTCGGCCAGGGAATCGACCTGCTCTTTGTGGGTGGCCTTTGCATCCTTGAGCTGACCAGCCAACTCGCGAATCTGCAGATCCAGATCGAGCACCTCGCGTTCCAGGTAGACGACGCGTGATTCAGCAGCCTTGAGGTTATGGCGGTGGATCATCATCAGGTTGCCGAACTCGGCCGCCACCTCGTCGGAGATGAATTCGAGGTCGTCAGACATTTCAGGATCTTCGATTGGCCACGAAACAGAGCCGTAGGTAGGCTCGTTATCTAGGGCCTCGTGAAGTGCCATGTCGACAGCAGCGTCACCAGGAGCCGTCGCAAGAATCGCCTTGCCACCTGACCACTGCGAAGGATCAAAGAACGCATCCTCCATGGCCTTCCTGATCTCTGGCAGCGAATCGCGAATTGCCCTCTGCATCACGTTGGCGTCATCATCAACCGTCACGCCGGTGGAATCGATTTCCGGGTAGCTGTACACTACCGGCGACGCAGCTGGTGACGGTAGTGAAATCGTTGAGTGTTCAGTCATTGTTCAGTCCTTTTATTGGTGTCCCATTGCTGAGAATTTAATGGGACACCGCGTAAGTCTTTGGAGTGATTATTGTTAAGTGCTGCGAAACAGGCTGGTGACCCGTGAGTCCCGTTGAATTCCTATTTCACTCAACTTTTACGACCCTTTTTCAAATAAATTCCCTCGTACGAAATATATCACAATTTTCCTCTGTGATCCTTTATCGCTCTTTTGGCTTATTACATCCAATTATTGAATAGATGGGACACATGGGACTGATGGGACACCGCCGTAAATTACCGATTGAAAGGTGTCCCATGGAGTAAATTTCGACGGGACACTCGATGGGTCGCGTTTCGTTTTTGATAACCTGTAACAATTGGAATTGATTCCTATTGAATTGGCTCGTCGAAAGAAATTTCAGTGCCGCTAAAGTCATCTATTGGTTCTAAACTACGCATGTTCTCATATGCCCAGAATCGATCGGTCTTGGTGCCGCGTTTGACTCGCTTGACCGACTTGAATACCCGGAATACTTCCTTTCCGAAGTTACGGTTATTGAACGCTTTTCCGCCGTTGGCTGTACACCATTTTTGATACTGCTCGTAGACCTTGGATGACTCCGTGAACTGGAGCAGTCCCGGGTCAACTTCTTCGTAATGTTCCTTGAGGAACTCGGCCGCTGGATTCACCTCGTCGCGGTATTCGTTTTTGGCCTTCTCCATCACTTCGGAGTGTGTGAACTTCTTGTTTCGCAGCAGCTCGGCGAGGCCTTGGATCGCCCAGTTGAAAACGCCAGAGATCTCCTGCGACTGCTCTTGAGCTTTGTCCCAGAACCACTGCTGATCCATGCCGTAAATCTTTTCGTCGTCCTTGATCTGGACGTGCAGCGGAATAATCAGCATGCGTCGCCAGAGGCCTTCAGATCGATCTGTGAACCGTGGCCGGTTGTTGGTGGCCAGGACGAGCTTTGCGGTTGCCGCGGCTTCGACTGGTGACAGGTTTTTTCGGTCGAAGGTCATGCGATCGCCCGCGGTGAACGACTTCAGGGCTCCCTCGGCAACGCGGTCGATTTCTCCGATCTCCGAGGCGATGTTGGCCAGCCGGCCGAGCGTAGACGTCAGGGCGAATCGTTCGCCGAACTTCTCCAGCGGCACGTGCGAGACGTTGGATTTACCGAGGAGTGCGGTCAGGACGGCACAGATGACCGATTTACCGTTGGATCCTTCGCCTTCGAGCAGCAGGAACTTTTGGTAGCTCAGGTGCGACGACAGGCAGTAGCCAAAGAACTCCTGCAGCACGTTGATGCGTTCGATGTCGCCTTCGAGGTTGCGATCAAGGAAGGCATCCCAACGCTTGCAGGTGGCCGAGGGTGAATAGTCGTAGGGCAGGACGACGGTCGAGAAGTAGGCTGGTGTGTGGTGCAAGCGGCATTGAGCCAGTGACGTCGGGTTGTCGCTGGTGATCGACGGCAAGTGCAGCAGGTGTGATTTGGTGGAAACGAACTCCGAGGCGTCTGGCTGATGTTTTTGCTGCTCAGGCTCAACCCATGTCGGCTCGTCGGCGTCGGTCGGGATGATCGCGAGTGCGGCCAGAGCGGCCATGACGTTGGTGACGAGCTGCGTGTTGACGACGAGGGCAACTTTCTTGTTACCGTGTTCGTCGAAGCGTCCGGCCATCTGATCTTCGATGTTGATGCGGTCGAACTCCGCTTTCACCGATCGCGACACCATCGCTTTCATCTCGACGCCTGAAACCGGCCGGTAAGCTGAGCCCGTCCAGGTGTACCAGACTTCTCGCCAGTAGCGGTATGTGATGTAAGACGATCGGCCGTCGCGAGACTGGTCAAGGAAGATGTTCGCGAGACGATATGGATCGGCGTTGGCTTCGACGGGAAGAACGGCGGGAGCTGCAGGGGCAGTGCTGTCGTCAAGGAGTGGGCAATCGAGGATCAGCTGCTTGAGTTGTTGGGGCGTGCCGCCAGCGTTGATCCAGTCGGTGACGTCGCCTTTGACCGGCAGGTTTGGCAGATTGAGGATGCGAATCGAAGCCGCAATACCTTTCAGTTGTGCGGCGATGTACGCCATGTGCTTCTGGCCGATGAACGCTTTGGCTTCTGGCTCGCCTGGCTTGGCGTCAGGATCGTTGTCGGGAATCAGGACGACGTGGCGGCTGGCGAGGTGTTCATTGAAGCTTGGGAGCCACTTCCCTGCCCCGCCCGCTCCCATTGGATTGCAGGTGGCGACGAACTTCCCTTTCTCCAGATTCTCGACGTCTTTCTCGCCCTCGACGATCAGGACCGGAATCGAAGGATCAGCGGCGATGAGTTGCGGCAGGTGATAGGGAATGATTCTGGCGTTGTGGAGATTCCATTCCCATGGCTTGGCAGGATTGCCGGTCGGGCGACGTTGGCGGAAGTCTTTGGGCTCGTAGCGAACAACTTGAAACTGCAGATCGCCCGATTCGTCACGGTAGTCGTACGTGGCGACGATCTTTTTTTCAGCGGCCGGGGCGTCGTGTTTTGATGGAGTCTTCTTCGGGCGTCCGGATGATCCGTTGGCATGGCCATTGATGCCGTTGCGTTGGTAGGCTTCGTATTGGTCGTTTGGAAACAGATCTGACCAGGTGCCGCCGACAGCCTTGAGGATCTCGCCTGTTGCCGATGGTCCACATGCGTGGCACATGAGGATGACGCCGCCATTCGAGCCGATCGAGACTGCCAGCGAGTTGCGTGAGTCGTCATGGATCGGGCATCGTGCCGACCATTGCGGCTGGCCGTGTTTATTGTTGCCTTCCGCCCTGACTTCGGTCAGCTTGTCGAGAATCGTAAATGGCGAAGGTGTTGACATGAATTAAGGGCGATCCGTGCCTGCGTGTTGTGGATGCGAAATAGAAAAGCCGCCGTCGTCACTGAGCAGCGGCTTGACATGGATCTATCGTGGTGCATTGCGGCACATTTCATTAGCGAATTCCTTGCGGTACTGGAGCCAGCCTTTTCCGAAGTTTCCGCTAGCCTTTTCGCTCCAGCAGGCTCCGGCAGCTGCGACGTGCTCGAATGGGCTCCAGTGTCCAGAAGCGGCTAATCGATCATGAAGTGCGATATCAGCTTGCACGTCTCGCCTGCCTTCGTGCGTGAGGTAGCTCACGCGGGCACAGCGGGCGACGGAGACTTTTTTTAGATCCTCTTCTGTAAGCAGTTCGTCGCCATCAAATCCCGTCAGCGGGACATGAAGCCTGCCCCACCTCAACTGTGTGACGCTCGATCTCTCGCGCTCGTCGTAGATCTTGCGAAGCATGAAGGCAATCTTTTGGATGTGCGGCTCGGCGTCTTTATGGCATCGCAGCTTGAAGAAGTTTTCGTATGCGTTCTGGTTCCCGGTGCAGATGACCGTAATCCACATCCAGGGCTCGAGAATTCGGTTCGCGATCTGCTTGTGAAGGCCTTGGTTCATCATCGTGCGAACGTGACGCAAGGCATGATTTCGAGCTTTCAACCAGGTATCCTCGCAGGCAAGACGATCTTCAAGAGGCAGTTCTTTGTCGGCCTGCATGCCCTTTTGGTTTACACCCCAATGAATCGGAATGAACGGCTCTTCCTCGATCGCTTTGATCATCTTCTCAACTGGAATTGCTCGGCTCGATGCGGCATTCCGTGAGAACATGCGGTGAGTCATGAATTCGCTGTGGATGCAGCGAGGGTAGGTCAGCTCGACTGTCGTTAGTCGACTGCCAGATGGGTTGATTGAATCGGCGATAATCTTTGCGGAGAATCCCATGGAGAGAGAAGCCTTTTTAGTAGGTGACAGTGCTTTTTGTTTGATACTCGAATTCAAGAATCATCTGCAGATAGTGAATTGCCTTTTTGACATCTTCCACTTTGCCTTTGTCGCGGTGGCGAGTGATGTACTTCACGGCCGACCCTTCCAGAAAGTTAAGTCCGTTGGCGTGGCAGTATTGAACAGGCTCGATGCCCATTCGCTTATAGTGGCTGCCGCCGTGCTGAACTTTTTCGATTGTGCTCGGCTTGATCTGATTGCGACACACTGCACATCCGGAGTCACTTCCTGATGGATTGCCGCATGACCAGCATTTTCGGTTGTCTTCCATTACTCCCCTCTCTCAATTACCTGCTTACCGCTCGTCACGTCCTGATAGAACCGCTCTAACGACCGAAACGTGTAGAGTTCAGCCAGCTGTCTTGATGGCATGAATTGCCAGTGAATCTTTGGCCGACGTTGCTGCCAGGCGATCAGCGAACGGAACATTGATTTTCGCTGTTTGCGACGATTGTCGTCTTCCATGTCTCTGTCCGGGCCTCTGAGGACATCCTCCATACTGGCTTCAATGACAACGAACGCTTTTTGCAGGTAGTCAAGTTTTCGCAACTGTTCTTCGCCGCGATCGCGATCAGATATAAACGTTGAGTAGAAATCATCTTTCGACTTCCGCTCGATGGCGATTTGATCCTCCCAGCCTTCGATGCTGTAGTCGCCTGCGAACAATGCGGCCGGGACCGTTTCGATGAACAGCGGGCGATACTTTTGCTTGGAGTCGCCCTTAAAACCCTCGAATCGAAAAGCCGACTGCTCGCGAGTGTCGACGACAACGCGGAAGGGACAGAGGATTGACGGCGGTGCGTTGGTGAGTTGAAAGGTGCTCATGATTCGAGTCTCTTGTCGATATATTCAAAGGCTTCGTTGATTCGTTTAACGATCTCTTCTGATCCGCCAGTTGTATCGTCGTGATATCTGGTGACAGCGGAACGATGGATTTTCTTGAGTGTTTCGCGGTCCTTAACTGCGTTTTCGAACTTACCTGTTTCCGCATGGCGATTTAAGAACTGCCATGCTTCAAGCTGGGTAGAAAAACTCCCAGCTTTGCTTTTGTCCTCCAAGGCCTTCCAGCCGCGGTACTGCTCTGCGTTCTTCGTCACGCCGTATCGATCAACTTTTCGCAATGCCTCCAACGAGAGAGCGATTGCCCGCACGTTGTCTTTCCAGCTGTCGAATTTGTCGCAGGGGAACGACAGAGTCCCCTGGCTCGATTGGAAAGTGAGAACGATGCCATCAGAGCGAACGCAGGCATTCGATCTGAGCATGCCGTCGTTGCGGATCTCGCGTTCGTCGACGTCGGCTTGCAGGATGACGTCGCGTGCTGACAGGTGGTCGAGTTCTCGTTCCAGCAGGTCAAGAGTGTCGGTCCATTCGGCTTTGAATCGCGACCTCTCTGGAAAACGAGTCTTCGCGACTGGCCACATCCGATAGGGGCGAAATTGATATTGAAACATGGTGTCTTTCTAAAGTTCTGCGTATTGAGCGAGCGTTTTAGGTCAGCTTCTCCAGCTGATATGCACTTGTGTTGTTTTCGCGTCTTTGATCGTTTTGGAAAACGACACTTTAAATCCGTTAGCCGACAGCTTGTTTGCTAACTTTTCTTCGTTCACGCGTGTGAAATACACTGAGCATCCTGAATATCCTTGAGTCGCTTTCGCCTTGATGTGCAAATAACAGATCGAAAGCGGAGTGACATGTCTTTTTGCTAACTTCCTGGCTTCATCGGCAGTCATTTTCGAGCTCCTACTTAACATTCAGGTCCTATAAGTCTGCGTATTCGTCGATAGTCACGCCGTCGACTCGTTTATCGCCAACAAAACTGCTGATCTCAGCTTCCATCTCGGCGGCGTCGTGCTCGCTGCTGTGCTGGAACAGACTGGCCTGTTTTGTCTCTTGCTCAGCCTTCTGCAGATTCTTGATGGCCTGTCGGTAGTAGCTTTCTTTCAGCTCGATTCCAACGAATTTCCTGCCCATTAGGATCGCTTCATAGCCCTCGCTTCCGATGCCTGCGAATGGCGAGAGAACGACGTCACCAGGATTGCTCCAGAGCTGCAGGCAACGGTGGATGACGTCGAGTTGCAGCGGGCAGATGTGTTTTTCGTCGTTTTCGTCTCGGCCGAGCTTGTAATTGAGAACTCGAGTCTGGTTGATGTCCCACCAAACCGGCTCGGCGTAACGCTGCCAGATCCTGACTGACTCACGCATGCCGTCTTTGGCTTTTCGAGCAAAAGGAGACGGATGGGCGATTGTCTCTCGAGGATCCAAGTCGCCGCAGTACTCATTGAATCCAGTAGTTCCGTCGCCGATTGTGACCGGCTCGCTGCTCATGAGACCGTCGACGCCTGGCTTGCGGAACGCGATAATAAAGTCGGCCATGCCTTGGCGAAGCTGTGAACGATCGCGAGTCGCCGTCTTATGTAGCAGGCCGTTGTTGTTCGTCCGCTCGCGTTCTGTGACCGGGCATTTCCAGATCGTCACGCGAGAGTGATAGACGAAACCCTCTGCCTCGTAGGCTTGAATGATCATCCCGGGGAAATCGATCAAGCCAGCCGCTCCATGCTTATTGGCGTACTTCGGCAGATCCTTGCAGTGAACAGCGACGACTCGGCCGGGAATCATCACGCGAAACAGACGACGAATCAGGAATCGATAGTGCTCAATGAACT
>SXPC01000271.1 GCA_005778225.1 Planctomyces sp. | reverse complement strand
CCGATGCCGCCGATGGGAGAACCGGTCAGTTTCTTGCGACCGAAGATTAACGCGAATGCAGAGATCTGAAGCGGCTTTTCAGGGGCACCGACGAGTGTCAGCGTTCCATCGGACTTCAGCATTCCCAGCAGGGCGTTGATGTCGTGATCGGCTGAGACGGTATCCAGGATGAAGTCGAAGGTTCCAGCGTGCTTGGCCATCTCGTCGGGATTTGTGGAAACGATAACTTCATCGGCCCCCAGCCGCAGCGCATCTTCCTTCTTCTTCGCAGACGTCGTAAAGACAACCGTATGACCACCGAAAGCATGGCAGAACTTGACACCCATATGACCAAGTCCGCCCAGCCCGACGACGCCGACTTTCATCCCCTTCTTGACGCCGAATCGCTTGATCGGCGAGTACGTTGTGATCCCTGCACACAACAGCGGAGCAACGCCGGCCAGATCGAGGTTCGATGGAACCTTCAGAACGAAGTGCTCATCCACAACGATTCCTTCTGAATAACCGCCGTAGGTCACAGGAGCAGTCCCGTGTTTGTCCGGCGAGTTGTAGGTCAGGATCATGTGGTGGCAGAGATTCTCTGCATCCTTCTTACACTCTGGACACGTCCGATCGGAATCAACGAGGCATCCAACGCCGACAAGGTCGCCTACTTTATGTTTGGTGACTTCCGAGCCGACTTTGGTGACCTTCCCGATAATCTCATGGCCGGGAACGCAGGGGTAGACCGTCGGAGCCGCATCGTGCCATTCATCTCTCGCCTGGTGCAGGTCGGAGTGACAGACGCCACAGAAAAGGATCTCGATCTGAACGTCTTTCGGCGTCGGCTCGCGTCGTGGAATGTGAGCAAAGCCGAGAGGAGAGGACTTGCTTTGAGCCGCGTAAGCTTTGGTCTGAGTCATGAGAGTTGCTTCCTGTCAAAAGAGGTTTGGGAAAATCAACCTGGCGTGATTCACTGGTGGAATGACTGGTCCTCTTTCTTGACTTCCAGTCCATTCGTGAAAGAATCGGTTGTCATGATCGTGTTGTCGACTTGGCGGATTTTATGAGGCGACCGTGACCATGTGGTAGGATGAGAGTCGAATCTTCTTGAACGATTCTCTAAACGATCATGTTATTTCCATCATCGCTTGTTGAAGTGTTGAAAGTCTCCCATGTCGACGATGACAGATGAATGCTCGGTGAAATCACGCATGGACGATGATCTGGCGGAGTTGGCTCAGCGGATCGCCGCGTTGATTGAAGACGATGGGACGATCGAGATGCGTCCCGGCGTCTTTCTGAGTCGCTCGTCAGATCCGGCGGGACGTTTTTATGGGTCCTGCGAGCCGTCGTTTTGCGTGATCGCACAGGGGAGCAAGACGGTCCAACTCGGCGATGACCTTTTTCGCTATGACCCCGCGCATTACCTCATCAGTACGATGGAGCTTCCTTGCATGGCGGAGGTCGCCAAGGCATCCGCTGAGGAACCTTATCTCAGTTTTCGTCTCGTGCTCGATCCCTCCGTTGTGACATCGGTGATGGTGGAATCGGCTCAGACTCCATCGCGAACAGAAACCCGCGCGATGGATGTCAGTCCTCTCGGCCCGAGCCTGCTGGACGCCGCGTTGCGACTGGTTCGCCTGCTGGATTCTCCATTGGATTACGAAGTACTCGGACCGCTGGTCATCCGGGAAATCATCTATCGCCTGCTCGCAGGTCCTCAGGGCAATCGCATGCGACACCTCGCGCGCCTCGGCGGTAGTTCTCACCGCATGGTCCGGGCGATCGATCGCATTCGACGCGATTTCGATAAACTGCTTCGTGTCGAGGAGATCGCAGCTGACCTTGATATGAGCGTTTCTGGCTTTCATGCTCATTTTAAGACCGCAACCTCGATGAGCCCTTTGCAGTTTCAAAAGCAACTGAGACTGCAGGAAGCACGGCGTTTAATGCTCAGCGAAAGCCTTGATGCTGCGGAAGCGGGCTTTCGAGTTGGGTATGAAGATGCCTCTCACTTCAACCGAGATTACAAACGCCTGTTTGGCCACCCGCCGGTTCGCGATGTCGCCCGTTTGAGAGCCGAACTCACGAGTTAAATTCTCCAACACGTACATCCGACGTCAATCTGGGAGAACTATGCGAAGAACGTTCTATTCAGACATGACATTTTATTCAGACACCGGTTTCCATGTTTGACAGTGAATGAATGACCAAGTAACGTCTTATGTGATCAAATTTTGACATACATTTGCTTACACACGAGGACAGACCAAGATGGCGCCAGTCGGATCAAAGCGTGAATTCGATAACGATTTCAACCCCTATGCCGCACCTGAGGCAAGTGATTATTCCGGTCGAATCGCGGATGGAGATGTTGCCAATCTTGAATACGCAGGCTTTGGTCGACGATTCGCCGCTGTTTTCATTGACGGATTTATCACGAACGTACTCGGGTTTGCAATTGGTATCTTTATTGGATTCGTGTTCGTCGGAGCTGGAGTTGATCCGAGCACTCCAGGTCCACAGGCACTCTTATCGCTATTGGGATTGCTGGTCAGCTGGCTATACGAGGCAGGAATGATTGCATCATCTTATCAGGCGACTCTCGGCAAAAAGGCTATGGGGATTTATGTTACCGATCTTGATGGACGTCCGATTGGGTTTATGCGTTCTACCGGACGATTTTTTGGAAAAATCATCTCAGCTGTCATCTTGCTGATCGGCTATCTGATGCAACCTTTTACGCAGAAAAAGCAAGCTCTTCATGACATCATGGCTGGAACATTGGTTGTGAAATCTCGATAATCCAACTGCGTTCGCCAATACTATGATTGAAACGAAGGGCGATTTCTCGCGTGGTGTCAGCAAATTCCGACGCACGGTCATCGATTGATACCGTGCGTGTCATTATCACGCCCGAAAACGTGCGTTTCGACTATCGCCTGGCTGGGCCGACGCGTCGACTGATGGCGATGGTGATCGACTATGCGTTCATCCTGATGATCGTCTTCGGACTCCTCTGGATCTCTTTGCTGTTGATCGGGGAAGGCTCTCTTGGATTGGTTTTCATTACCTTCTTTATCCTGCAGTGGGGATATGCAGGCCTGATGGAAACATTCTGCAACGGCCAGACTCTTGGCAAAATGGCTATGCGATTGCGAGTCGTGTCTGAAAATGGCCTGCCGATCAATAGCCAGCAGGCATTTCTGAGAGGGTTTCTGAGAACAGCTGACCTTCTTCTAGGGGGATCGACAGCCACGGTCTCCATGATGTTCAGTCCGATGTTTCAAAGACTGGGTGATCGGGCCGCGGGAACGATCGTCGTGATCGAACAGAAGAGTGGCGAGATTGAAACGCCCGCTGCCGTGGTGACGGAGAAAGTCTCTTTACTGATGGTTCCTGCCTCGTTCCGGGCAGATCGGGATTTGATTGAGGGCCTGACGTTGTATATGGCCCGTCGAAACAAGCTGTCCCCGGCGCGACGTCGTGAGATTGCCTACTGGCTGGCACGTCATTTCATTCGCAACTGGAGTCTGCCCGCGAATACAGATCCAGATCAGCTGCTATGTCTGCTTTACTCTCGTTCGGTCGCTGAAGCTCCCCGGTCGAAGGGCTATCGACTCAAGGGTGAACCGGTGAATCAGGCCAGTCCGAAGGAGGTGGTGGCTTGAAGATCGCAGATGTGATCGCAACACGTCAGAAAGACTGGAAGGAGCTCGAATCGGAGATCCATAAGATACGTGGAAAATCGATTCGTCGCATCCCACCAGAAGAGCTTCTGGATTTTGGACGACGATATCGCGCCATCTGCAGCGATCTTTCCATGGCCCTGTCGATGGGATTCCCTCCTGAGACGACACGTTACCTGCACCAGCTGGTCGCCGACGGGCATGCCCTGATCTATCGCAGCCAGACGTTTCGGCTTCGAGACTGGGGCAAGGTACTGTTCCTGGATGTGCCTGCTCGGATCGTGACGGAACCGTGCACCTGGATTGCCATGGCGGTCTTCTGGGGACTGTTTCTGGGCAGCATGCTCGGCGCGATCTTTCTCGACAACTTCAGTGCAGAAGTGGTCGGGGAATCGACGCTGACACAAATGGAATCGATGTACTCGGAGCCAATCGGGTTGGGGTCGACAGAAGACACGCGCTCGATGATGACCGGGTTTTACGTCTTCAACAATGCGGGGATCGGCTTGCAGTGTTTTGCGTACGGGATTTTCTTCGGCGTCGGCAGCCTGTTTGTTCTGGCATTCAATGCGATCTTTCTGGGTGCAATTTTCGGGCATATGCTGTCGTCGCCTCAGGCTGGCAACTTTGTGAACTTTGTCACATCCCATGGTCCGTTCGAGTTGACAGCGGTCGCGTTGTCAGCGGGAGCGGGTTTGAAGCTAGGCTGGTCGATCATTGATACCAGTGGATGGAGTCGTGGAGACTCGTTGAGACGCAATGCGTCAGAAGCCTTGGAGCTGGCGCTGACAGCCAGTGTGCTCTTCATCCTGGCGGCCATGATCGAAGGGAACTTCTCTCCTTTGCCATTGCCTTACGAGATCAAAGCAGCGATGGCGATCATCTGCACGATCCTGCTGCTGATGTGGCTGTCGATGCCGTGGTACTTCTCAAATCGGAAACGTCGATCATTGTCTTCGAAATCTCGTGAGGTGTCTGATGCAGCTTAATCAGACATTGATCACGATCCGACCACGTTCGATCATGGATCGCCTTGATCTGGCGTTCATGCTCTGTGGTCGACATCCCATCGGGCTGGGATTGGCGATGGCTGTGGGGATCATTCCCTTCGTCCTGCTGAATCATTTCATCTGGACGTCAGCCGAAGAGGATTCCGTCGTGGGACTGACGATTTTTCTCCTGCCGGCTGAGTTATCGCTGTCGACGGTTTTCGTCACGCTGTATCTGGGGCAGATGACGTTTCTGCAGAGCTTTTCATTAAAACAGGCCTGCTGGATTCTTTTTCGACAAGCCCCGTCGCTGTTTGTCTATCAGGTCCTGCTGAAAACAGTGTTGTGTCTAACAATCATTCTGAGTCCGGTCGCATTCATTTCGATGTACTTCATGAATGAGATTTTGCTCCTCGAACGACCGTCATTGTGGACGGCCTGGAAGCGGCGTCGTTACCTGCATGATCAGCAGATCGGCGAACTTCTGACGTCGCGGATGGCAGAGTTCCTGATTCTGATTGTTGG
>SXPC01000270.1 GCA_005778225.1 Planctomyces sp. | reverse complement strand
TTTGCATTGGCTCTTTGACGGGCTGACGATCGACAACCCCCGGTGCTGGTGTTTCCAGCGGGCGACGAGAGGAAGTGACAATCGCACCTTTCCCATCGCGTGGATTGCCGAGAGGATCGACGACGCGACCCAAGAGGGCTTCTCCAACAGGTACGGACAGCAGGGCACCGGTCGTGCGGACCTGGTCACCTTCGTTGATTTTCAGGTAGTCACCCAGAATGATGCAACCGACGGAGTTTTCTTCCAGGTTGAAGACCAGTCCGGTCACGATATCGCCACCCTTTGTGGTGATCTCCACCATTTCTCCAGCCATGGCTTCCGCCAGACCGTAGCAGCGCGCGATCCCGTCACCGACTTCCGTGATGACGCCGGCTTCACGAGACTCCAGACGGCTGCTGAAGTTCTCAATTTCCTTCTGGAGTACTGAAGCGATCTCGTCCGCTTTGAATTTCATACAAGTACCTTTGCCTGACCTGTTCTTTGATACGGGCTAAGCGTGAACGGAGGGATGAATCGTACACGGTGTCTTTGATCCGCAGGACCATACCGCCGATGAGCGATTCGTCGATGACATATTGAATTTCAGGTTGAAACGGCAGCTGACCTTGCAGATGGTTTTGAATCTGCTGGCGAAGCTCATCCGTTGGCTCAGTGGCAAGTGTCACAGTCACGCGACGCTTACCAGAGCGGGTCTCGAACAGTATCCGGGCAGCATCATAGATCGGTCTGAGAATTCCCAGTCGATCACGTTCACCAAGAACCTGAAGGAAGTTGGCGAATGTTGGCGACATGTAGTGGCCAAGCGAAGTCTTGAGAAATGCCTGCTTCTCTTCTGATGGAATGACCATCGAAGACAGAATCGCTTCGACTTTACGATTCTGATCGAGGACGTCCTTGATAAACGATTCGAGTTCCCCAAGAACGACTTCAGCCTGATCGCCAGCAGCATCCAGCAGCGCCTGGGAATAGACGCGTGCCAGTGAAGCGATGCTGGGATCTTCCAGAACCGAAGGGACGTGTGACTCGAGTGTTTCTGATTGCATGGGAACGTCGACTTTGGGTCAGAGTTGATTCTTGGTCGATCGAAGAAACCTGCTGAGGAGGCATTTCTTCCGTTAGTTACGGAAGACTCCGCTATTCATCTCGCCCAGAGCTTCCTGGACCAGACGCTGACGATCATTCGAGTCGATCGTGCGTTTGAGGAGTTGCTCGGTCGTGTTGACGACTTGATTGGACATTGTGTTGAACAACTCATTGAGAGCCTGATCTCGTGCTCGCTCGATCTCTTCGGTTGCACGCTTTTGGGTCGCTTGTGCTTCCTTCTGAGCGGTGGCAATGATGTCGTTCTTGGTATGATCGGCATCACGACGGGCTTCAGCGATAATGCTGCGAACCTCGTCTTGAACAGAATCAAGACGCTTCTGGTAATCTGCCAGCATGCGTTCTGCATCGAGACGTGCTTTCTCAGCGGCTGCGATATCATCTTTGATCGACTGCTCGCGAGCATCCAGACCTTGCATAATCGGTCCCCAGACGAACTGCGTCAGGAGCGCCAACAGTACAAGGAAGATAGCCAGCGAATAGATCGACATATCCGTTCGCCAGGTCGCGAGTGATGGCAGCGGACTTGGCTCCGTGCTCGGCTCACCAAGATGATGACCGCCATGACCGTGGCTTGGCTCTTCGTCACCAGCATGAGCAACGTCATGTGGAACTGTGGCAGACTCGGTCGGGGCAGGCTTATCAGCCTGGACTGCCAGAACCACAGAGGAAGATGCGAACATCAGCCCGAGGAAAAGACAGAGTGTCGTCAGAAAGTTTTTCATGAGCCGGCCTCGTAAACCGTCGTCAAGTCGAGAAAGAAGTTGAAGGAATGCGTACGTAATTCAACGCAGGGAGAGACCCTGCCATCAATAACGTGCATTCTGCTTGTTGATCATCTGGACGTCATCCCACGATCAGGATGACGTCACTATAGCTGAAATGCCGCAACTAACTGACGCCGCGGAATCAACTAGGTAGGGTAACCACCGTTCATGAAGATGGCGGTGAAAGCCAGACCTTCGATCAGAGCAGCTGCAATGATCATGGCGGTTTGGATCTTGTCAGCGATTTCAGGCTGACGAGCCATGCTCTCAACAGCGCTACCGCCGATGCGGCCAATGCCGAGACCAGCGCCCAGAACGATCAGACCGATACCGACTGCGATAGGAAGTTGCATTGAAACTCTCCAAAGGTTGCAAACGTAACTACAAGGGTTTGTGAAATTCCTCGCCGAAAGACCGATCAACTCAGTACTTATGGCGGGACAATTTATCCGACATGACACCAGTACAAACCAGCATCACATGTTTCTGAATTTAAACGATCAGTGAGCGTGAGCGTGTTCATGGCCGTGACCATGATCGTGCTCAGCGTGTGGATGGTGCGAATGAATGGAAGACGAGATGAACATGGCAGACAGAAGAGTAAAGACATACGCCTGAAGGAAGGCGACCAAGAATTCCAGAAGAGAGAAAATCCCGGAGCCTATGACGGCCATCGGAGCACCGAGGTACCATTGCCAAGACGATGTTCCAGATTCCAGTAATTCGGCAGCGATAATCACGGTTCCCAAGATACCGGCCAGAACCATGTGGCCGGCCATCATGTTTGCAAAAAGACGAATTGCGAGAACAACGTGTTTGACAAGCGTTCCGAAAACTTCGATCACGAAGATCATGTACTTCAAGGGAGAGAAGATCGGCGGCAGATCGATGTGCGGAATGAAGTTAGAGATCCAACCCTTCCAGCCCATCCGTTGCACACCGTAATAAGTGCCGATGACGAACGTACAAAGTGCCAGACCTGCTGTCACATGCAAGTCACCGGTAATTGTTCCCATGAACGGCAGCATGCCGATCAGGTTGGCAGTCAAAATGAACATGAAGGCGGTGAGCAGGAAAGGAACGAACGTGTCTGCGTCCTCTTTGCCCAGAGCTGGACGAGCCAATTGATCACGAACAAACGCAACCAAAGCTTCCAGCATATTTCGAACTCGACCGCGAGGAACATCCGAGCGGAAGAATGCTTTCTTCAGCCAGTAGAAGGCAGCAAAGACGATCACCGCAACCAGCAGTTCGATGATCATGTATTTCGAGATACCAAGGCCCCACTTAACTTCATACAAGTTTTGCAGTCGGGCGAATGGCTGTGGGATCAGGATCTTACCAGCCATGGCTTCGCTGATATGTTCGAGGTCAGCCTGGTCGATGGACTTGACGGACTCAGCAGTGACCTCGGCATCTTCCGGCAAGTGCAGGTAATCACGTAGAATGTAGGATGGAACGTCACTGGCTGATTCGTAGTGCGGCTGATACCAGGCGCGTGGCACTTCAAAAAAGAAGCAGTCTTTGACGTGCAGGACGGGGCTGGACATTATTGGCGCTTTTGCTGTTGGCGACGGCGTCGATGATTCAATTGACTCGACATGCAAAACGATTAAATCGATGTGCGGTCAATCAGATAAACAGAAATAGTGGCAAGAGAAGTTTTGAACAAGTCATTCGAGGTGAAATTTTTGGGAAGTTTTCCAAGTGTCGTCATCGTGGCTTTTCGTGTCGAATAATCACGATCGACACGATTGTCTCGATGATGAGTGTCCCGAGAAATGTAAGGACCAAAGCCATCGTCAGGCCAAGGCTCTCAAACTGAGGAAACCGCGATCGAGACACGACGAGAGCCGCTGCAAAAATCCCGCAGCGCACCGCCATTTGAAGGTAATGGACGAGGTGAGGTTCCAGTGTTCGGCTTGCGACCAGACCGTTGATTCGGTTGATCGTCATCGTCGCGATGCAGACGAGAAGGGCCAGCTCGACAAGAGGCAACGCTTGTGGTCCGAAGCGCTGATACCAAACTGCCCCGAGAAGGGAAGCAATCAACGTCAGCCCGACACCGTAAACGATGATCAGGCGTAAGACCAGAGACGTTCCAGACGGTTTATGAAATGATCCCGAAGAGGACATTTCATCGGCTGGAGGAGAGTCGCTCAAATCGTCGGTTCCAAAAGAGCGGGGACTCGAAGGGAGATCCGATGTGTGCTCGCGTCAACGAGGCCCAACATACCTAGAACGCCCCATGATGTGAAACGACATTCGATGTGACAAAATGTCACAAGACTATGACAGCAAAAGGAAATACGGAAATCATTCACCGAAATCCAACGCCATTCATTTCCTGGGCTGGCTTTTAGAAATTCGCAGCAGATAGCTCAATCCAGAGACCATCCCGATCACGCCGCCAACTGGTGCAAAAAACATCGTGCGAAGATATTGATCCAGAAAGTAGCCTCCCACGGCAGGCAAGGCAATCATCAATGCCCCTGTGAGCACCTGAGCATAGATTTCAAAGCCACGGCCGATGGCTTGAGACGACTCAAACGCCGATTCCTGCGAGTCTTTCGTTGGTTTGTCACTCGAACCTTCGGCAGATTTCACGTGGGCAGCATTTTCTACGGACTTCGCATTCATAAATGGGTTCTCTGGAATCTGCGACTTCATCTCAGCGAGACGTTTTTCATAACTATTCAGTTTCGTGAATCCATCGTTCTCTAGTCGTTCGTCATCTGGTTCATGAGCGATCATAGGGACTTTCTCAGCGTGAAATTTCTCTCATGAGACAACGACTTCGGTTATTACCCAGTCACATCCTGCCTGAAACAGATTTTTTATAACATATTAAACAACAAAAACTTGCGACAACACAAAGAAATTGAGATTGCTTATTTGAGCCGTTACGGTTAGCATTTTCATCCGAACGTGAATGAATTTGTCGGGTGAATCTTCTGTCTGAAAATTGTAGCAATTTTCGTGCGGAACGAATCAGAATATGAATATCCAGTCAGCCGAATCTACCAGGTCAAGTCGACCGGTGATGGCTCTACTGCCCCTCAAGTCTCGTCATGGATGACTCCACGGTCTGGAACTCGTTCTTTCCCAGATCCGCCATTTGCAGGGAGACTCCATGACAACTCAGGAACTGAAGCTTCAGACCCGTAAACAGTTGGCAGACTTGGCGAGGGATCAGGGGATCTCGGGTTGGCATGCCATGAAGAAGGATGATCTGGTCAACAAGCTGGCCCGTCGCTTCCGCAATCTGGCAAAAACCGCTCCCAGAAACATCCAGGCCGACCTCCCAAACAGCCGAACGTCGATCAAAACAAAGTCACAGGACAATAATTTCGTTCGACGCCCCGTTTCTTCTGGCCCGATCCGCACCAAAGCACGCCCGCAATTCAAATCCGCTGTGCAGCCGCAAGCCGAGGATGTGCTGCAGGCTGAGATCTGCAACTCGTACTGGGTGAAACTCTCCTGGGAACTTTCCAGCAAGACACTGTCCCGTGCCGAAAGCGCACTCGGTGCCGAATGGATGCGATCCAAGCCGATTATTCGCACCTTCGAACTGTTCGAGAGTGATGACAGCGACAAACGCAACCGCGCCCTCGACCTCGAAATCTCGGGCGACGCTGAATCGTGGTTCGTGCAAATTGAGAAGCCGGGCAAACGCTATCAGTTCGTTCTCGGTTACCTTGCACCGAGCGGTCGCTTTTTCACGCTCGCCAAGAGCCCGGCAGTGACTGCTCCCAAGCCAGGCGCTCAAGGCAGCATGGAACGAACTTACTCGACCTCACCGACTCATGCTGGCGGCAAAGAATATCGCGTTGGCGATTCCAACGTATGGCGCATCGGTGAATACAATACTCAGAAGACTGACGCCTTGAAACTGGCTTACACCTCTCAACGCAGTCTGCAGACGGGGGAAGGCAACGAATATCGCTTTAATCTGGAAGCAGAAATCGTTGTGCACGGCATTACGCAACCTGGGTCGGGACTGACCGTCCATGGTGAGCCGGTTGCTCTTCGTGAAGACGGCTCATTCTCAGTTCGCTATTCCCTGCCAAACGGTCGACATGTCATTCCGTTCGTCTCCGTCTGTCAATACACCGGTGATCATCACACGCAAATTCTCGCTCTTGAGCGAAATACGAAAGAGCTAGAAGTTCTGACTCGTGATGAGCTGTAATCCGGTTTTTTGTCTGAGAAGTGCATAAAAAAAGCCCTCGTCTTTAGGCGAGGGCTTTTTTAATTTACAGTCAACAGCGTCTAGATGGAACCTTCTGGAATTGGTTCGATCGCGACTTCAGGAGAGTATGTCTGACCAGGAACAGTCACTGTTGTCGAAGGTGGGCAGTAACCGCCTTGAGTACCATTGGCTGGACCATAGTTGTAGTTGCCATAGCCAGGATAAGCGGCTCCGCCCCAGCCATATCGGTGCCATTGTGACGGCACTGGATCAGTCGGCTGCATCCAGGGCATTGGAACCCAGGTTGGGACTGTCTGATAATAGAAGCCGAGTTGAGTCGTATCGGTTGGCGTGTAGACAGCTGGGTTGAAGGCGATGGGAGTGCCATAACCGTTGCCGCTCCAGTAGTCTGGCCAGTACTTGCCATAGCCGACGTTCGTGCGGACGATGGGAGCTTTGCCTGGAGGGGCATAACCCGTGCCCGGAGACACTTTACAGCGTCCGATGCGTTCTTTAAGGCGACCTGAGCGACAGTTGTCGCAGTCGCATTCCTGATAAATAGGTGCACCCTGGACGACAACGTTCTGCTGGTGGCCGACTGGCATCACTTGCATAACATTTGGCGTGGAAGGAGCGGGGGCGTCGTCTTGAGCCTGGGCAGACGACAGGCCGACCACAAGCATCAGCCCGCAGGCCAGGCTCGTCATCATCTTGCGAGCAGAGTCGATGGTCATAGCGATCTTCCTGATCGATGGAGGTTGAAGGTGTACGAGTCGAATCAATAAGGGGAGGAGGTCACATTTCCGACTGGTGTCAGTCGGCTGGAAGGAACACCCCAGCTGTAGTTGTAAGTGTGGTGCACAGTCGGAGCGAGTGGCACAGCGACTGGAACGCCATAGCCTTGAGCGGCATAGACATTTCCGTCTCGGCTATCGAAGTACTGTGGATCAACGGAGTAAACCCGGTGATAGTGACCGAATGGAGGCAGACCTTTACCGTCGGCTCCGCCTTTAGGAATGAAGTAGCCCATGTGGTAAGCCCACCAGCGGTGGAACTTACCGGTACCGCCGCATCGATTGCCGCGGCAGTTGTCGCAGTCACAATCTTCGTAGACGACTTCATTAACGACGGGAGACTGGCCACGAATGACCGCTTCTTCTTGAACGACCTGTGCACTGACTGGTCGAGCAAACTGTCGTGAAGCAACTTTTGCCACGCCGACTTCATCACCGGCAAAGGCGTTCACTCCGGAGAGGAGAACCGTCAGCACTGGCAACACTGCCAGGCTTGAACGGATAGAGGAAATCTTCATGTCATATCCCTTTGACGATGATGCAGTTTGGATAGCGATGTTGACGACAAACCCAGGCATGCAGAGCAGTAGCCTGCGGCGATTAGTGAGGAATCGAGAACTTTGAGAACAGCGGCTGCTGGCTGCGGTACTTGACTTTCACTTCTGTTCCCTGGAGATCCCAGCATTCATGTGAACGAACGCCGAACGGGGTCAGAACGTACTTGCCGTTGACCTTCCAGTAATAAGGTCCGTACATCGCATGATAGTCGTGAGAGTAAAGCATCTCGTGTGGAGCAAACGCCTGGTTGGTGATGTAAGTGCCACCAACGTAAGGAGGGACGTTTGGTTGAGGACTTGGATACAAAGGAGCATCCAGGTTGGGATATTGATTGCCACCATTGCCAATATACCCCGGGGTATAAGGAATTGGTGGGTGTGGGTAAGCATGGTGATGGTGATTGTGACCAGTCGGATTGACGGTCATTTCGTTCGAACCAGCTGAGCGGTAGGTCAGCGGGGTGGCTTCGATCGGTTTAGCCGAAGAGCCTTCGAACTGACCAGGTTCTTCAGCAGCGTAATTGACCTGCTGAATTTTGCTGTTGCTTGATTCGGCTTTTTCTTTCTTGCCGAAAGGCCAAACACCAGCAGATGTGTGCGTGACGAAGGTCATAAGAACGACGCCGGCCGTCAGTGACCCGATCAGATGACGATGCATGAGATCCTCCATGATTCCCGAAGTGCCGGCCGTCTCAAGACTGCGGCCCATTTTGTTTGATCAACTGTCCGCGATCCCTCGCGAACAGAGACATTGGTTATTACCTGGATCCTGAATCGAGTCATACGATTCGCTCCGCAACAACCGATGAGCACCCGTCTCGAAATAGAAAAGGCATCCTTGCCAGCTATCTGTTGACGTCTTGTGGTGCCGATCGGGTTCTGTCACGGAATGACAGATCCACCTCGTATCGATTAAATCGTCCTTTCTGTTTGTTCTGTCCTTGCACAATCTGAGGCGCCCATACAGACTCTGGAATCAGAATTTACGGAATAGTCGAAAAACTCATCGTGCTGGGAAATGTCAACGGAATCGTTAAACTGGCCCCAGATCACCTGATCTCACATTCCAGGCATTCATCGCCTAACTTCTGATCAGACTTCAACCTGAGAAAACACAACAGTTTACGCAGAAAACTGCCGAAACGGTTTAGATCATTGGATCACTCCGTTGAGCTCATTCTGGACACCATCAATCGACGTTCAGACAGCTCGAATACGGCATCAGTAACGGGAAGGAACACACGGACGTGGCGTCAAAAGGAAGCGGGAAGGCCAAGAAAAAGAATCAGGGCCCGATCGAAGAGAAAATTGAATACATCTCATTGGCCGACGAAACGCGTCGCCGCTATCTCAATTATGCGATGTCGGTCATCCAGTCGCGCGCTCTGCCAGATGTCCGCGACGGCCTCAAGCCCGTGCAGCGTCGTATCCTATATACGATGTTCAACGACGTCCGATTGCTGCCTGGTACCAAGCCCCTCAAATGTATGGCCATTATTGGCGATACGCTGGGGAAATATCACCCTCACGGGGACACGTCTGTCTACGACGCCATGGTTCGCATGGCTCAAGACTTTACGATGCGAGAGCCGCTCGTTGACGGCCAGGGGAACTTTGGGTCGCTGATGGGGCTTCCCGCTGCTGCTCCTCGTTATACCGAAGCCCGACTGACGGAAGTTTCGCTAGAGCTGATGTCCGAACTGCGCTTTGAAACAGTCGCGATGCGCGACAACTACGATGGTCGTTTGCAAGAGCCCGTAGTTCTTCCTGCACGCTTTCCCAACCTGCTCGTCAACGGCGTCCAGGGAATCGCCGTCGGGATGGCGACTTCGATGCCGCCGCATAACCTGGGCGAAGTCCTCAAAGCGTGCATCCACATGATCGAGGCGCCGGATGTCACGGTCGCGCAGCTGATGAAGTTCATCAAAGGCCCTGACTTCCCGCTCGGCGGACGCATCGTTTCGGATCGAACACAGCTGAGAACTGTTTACGAGACGGGCCGCGGCGCGGTCAAAGTCCGTGGTGAGTGGACGCTGGAAGAAGTCAAAGGCGAGAAGCCCCAGATCATCATCAATTCCGTCCCTTACGGCATTGCCACCAACGATCTCGTCGCATCACTCGGCGATATTGTCAACTCGCGCAAGATTCCGCAGCTGCTCGCCGTTAACGATGAAACCAGCGACGAAAACGGATTGCGAATCGCTCTCGACATCCGCTCTGCCGGTGATGCGGAGGTGGTAACGTCTTACCTTTACAAACACACGACACTCGAGCAGAACTTCAACTACAACAGCACCTGCCTGATTCCTGATGAGACAGGTGTTCTTGTTCCTCGGTGCCTGTCTCTGATCGAGATTCTTCGACAGTTCCTCGACTTCCGCCTGGAGGTCGTCCGCAAACGCTTCGAGTATCTGCTGCGTCAACTGGAACGACGCATTCACATTCTCGAAGGTTTCGCGATCATCTTCGATAACCTCGATACGGCGCTGAAGATCATCCGCGCCAGCTCGGGCAAGAAAGATGCGGCTGCGAAATTGATGGCCAAGTTTCCTCTGGATGAGGAACAGACAGAAGCCATTCTCGAACTGGCTCTCTATCGCATCTCAGCACTCGAAATCGATGACATCAAACAAGAACTGAAAGAGAAGCAGAAAGAAGCCAACCGCATCCGAAAGCTCCTCAACTCCGAGGCGGCTCTCTGGAGCGAGATCAAAACCGAGTTTCAGGCACTCGCGGAAAAGTTCACCTCGAAGCGAAAAACCAACATCGGCTCGTCGGAAGAAGTCGTCGAGTTCGATGCGAAAGCCTACATCGTCAAAGAGAACACCAACGTCGTGCTGTCGAAAGATGGCTGGGTCAAACGCGTGGGACGAATTGCGAGTGTCGACAAGACCAGGGTTCGTGAAGGGGACTCGATCATCGACGTCATCCCGGGCAGTACCCTCGATCACGTCATTTTCTTTAATAGCGATGGCATCGCGTATACGGTGCCCATCGAGCAGATTCCTGCTTCCTCCGGCTACGGCGAGCCACTCTCGAAACACCTCAAGCTCGCCGATGGCACTCATATTCTCTGCGGCTTGACGACCGACGCCCGCTTCACACCCGAGGATGGCGAGGCACCCGACGAAAACACCCCTGCTCCGCCCTATCTCTTCGTCTGTACGGCGAAAGGCAATGTCCTGCGAATTCCTCTCGGTGCCTTCCGGCCAACAACCAGCAAGGCGGGTCGCAAATACGCCCGCCTGATCGAGGGTGATAAGGTCATTTCCGTCAACCTCATTCCCGCTGAGACTCTATCGATCTTCCTGGCAACCAAAAAGGCTCGCGTGATTCACTTCTCGGTCGATGATGTCCCGGTCTTATCGGGAGCCGGCAAGGGTGTTCGCGGGATCAAGATACCGCCCGATGACGTCGTCCTCGGCATGGCCTTCATGTCCCGCCCCAGCGACGTCTTGCGAGCCGTCAACGAAAACGGCACAGCCATGACTTACGGCCAGTCGAAATACTCCATCGTCGCCCGTGGCGGTAAGGGATATAAGACGAGCGCCCGTAATCAACTCGCCGAGATCGTCAAACCACCGATCGAACTCGTCGACTGGGCCGCGATCGAGGGAACGTAGCCCTCCATGACCAACGGTGTCCTCTGGACATTATCGCAACATCACAGAGGACCCTGCGGGAGAGGTATCAGGCGGGAGAGGTATCAGGCGGGAGAGGTATCAGCGAGGGGTCGCGAGCGCTTTGTTCAAGGCTTGCAGGTAGGCCTTCGCGGAGGCTTCAATGATGTCGGTGCTGAGGCCGTGGCCGTGGAAGATGCGGTTGCCATCGCGGATAGAGACGTTGACTTCGCCAAGGGCGTCTTTGCCTTGAGAGACGCTGCTGACTTTGAAGTCTTCCAGTTTGACTGCCAGCCCGACGACCCGTTCCATCGCCCAGAAAACGGCGTTGATCGGGCCATCACCCGTGGCAGCGTCGGTGACAACGCGGCCGTCTTCGTGTTGCATTTCCAGCGTCGCGGTTGGAATCGTCCCCGTGCCCGCGGTGGTGTGGAAGCGGTTCAGCTTCCAGATTTCGGAGAGCTGTTGCTGACGGTTTTCGATCAGAGCCTGGATATCTGAGTCGTAAATATCTTTCTTCTTGTCGGCGAGTTCGATGAAGTCGGTGAAAACTTTCTGAAAGGCTTCATCGTCGAGGGTATAGCCGAGGGACGTGATGCGGTCACGGAAGGCGTGTCGACCGCTGTGTTTGCCTAGGACGAGGTTCGTACCGACGTAGCCGACGTCTTCAGGACGCATAATTTCATAGGTGGAACGCTCTTGGAGCATGCCGTGCTGGTGAATGCCGGCTTCGTGGGCGAACGCATTCTGTCCGACGATGGCTTTGTTCCTCTGGACCTTCATGCCGGTGATATTGGAGACCAGACGGCTGGTCGCACAAAGTTTTTGAGTGACGATCCTCGAATCAACGCCGTAGTAGTCTTTGCGGGTGCGAAGAGCCATGACGATCTCTTCGAGTGCCGCGTTTCCTGCCCGTTCGCCGAGGCCGTTGATGGTGCATTCAACCTGACGGGCGCCCGCTTCGATAGCAGACAGCGAGTTGGCAACTGCAAGGCCGAGGTCGTTGTGGCAGTGAGTGCTGATGACGGCCTTGCTGATGTTTGGAACTTTCTCCTTCAACGTGCGGATGACGTGGAAGTAATGTTGAGGAGTCGCATAGCCGACGGTGTCGGGACTGTTGACCGTGGTGGCACCTGCATCGATGACCTTTTCGACAACTTCGCAGAGAAAGTCGAGTTCGGTGCGGGCGGCGTCCTCGGGAGAAAACTCGATGTCATTGACGAATGATTTGGCAAACGACACCATCTCGACAGCGGTCTTGACGATTTCTTCCTTGGCCATCTTGAGTTTGTATTGGCGGTGGATGGCAGAGGTCGCGAGGAAGACGTGAATCCGCTTGCGTTCTGCTTCCATGATGGCGTCGCGAGCCCGCTCGATGTCTTCGACGCGAGAACGAGCCAATCCGCAGATCGTCGCGCGGCTGCCGAACTTGCGGGCAATGGCGCGGACGGCTTCAAAGTCACCTGGAGAAGCAATCGGGAAACCCGCTTCGATGACGTCGACCCCCAGATCAACCAGCGCCTGGGCAACTTCGAGTTTTTCATCGATATTCATGCTGCAGCCGGGGGACTGCTCGCCGTCGCGGAGGGTGGTGTCGAAGATGGTGATCGTCTCGGTGGCCGGTACTACACTGGCCGGTGTCGCGGTGGACATTGCTGACTCCCAGGAAAACTATCGTTATGGTCCGCCTAAGCCTTCTGTGTCCGAACGATGGACACAAAAAAACCTGAGGCCAGGGGACCTCAGGTTTGATGATTTGTATCAATGGAACCTGTCCGCTCCCTAGCTGGGCTGGGTATTGCCTAGTAGTAGCAGTAGGGACAGGTTGAAGGCAGGCATGGGGTGAATCCAGTCGAAAAAGTGTTTCACTGAGAAGATCATACGTTTTTCTGGTTTGCGATCAAGTCAATTTGAGAAGACTGTGTTAAACTGAACACGATTGCGACATGTTTCGACTCCAGCCGGAACTGCCTCGCCTGCCGAAAACGCGACTCCGATCGACAGGAACCAGATTTATGCACTCGACACACTTGGCGTCCAGAATGTTCGCGGTTGTTCTCCTGGGGTGTCTGGTTTTGAACTTTTTCTCGCAGACCAGCCATGCTGATGAGCGTCCGAATATCGTCATCATTATGGCTGATGACATGGGTTACTCCGATATCGGCTGCTACGGCGGTGAAATTGAGACGCCCAACCTGAATGCGCTCGCTAAGGATGGTTTGAGGTTCACACAGTTTTACAACACGGCTCGCTGCTGTCCGACGAGGGCATCGCTGCTGACCGGGCTGCATCCGCATCAGGCAGGGATTGGTCATATGGTACCGGAGCCGGGCGCCAATAAGCGTCGTTTGTCCGAGATTGACGCTTACCAGGGTTTTTTGAACCAGAATTGCGTCACGATCGCAGAAGTCCTCAAGCCAGCAGGCTATCAGACGCTGATGTCGGGGAAGTGGCACGTCGGTCAGATTGATCCCGCCATGCGACCACTTTCCCGGGGCTTCGAAAAATACTATGGCATTCTTTCCGGCGGAACGAACTACTTCGCCCCGAAGGCTCCGCGTGGTCTGACACTCATGCAGGATCCCATTGAACCGGAAGGCGATCATTACTACCTGACCGATGCTTTCACCGACTACGCCATCCGCTTCCTCAACGAAAGTCGCAAAGAACAGGAAGCCAGTTCGAAACCCTTCTTCCTTTACCTCGCCTACACCGCGCCTCACTGGCCGTTGCAGGCACCGCAGGAGACAGTCGACAAGTACGTTGGCAAGTACATGATGGGCTGGGACAAGCTGCGTCAGGAGCGATATCAACGGATGATCGAGATGGGAATCATCAAGAAGAACTGGAAGATGAGTCCGCCCGATTCGCCTGCCTGGAATTCACTAAATGATGAGAAGAAGAAAGAAATGGACCTGCGTATGGCGATCTATGCGGCTCAAGTGGATCGCATGGATCAGAATATCGGTCGCGTCGTTGAGACACTGAAGACAAACGGTGACCTTGAGAATACCGTCATCTTCTTCCTCTCGGACAATGGTGGTTGTGCAGAAGGGGGCATGCTGGGGTCACAGAAGCTCGCCGACCTGAATCACAAAGACACGCCGTTTATG